>CANGZM010000093.1 GCA_947458155.1 Synechococcaceae cyanobacterium | reverse complement strand
TTGAATCCCTGGCGGCCGAGATGGAGAAAGTTGAAATATTGGCCGATCACCTGGGCGCCCGGCCGTGAAAAGTTGAGACCAATTGTTGGCATATTACCACCCAGATAATTGACATTAAAACGCAACTCTTCTGGAAGTTGTTCGCTGGTGCGCCACAATATCCAGCCAACTCCAGGTAAAACCCCGCCATATTTATGGCCACTACAGTTGATCGAAACCACTCTTTCGAGCTGAAAATCCCAGATTAATTGTGGTGAGTTAAATGGAGCCACAAAGGCGCCGGAGGCTCCATCAACATGGATTGGAATGTTGAGGCCACTGTGCTCTTGGAGACCATCCAGCCGTTGCTGTAGCTCTTCAATCGGTTCGTAACTGCCATCAAAATTACTGCCAAGTATGCCGATGACACCGATCGTATGTTCATCGCATAGGGCAACAGCTTCGCTGGCACTTAATTGGAGTCGATGGGGTTTTATCGGCACGAGTCGGGGTTCAACATCGAAATACACACAGAATTTCTCCCAGCAAATCTGGGTATTCGTACCCATGACAAGATTAGGTCGATTCGTGTCTTTGCCTTGGGAGCGTCGCTGCTGGCGCCAATGCCAACGCATGACCAGCCCAGCCAGCATGCAGGCTTCACTGGAGCCCGTGGTGGAAGTACCAATGGCTGCATCGGGATCGGGAGCGTGCCAGAGGTTGGCAAGGATTTTGAGGCAGCGTTCTTCAATTTCGGCTGTCTGGGGATACTCATCTTTATCAATCATATTTTTATCGGCGCATTCTTCCATTAGTCGCCTTGCCTGAGGCTCCATCCAAGTGCTGACAAAAGTTGCCAGGTTTAGCCTTGAATTTCCATCAAGCATTAAGTGTTCATGAATGATATCGTAGGCTAACTCTGCATCAACACCATGATCTGCAAGCTCGTGGCGTAGTATTTCCATAGGCAAATTTATGGTGCTCAGTTTATTACTGAGTCCACTATGGACGCCAATGTGTTTGGATCGGTTTTGAGCTATCATGGTCCGGGTGAATTTGTATCTATAGTATCGTCGAGCCAGTGGCGATCGGCCGCTGACCGCCCTGTTCATGCATGCCAATTTCTGCGTGAATTTGCAATATCGCATCCAGTCCTTTCTGCGTGCCACTCCCCCCGAGCCAGGCTTGGGAATTCGCCTGGCGCTCTGGCAAGGTACTGGGCAGGCGGGCAGTGAAGCGGCGGTTCTCGAAAACCTGGCTCGCCTGGAAGCTGTCTGTGCCCTTGCTGCGGCCCAGGCAGTACAGCTGCTTGTTTTCCCCGAGCTCTATCTCAGCGGCTATCTGCTCACCCCAGATGCGGTCAGCAGCTTGGCCGAGTCTGTGGACGGTTCCAGCCTGGCCAGGGTGGCCGCCGCCGCTCGTCGCCATGGTTTGGCGGTCTGCTGTCCCTATCCGGAACGGGCCACAGTCGGCGGCGTCGAACGTTTTTATGACGCCATTGCCCTATTCGGTGCCGATGGCTCTCTGTTGCGTAATTACCGCAAAACCCATCTGTGGGGCCCGGACGAAAAACGTTGTTGGACCCCCGGTTACCTCCAGCCAGAGGAGGGCCCAGCCTGGAACGTACAGCAGGTCCACGGTGTGCCCGTGGGATTGTTGAATTGTTATGAAGCCGAATTCCCGGAACTCAGCCGCCTTTTGGCCTTACGAGGGGCCAAACTTCTGGTGATTCCCACTGCAGCTGATGCCTGGGCCCAGCTCAGCAATGGTGAACGCACAGACCGCCCCTACCCCGATGTCTCCCGCACCTTGATTCCGGCCCATGCTTTCCAAAACCACTGTTTTGTGGCCTATGCCAACCGTTGTGGTGAGGAATCAGTCCACGGCAGCGTGAAGGCCTCCTACCTGGGCAACAGCATCATCTGCGGTCCCCACGGAGATGTCCTTTGTGCCGCCAGGGCGGAGCCCACCCTCCTGGTTGCCGACTGCTTCCTGGCTGAGTACGGCCCGACCCATCCGCTGGGGACCAGCTATCTGGAGGATCTCCGCCCTGATCTTTACGAGACCCTGGCCACGACCACGGCCCTGGCTCCATAGCCTGGATCCCGAGGAAAACCGCCCATGAGTTCAGCTCCGTTGCCCAGCTCCGCTGATCTGGCCAAGTATATGGAGGCCCGAGGCCAGCTGGGTAAGCCCTGGATGTGGCATCTTTTGCGCCTGGTAAAAATTAAGGAGCAGCGGGATTCCATGACGCCCGAAGACTTTGTGGCGACTCTTGCCGATGCCCATGCCGATCTGATGCGTCTGGGGCCGTTCTGGAAGGGTCGTGAGCAGGAGGTGTTTGGCGGCCTCTATCAACCTGCTGCCGAGATCGAACCTCTCCCCGGTTCTGATCAGGACCGATGAAGGAAATCCAGTCTGCCACCGGTGTGCATCGTTACCCGATGGCACCCCTGATTCGTTATGGCCTGCTGGGCCTCTATGGAGCCTTGGTGTTGCCTTTACCCCTGCTGGCTCCAATCCACTGGCGGTGGCCGGTTGGTACTGCCGTGTTGCTTGGCTTCTTGCTGGTGCTGGCGGCTACCAGCGAGCAGGTAGAAATCGCTGACACTGGTATGCGGGTTGGTCATCCGGCTTGGTGCCATTGGCTTCTGCGCCGAGGCTGGAGTCTTGCCTGGGGAGACATTCAAGCCCTCAATTCTGTTGCAACTAGCCAAGGGGGCAGGGTGTTTTATGTACGCACGTCCCCGGACGCGGGCGGCAAAAGCAAGTCTTGGCTTTTACCCCAGCGAATCGCCCATTTTGAAGATTTTCTGGCTCGGTTCTCGGCAGCAACGGGTTTGGATGTAGGGGAAATTCAGCGATTAACGCCCCCTTGGACCTATCAATTATTGGCTGTGTTCAGTGGTTTGTTGCTGCTATTTGAAAGCCTAGCTTTGCTCGTTTTACCTCACCCTGTCATTCCCTAGTAACGGAGGGTAGGAGGATCGGCTTGAACAGCTAAGGCCGGCGCCAAGGGGATCTGAACGTTAGGGGGCATGTCTGTCGGATCAGGGAGGGTGTCGAGGCTAAAGCGATAACCCTGTTGGCGCATGGTTTCGATGCCACCCCCTTCTCCCAATCCGGCCTGCTCAAGCTTGCGTCTCAGGGTGAGCACCTGGGTATCGACCGAGCGGGGACCGCCACTGAAGGGAGGCCAGGCCATACGTAGCAGCTCTTGGCGAGTGCGCACCACGCCAGGGGGCATCAGCAAAGCGCAGAGCAGGGCAAATTCCCTCGGACTCAATTCCACAGGTTGGTCCCGCAGGGTTACCTGCCTCAGCAACAGGTGCACTTCCAGTGGGCCAACACAAACCCTCTCCTGTAAACCAATGCCACTGCGTCGCAAAAGCGTGCGGCAGCGGGCGGCCAGTTCCTCCAGGCCAAACGGTTTGCGCAAAACATCATCCGCTCCCGCATCCAGCAGCGAAACAATCGGTTCTGATCCGGATCGAGCCGTGAGCACCATCACGGGGCAATGCAATTGGGCGGCCAGCCTCAGGGCCGAGGTTTCTTCCAGCAGCTCGGCGCTCACCAACAGGTCGGGGGAGAGTTCTTGGCAGAGTTCAATCGCTTCGACAGCTGTGGCTACAGCTGCCGCCATGTGGCCATCTTGGCGAAGGCGTTGGGCAAGAACTGTCCGCAAAGTGGCGTGGGGATCGACCACCAACACCCGCTTGGGATGGCCGCCGTTGTCATTAGCATTCGGCTCAGCCATGGCAGGGGTTGGCAGCTCCTGGTTCAAAGTAAATCAAATTAACATTAGCGGAAATAAACCTGACCTTTGAGTATCAGGCGATGCCTTTCAAACCGTCCCCCCGCTTCCTTGCGCTATTGGACAAATTCGCGACCACGCCCTTGAGGTAGCAGAATGGGTGCAAGGGCTTGCCCATGTCATGACCGCGCTGCAACATCCCGACGCCATCCGGCAGTTCCAATCCCTCTGCGATGCGCTCCAGAGCCTGGCTGACAGGTATCACAGCCCATCGGAGCTAAGGCTTTATGCCGACGGCTACCTCCATGCCCTGCGCCGGACATCGGTGCTTGATCACCAGTCCCAGCGGCGGCTGGAGGAGTTGATTGAACGCTGGATCCTGGATCCCTCGGCATTTGTGAGTCCCGACGGCAATCCTCGCACGCTTTTTGAAAGCGGACGCCACTGAGGCTGTTGCAATGACAATGGCTTGGATCCACAAGCTTTGCCTGGACCTGGAGGGTCAGACGGAAATTACGCCCGACCCATCACTTGCGTTGTCCTGACAAGCCAAGGCAAGCCAAAAGCCAGGCGGAAATCCGCCCGGCCCATCGCTTGCGCGGCTTGGCTAGCCGATCAGGACGCCAAGGCGACGGTGAGGTTTTCCCGTAGCTCGCCGCTGTTGTACATCTCGATCAAGATATCCGAGCCACCGATGAATTCACCCTTCACATAGACCTGGGGAATGGTGGGCCATTCTGAATATTCCTTGATACCATTACGGATCTCACCATCGGCGAGCACATCAAACGTTTCAAAAGGTACCCCAAGGGAGTGCAGTATTTGGACGACGTTGTTGGAAAAGCCGCACTGGGGCATCAATTTGTTGCCTTTCATGAATACGAACACCGGGCTGCTGGCAATCAGCTCTTCGATGCGTTGCTTGACATGGTCTTCCATGGCTTTGCTGGGTCGGGGGTCAGTGGGCGAGGGGGGTTGGGGGAAGGGCGGTCTGGAGAGCGAGGGCATGGATGGCCTCGCTCTCCAGTTCGCCCTTCAAGGCGTTGAACACCAGTTGATGCTGGCGAATGCGGTTGAGACCCGCAAAGGCTCCGCTGACCACCTTCACTTGGAAGTGGTCGCCGCCACCGGTGAGGTCCTCCACCTCAACGGCGGCATCGGGAAGGGCATGGCGAATGGCATCCTTCACCTGATCCGGATGCACCATGGTGGGACTGAATGGGTCTTGTGAAATCTAGAAGCTAGGGCTACGGACGGCGCAAAACAAATCTTGGCCAAGCGGTCCAGGATTCCCGGGGCTCAGTTGCCTGAGGTGGGAACGTTGTAAGGAGTGGTGACAAAACCCATCTCACGAAGCTGTTGATAGGCCTTCCGTCCCGCTTCGCTGGAGGGGGTCATGGTGGTAATCACTTCAACCAGCAGGGGCACCGCCACCTCCGGTTGGCCCTGGCGCCGGAACAGGCCGGCCAAGCGCATGTTCGCCTCCACCAGCACATCCAGGGTCTGGCGGCCCTTGTCATCCATTTCGCGGGGGATGCGGGCGTCAAGGCCCCGGAACGCCCCACTCAGATCCCGATAAAAAATCAATAGACGCTTGGCGGCGTCACGGGCTTGGTCGTACAGACGGCGGGCTTCCTGGAGGTTGCCGGCAGCGGCGGCGGCGTCCCCCCGGGCGATCAGGGAGCGGACGGCGTTGGCATCGAACACGCCGGCCACCATCGGTCTGCGGTCCTCCTGGGCATGGACGAGATTGGGCTGGACCAGGGTCACCACTAGGGCCAGAATCGCCGCGGCACGGCCGCAGGCCCCAATCATTCGGGGGGCGACAGAGTCGTTGATCAAGGGGCTTGCTCGACGGGGCTGAACTTTACGGGGGGTCCATGGGCCGACCTACCAGGGTCCTGGCCGCTTGCTCGGCCGACCGCATGGCCAGGGCCAGGGCTGCGGTGAAATCACGGGCCCCCTGACGACCCTGCCCCTCGGCCCTGAGTGGGGCTCCCACCCAGACCGCCGCCTGCTCTCCAGCTTGGGGCACCTCCTTGGCATAGGCGATACCGATAGGCACAACGGGAACCTCCCATCCCTGGGTGCGGGCCATCTGGGCCAGTCGGGCCAGTCCCTGTTGGAGGGTGATGGGGCCGTCCCGCCTTTGAATGCGACCCTCCGGAAAGACCACCACCTGTTCCCCCTTGCCCAGCAGGTCAAGGGCCAGTCTCAAGCTGGCGGTGCCTGGATGGCCCTGGTTGACCGGGAAGCAGCCGAGGCGATGCAGAAACCAGCCCTGAACCCCTGCCATTTCGTCGAGGGTGACCATAAAGCGACAATCCCGACCGGTGACGCGACGGCCTGCCGCCAGGGGCACCAGCAAGGCATCCCAGCGGGCCCGGTGGGTAGGGGCCAACAGCAGGGGACCGCTGCTGGGCAGATTTTCACGGCCGACCACTTTGATGGCACTGAAGAAGGCCGGCAGGGCCAGGTCCTGGGTGACAGCCATGGCCAGGGGCGCTAACCAGGGGCTGACGCCATTGCACAGGACGCCTTCCCGATTTCGGTTTGCCTGTCCGGTCACATCCGCCGCCAACACCTGCTTAGACCTTCACAAGAATCCTTTTGAAAGTAGGGGCCCCTTCCAGCCGATCGGGCCCCTTGACGGGCAGTTGAACCTGCGGCCGATACGGTGATCTCCCCTTCGCAATGCCATGGCCAGTCTCGGGGTCAACATCGATCACATCGCCAACGTTCGTCAGGCACGACGCACCGTTGAGCCGGATCCGGTGACCTATGCCCTGTTAGCCGAGTTGGGCGGGGCGGATGGCATCACCGTTCACCTGCGGGAGGACCGCCGTCACATTCAGGATCGGGATGTGGAGTTGCTGCGCGCCACCGTTCGCACCCGCCTCAACCTGGAGATGGCCGCTACGGATGCCATGGAATCGATCGCCCTGCGGATCCGGCCCGACATGGTGACTCTGGTGCCCGAAAGGCGCGAGGAGGTGACGACCGAAGGGGGCCTGGATGTGAGATCCCAGATCGCCAGCCTTGGCGCCCTGGTGGGACGGCTCCAGGACCAGGACATTGGCGTGAGTCTGTTTGTCGATCCCGATCCGGGGCAGCTGGATGCCTGCTGCGCCTGTGGAGCACGTTGGGTGGAGCTGCATACCGGTCGCTATGCCGAGGCACGTTGGGGCAACCAGGTCGCTGAACTGGATCGCCTCTCGGAAGCCACTGCCCTGGCCCGCCAGCTCGGCCTGCGGGTCAACGCCGGCCATGGTCTGACTTATCAGAACGTCGAACCGGTGGCGGCCCTCCCTGGCCTGGAAGAACTCAACATCGGTCACACGATCGTGGCCCGGGCCCTGGCGGTCGGCCTGAGCCAGGCGGTGCGGGAAATGAGGTTCCTGATCCAGAATCCCCGACGGGATGCGCTCTGCGGCGGTCCTGCTGACGGTTTGACGCTGTCCTCCTGACTCCTGCCTTCCCCAATGACGCTTTACCACTTCGTTGCCGCCAGTGAAGCTTTCCTCACCGTGGAGGAGCCCCTGGAGGAGGTGCTGCGTGAGCGGGTGCGCCATTACGGCGAACAGCAGAAAGCCATCGATTTCTGGTTGTTGCGTCGTCCCCGGTTTTTGGAGGCGCCCGAACTGGCCGCCCAGAGCGAGTCCGTGCCCCGACCCGCCGCCGCCGTGGTGTCAACCGATGAACGCTTCATCACTTTTTTGAAGTTGCGCCTTGAATTCGTGCGCCAAGGCTCGTTTGTGGCTCCCTCGGCGTCGATTCCCGACCCCCTGGCTAGCCAGGTGATGCCGGTCTGAGGACCGCGAGCTGCAAAAAACCGACAGCTTCAGAAAAGTCCCAAAAACCGCTTGCGTTCCCCTGGCCCATCGCTAGGGGGTTGGGTTTTGCCTTGGCCGCCATCTTGTTGGTAACGCGGTTTATTGTCGCCAATCGTTAGTACAGCTTCCTTATTCTTCCACCAGATCCAATCTCGGATCGGTGGGGTATGGCGCAGATCCTCACGGTCCAGTCCCAGGCCCAGCCGCGAGGAGGCATCCACCAAGACATCCAGCATTTCCTCGCCATCGCGGCAGCGGGCCAGGGCTTCGTTTGTGCGTCGGGCCCCGTTGAGGGCTTTGACCAACAGGGCGATGCGACGGGTAGTGGGCAGGCTGCGGGGATCTGTTAAACCTGAACCATCCTTGTCGTCTGCCCCCATTTTGACTCCCTTTTTTGAGAATTAAAATTATTTGAGACTTGACATTATCAGTGCCACCTGGTTCTTAAGGAGCCTGGGTAAATTCTTGCAACCGTTCATGGCTGCTGGTCCTACGGGGGCTGACAAATGGGGGGGGAGGACGCAATAATAACTTGAATTCACCCTTTGTCTTCGCTTCCCACAACGATGCGTCATTGGGTGATCGCTGATGTCCATGGTTGCCACGCGGCTTTGCAATGCCTGCTGGCGCTTTTGCCCGAAGACGATCGTTTGATCTTCTGCGGTGATGTGATCAATCGGGGTCCCGCCGTCGCCGCCACCATGGAGACCGTCTGGTCCTTGGTGGAGCGGGGTCGGGCCGTCTGGTTGAAGGGGAACCACGAAAACGGCCTCGTCAGGGCCCTGAATCGCCCCATGCCCCTGTCCCGACAGAACCTGGAGGCTTGTGAGACTTACCGCCAGTTGGGGGATTCCCTATGTCGGCTCTGGAAGCCGCGGCTGGCGGCCCTGCCCCTGGCCTTCTGGGGCGAGGGCTGGGTGGCCACCCACGCGGGCTTTGATCCCCAGACCTGGCAACCGGACCTGACCATTCGCCTGCCGTTCTGGAACGCTTACGACCACCGCTTCGGCGATGTGATCGTGGGCCACACCCCCGGTCCCGGCATCCGACGCCTCGGGTCCATTGTCTTGATTGACACGGCAGCCTGCTACGGCGGCCAGCTCACCGCCTATTGCCCCGAAACCGGTTTGAACCTGAGCGTTCCGGGGGAAACCGTTGCCAGCCAGCTCCATTCCCTTGCCCCGGGTTTA
>CANGZM010000092.1 GCA_947458155.1 Synechococcaceae cyanobacterium | reverse complement strand
TTACGGCCGCAGCTCCTGGGCCGGCCGCTGGCCCAAGGGACTGGCCCAAGGGAAATGTCGGTCCTGGGCCCACTTCGCCGCTGCTTGCCAGGGGTGGCCTTGGGTTTCCCGTTCTGGCGAAAAGGGGGGTCAGCGATTGAGCATCAATACTCATTGCCCAGGCCGTAGGTGCTTTAGTAACGGAAATTCATTTTTCTTGACATGACCTTTCAACCTGGAGACCTGATCAGCATTAGCCAAAAACCAGGCACCACCTATCAGGTGGTCAATTTCGACGATTTCTCCGATTGTGTCTGGGTGCGGCGCTGGCCGCTTGATGCCCGCAGTTCAGCCACCTTTGCTGTCCATGGCAGTGAGATCAGGCCCCAAGTGGCGGAGCTACGTAGATGATTCCCCCAGTGACCACCGTGCTGAACCGCCTGCTCTTTTCTTTCTGGAGGCTTGCCCTGTTGGCGGGATTGGTGGCCGGTATCGCCGAGTTCTACATTCTGGAAATCGGCCCATCCTGAAGACCCAGGGCGCCCAGACCCCGCTACTAGTGGGGCTGCACTTCAGCTTCGCCTGTCCTCCTGTTCTCCGCCGCAGATCTGCCGCGAAAGAATGGTGGAATCGACCCCCCTTGGGCCGGTTCCTCCTTGCCATGGCGTTGCTATGACGCCACAGTCAAGTTAATCCGATGCCCCAGAGACCCGGCCATGGTCCGCGCCCCGATCACGCGCAATCGCCCCTGCTTCGACCAAGCCGGCCTGACCTACAGGCCGGCCGCGGACCGTTTCCACAGCCAGAACCCCTGGCTTGATAGTTGGCATAGTTTCAGTTTTGCCGGTCATTACGACCCTGAGTGGTGTGGTTTTGGCCCATTGCGGGTGATTAACGAGGACCGCATTCAGGCCGGCAAAGGTTTTGGCATGCATCCCCATGCCGACATGGAGATCATCACCGTGATGCTGGCGGGCGAATTGCACCACCAGGATTCCATGGGCCACAGCCAAGCCTTGCGCCGCGGTGAGGTGCAGCGGATGACTGCCGGCAGCGGCATCGTGCACAGCGAAACCAACCCTTCGGCCGCCCCTTGCCACCTGCTGCAGATCTGGATCGAGCCCAGCGGCAAGGGTCTTTCGCCAAGCTACGAACAGAAACCCTTCGTGATCGAGCGGGGTTGGACGTTACTGATCGATCCTCAGGGCCAGCAGGGGGCCATGGCCATCAACAGGCCCGTGCGGCTCTGGCGGGCCCGTGCTGGCGCCGGCCAGGAGCTTGGTTGTCCGGTGGCACCTGACGCTCAAGGCTGGATTCAGATGATTAAGGGCGAAGTAATGGCGAGCGATATTGCCTCAGCTGAGACGCCTGCGCATCAGACACCTGCAGGTGCCATGACCCCCAGCCACAGCTTCCAGGGCGAGGCCGAGGCTGACGCCCAGGCAACAATCGCGGTGGGCCCGATTATTGGTGTCTTGCGCCAGGGCGACGGGCTTGGTTTTGCCCCCGGCAGGCCGATTTCCCTTGAGGCCGGCGATCAGGGCGCCGACCTGCTGCTGTTTGAACTGCGCTGAGTTACGGGGCCCGGGGCGAGGCTGCAGGTCGGATTTCCTGCAAGCCTCCCCTGCTCCGGTGCTGCCGCTGCCAAGATCAGCCATCGGCAGCCCTTGGCTGTCCCATTCCAAGGGTCCATGAGCACCGAACCTGGCCTTTCGCCCCCGCCCGGACCCCTCACCCATCTCGATGCGACCGGCGCCGTGCGCATGGTGGAGGTGGGCGATCGGCCCGCCACGCTGCGCCAGGCCGTGGCGGAAGGTTATTTGCGCATGGCCCCGGCGGTGTTGGCGCTGGTGCTGGAGGGCAGGGCTCCCAAGGGGGATGTGCTGGCCGTGGCCCGGGTGGCGGCGATTCAGGCGGCCAAGCGCACCTCGGAATTGATTCCCCTCTGCCATCCCCTGCCCTTGAGCGGCGTCCAGGTGCTGATCGAAGCGGCCGCTGATGGCAGCGGATTGCGGCTCGAGGTCGCCGCCAGCACCACGGCCTCCACCGGCGTCGAGATGGAGGCCCTGACGGCCGTCAGTGTCGGTCTGCTCACCCTCTACGACATGGTGAAAGCGAGCGATCCGGCCATGGTGCTCGGGCCCGTGCAGTTGCTGCGCAAGTCGGGTGGCCGCTCGGGGCTTTGGGTGCGCCAGGGCCAATCGAATGATGCCAGTAACGCTGCCGCCAGCCATGGCTGAGCCTTTCCCTCCCGAAGGTCTGCCCCTTGAGGAGGCCCGCTGCCGCGTGCTCAGCAGCCTCAAACCGCTTGCTGGCCGCCAAACCGTGACCCTGCTGGCGGGCCTCGATCGGGTGGCGGCGGTGGCGGTGCGGGCCAGCGCGGCTGTGCCGGGTTTTCGTGCCGCCATTCTTGATGGCTATGCCGTCAGCGATGAGCTTCCGCCTGCTGTGGGGCGCCAATGGTCCGTGGTCGGTCGCTCAGCTCCAGGCCTTCCCTGCCTGGACCGCCTCCAAAGAGACCAGGCGATTCGCATCCTCACCGGTGCCCCCTTGCCCCCTGGGGCCGCCCGGGTGTTGGCCCAGGAGCTTGTGCGGCACGAAGCGGAGGTCATCCAGCTCATCGCCGCAGCGGGTGCAGCCCGTTGGATTCGCCCGGCCGATGAGGAAGGGGCCCAGGGGGACCTGCTGTTGCCCGCAGGCCATCGCCTCGGGCCTGCCGATCTGGGGCGCCTGGCCGGATGTGGTGTCGAACGCCTCGAAGTGGTGAAGCGCCCAAGCTTGGGTTTATTGGTCAGTGGTGATGAATTGGTGGCGCCAGGCTGCCAACGCGCCTTCGGCCAAATTTGGGAAAGCAATGGCACCTTGCTGGGGGCGCTGCTGCTGCGGCTCGGTTACCCGGTCGCAGTTACGCGCTGGGAGCCCGATGAGCCCAGGCGCCTGGGCCAGGCCCTTGATGACCTCGCCAGCGTCTCGGATGTGGTGGTAAGCACCGGTGGGGTTTCGGCTGGAGACAGCGATTGGATTCGGCCCTTGCTGGCCGAGCGGGGCCGGGTTGACTTCTGGAAATTGTTCCTGCGCCCCGGGCGTCCCTTTGCCTTTGGCCACCTGGGCGCGGTGCCCCTGTTCGGCCTGCCCGGTAATCCGGTGGCCGCCGCGATCACCGCCTTGGAATTGCTCTGGCCAGCCCTGCAACACCTAGAGGGTGCCGAGCCCGAAGTCCCCCTGCGGCTGCGGGTGACCCTGGCCGATCGCTGCGAGCGTCGGCCCGGTCGGCCGGAGTTGGCGCGGGCCCGCCTGGAGGTGGATGGGGAGGGCCTGCCCGTGGCGCGGCTGGAGGGCAGCCAGGCCTCCTCCCGCATCGGCTCGTTGCAGGGGGCCGATTTGCTGTTGGAGATCCCAGCCGCAGCCGCCACCCTTGAGCCCGGCATTCAGCTCTGGGCCCGGCTGCTGCGGCGCTCCCTGTTCTGAGGCGATGGCCTGGCCGGGCGGCGACGGCCCAGCTTCAGAGGGGAGTGTTTCCTGCCACCCAGTGGCCGCAGCCGTTGACCCATTCCCGTTTCCAGAACGGCGCCTGATGTTTGAGCGTTTCGAGCACCTCCTGGCAGCAGCGCAGGGCCGGCCCGCGCCGATCCGCCGCTACCGCCACCATCACGATGGTCTCTCCAGGTTTGAGACGGCCGACGCGGTGGCGCACCAGCACGGCGGCGACTCCGTGCTGGTGCGCCAGGGCCTGACTAATCGCCGCGATCCGACGTTCGCTCATGCCCGGATAGTGCTCCAGCTCCAGCGCCTCCAAGGGGGCGCCATCTGATGCCACCGGTCGCACCCGACCGATGAAGTGGGCTTCGGCCGCAGCAATTGCTGCCGGCCCCTTGCTCAAGAGGGCCTGCCAGGCTTCCAGGCTGGGCAGGGGGTCAAAGGAGGTGGTCAGCAGCTCCACATCCACCAGAACGGGGAGCGGGGGGGTAGCCACGCCTCAGCCTCCACTGATCGGCGGCAGGAAGGCGAGTTCGTCACCGCTGCCCAAGGGGGTGTCTAGGGCGGCAAATTCATGGTTGATGGCCACCCGCACCGTGGTGGGGGGAGCGGTGCCGCCGAGGTTTAACAACTTCCACACTGCCGCTGCGGTCATGCCGCTTTGGTGGACCAGCCTCCGTTCCTGCCAGCCAGCCTCCTCCCGCAGACCAGCGAACAGCCGCACCCGCAGTTCCCCAGACGTCATGGCTTTCCCCAACTCAGGCCCATTCCATCAGTCTGCCGTCTGGGGCCCGCTACCCCCGCAGCCTCCGCCAGGCCGCCCAGAATGGGTCATTAGCGCCGGGAAGCGATCGTGGGTCTTGCCATCGCCTTACTCACGGTCTCTGACCGTCGCAGCCTGAATGACGATCCCTCCGGTGATGCCCTCCAGCAACGCTTGCTGGAGGACGGCCATCAGCTGGCCGAGCGGTGCTTGGTGCCCGACGACCGCTACCGCATCCGCGCTGAGATGAGTCGGTGGATTGCCGATCCCGCCGTGCAGGTGGTGCTTAGCAGCGGCGGAACGGGCTTGACGGGGCGCGATGGCACCCCTGAAGCGGTTGCTCCCTTGCTGGACAAGACCATCGACGGCTTCGGCGAACTGTTCAGGGTGCTTTCCTTTGAGACGATTGGCACCAGTGCCCTGCAGAGCCGTTGTCTGGCAGGGGTAGCCAACGGCACCATCGTGTTCGTTCTGCCCGGCTCCCTTGATGCGGTGCTGACGGGCTGGGATCGGCTCATACGCGCCCAGCTGGATGCCAGCTGCCGTCCCTGCAACTTGGTGCAGCTTTTGCCCCGCCTCGGCGAAGACCCGGATCAGCCGCCCAGATAGGCCATTTCCGCGTGGGGGGACAGGCTTGCGTGGGAGGTGGCCTTGGCCCTCAGCTCAGCCCGTTCTTCGCTGTAGCGATCGCTGCGCGAGTGCCAGAGGTCGGCCAGGGCAAGGCGCAGGGCGGCCGCTTGGGGTCTGGGCCTAAGCCAGGGCCGCAGGTCCGTGCCGGTGCTGGCAAAGAGACAGGCAAACGCCAAGCCATCGGCGGTGATGCGCAGGCGATTGCAGTCGCCGCAGAAGGGTTCGCTGATCGAGGCGATGGTGCTGATCGGGGGGGCAACAGGGGACCCCGCCCCACCCCCATCGCGATAGCGCCAGCGCCGGTGGGTGGCGTTGGCTTCCCGCTCCAGGGGCTCCAGGGGCCAGTGGTTGTGAATGCGGGAAACCATGGTGGCGGCTGCCAGCACTTGGTCTGGTTGCCAGCCGTTGCGGTTGCCCACATCCATGTATTCGATCAAACGCAATTCCAGCCCCCGTTGACGTGCCAGGGAAGCCAGGGGAAGCACCTGGTCCTCGTTGACGTCGCGTTGGATCACGGCATTCAGCTTCAAGCCACCCTGGATCGGATCAAAGCCCGCCGAGCGGGCATGTTCAATGGCGGCGAGGACCCGCTCCAGCACCAGGCCGCCATCGCGGCGGCCACTCATCCGCGCCACGCTGTTGGTATCGGTGCCATCGATACTGAGGGTGACACTGTCGAGCCCGGCTTTGCGCAGGGCCTTGGCTCGTTCGGCCGAGAGCAGCTGTCCGTTGCTGGTGAGCGCGATACGCCGAAGACGGGGCCGGAGCGGTTGCAGCGCCTGGATCAAGTTCTCCAGGTCGGCATCCAGCAGCGGTTCGCCACCGGTCAAATGCAGGGTGTGGGCGCCCAGATCGACGCTGGCGGCCACCAGCTCCCGCCTTTCCTCCACCCCCAGCATGCCGGGAGGATCCTTGCCCTCGGGGAGGCAGTAGGGACAATTCAAGTTGCATCGTGCTGTCAGGGACAGGCGCACCACCCCGAGGGGGCGGCCGAGACGATCTTGGAGGGGGGGAGGCTGCATGGCGGCAAGCTACGGCCGTTCCTTTGCCCCTGGCGTCCCCCCCCAGAGCGGGGCGAGGTCCTCGGGTTTATTGGCGTTGCGCAAGGGGCCTGGGGGCAGGGCCAGCTCCTGGCAACCGACCGTGGCAATCCAGCGCTGCAACCCCCGCTCCCCCGCCGCGGTGGCTGCCCCGATCGCGGCCCGGTGGCGACCATCACTGGGATAGAGGCCCAGCAGCGGTTGGCGCCGTTCCCCGTCATGGGCCACCAGGATGACGCTGGCATCGGTTGGGGCGGCCACCAGGGCCGCCAGGGTCGAGGGTCGCAGCCAGGGCATGTCGACGGGGCAGAGCAGCAGCCGCTGGTTGGGGTGATGCTCCATTAGGCGGGCCAGGGCCAACAACGGGCCTTCCCTGGGCTCCGGTTCGACCAGCAGCTCCAGGCGATCGCCCCAGCCCCAGCGCTGCGCCAACCCCAGCGCCGCCTGGTGGTGGCTTGGCTGGTGACTGACCAGGGTGACGGGCCGCTCCAGCCCTGCCAACAACAACAAGGTGCGCTCCAGCCAGGTGCCTCCATCGGGATGAAGGAGTAGGGCCTTGTCCTGACCCATGCGCCGGCTTTGGCCGCCGCAAAGGCAGCAGGCCCGCAGGATCACTTGCGTCTGCATCGGCCTGACCTGCCAACAGCAACTGCTTTCTTACTAAAACCCCCAGGGCCAAGACTGGTCAGCCAAGCTGGGCAGGTCTTTAGGGCGATCCCAGGCCCTGCAACCGGTCTTTGGCTGTGGCCAAAGCTGCCTTGCCCTGTCGCGCCCGATGGCTGTCGATTCCACCTCCCCAAGTCAACCGGTCCGTTCGGTCTGCCCCTACTGCGGCGTCGGTTGCGGGCTGCAGATGCTGCCGCCTGCCGCCGATGACAAGAACGGGCAGGCGCCCCGACCCTGGGGCACCCGGGGGGACCGGCAGCACCCTTCGAGCCTGGGCCAAGTGTGCATCAAGGGCGCCACGGTGGGGGAGACCCTCGACCAAGAGCGCCTTCTCTTTCCCGCTTACCGCGCCGGATTGGACCAGCCCTTCGAGCGCATTGGCTGGGAGCAAGCCTTTGATTTGCTCACGGTCCGCATTAAGACCACCCTCAAAGAGCGCGGACCGTCGGCCATCGCGATCTATGGCAGTGGCCAATTCCATACCGAGGATTATTACATCGCCCAAAAGCTGCTCAAAGGGGCGATTGGCAGCAACAACTTCGATGCCAACTCACGCCTTTGCATGAGTTCAGCAGTGTCAGGCTATGCCCGCAGCCTGGGTTCCGATGGCCCACCCTGCTGCTATGAAGACATCGATCTGGCAGATCTGGTGGTTTTGATCGGCACAAATACCGCCGATTGTCACCCGGTGTTGTTCCAGCGCCTGCTCAAGCGCAAGAAGCGCCAGGGACTAGCCTTGAAAATAATAGTGATTGACCCCCGCGCCACGGCCACGGCGGCGATCGCCGACTGGCATCTGGCCATCGCCTCGGGCACGGATCTGGCCCTGTTGCATGGCATCGCCCATCTGCTTTTGCAGGCCGGCAGCATCGATAGTTCGTTTGTGGCCACCGCCACCGAAGGCTTTGAGGATTTCAAGGCCCACGTGGCCGCCTGGACGCCGGCGCGTACGGCTGCATTGTGTGGAATCCCCGAGGAGGATCTGCGGGCTATCGCCAGCCTCTGGGCCGGCTCCAGTGCCGTGCTCAGCCTCTGGTCGATGGGACTGAACCAACGCGTTGAGGGCACGGCCACCGTGGGCGGCTTGATCAATCTGCACTTGCTCAGTGGCCAGATAGGCAAACCCGGCTGCGGTCCCTTCTCTTTGACGGGCCAGCCCAATGCCATGGGGGGTCGCGAGGCCGGTGGCCTGGCCCAGCTATTACCTGGTTACCGCTCTGTGACGGATGCCAGCCACCGCACCGAGCTGGAGCAGGCCTGGGGCCTGGCACCGGGTTCCATCGACCCTGCCCCCGGTCTTTCCGTCTGGCAACAGATTGAGGCCATGGAGGCCGATGCCCTGGACCTCTGGTGGGTGGCTGCCACCAATCCCCTGGTCAGCCTTCCCCATCTCGAACGGGTGCGCGCTGCGGTGAGCCGTTGCCCCATGGTGGTGCTCAGTGAGGCCTACGCCGGCAGCGAGACCGCCGCCTACGCCCACTTGCTTTTGCCTGCGGCCCAGTGGAGTGAAAAGCAGGGCACGATGACCAATTCCGAACGGCGGGTGACCCTTGCTCCAGCTTTTCGCCAACCCCCCGGAGAAGCGCGGCCGGATTGGCAGGTGTTCGCCGAACTAGGTCGACGCTTGGGCTATAGCGCCCAATTTCCCCCCAGCACGGCGGCGGATGTCTTTGCCGAATTTGTGGCTCTTACCGCCGGCCGCCTGTGTGATCTCTCCGGTTTATCCCATGGGCTGTTGGCCCAGGCCGGTCCCCAGCAGTGGCCCTTTCCGGCCGGCAGCGAACCCACAACCTCCTCAAAGCGGCTCTACGGCGATCACCTCTTTGCCACAGCCAGTGGCAGGGCCCGTTTCCTCTGCGATCCACCGCTGGGCCTGGGTGAGCCGCCTTGCGAAGCCTTCCCCCTGGTCCTGACGGTGGGCCGCTATCTGGGGCATTGGCACACCATGACCCGCACGGGCAAGGTGCCAAGGCTCAACGCGATGCATCCCGAACCCTTGCTTGAGGTTCATCCCGGCGATGCCAAACGATATGGCTTGGTCGATGGCGCCTGGGCCCAGATCAGCTCCCGCCGCGGCAGCGTCACCGCCAAGGTGCAGATCACGGACCGTATTCGTCCAGGCACTCTGTTTTTGCCTATGCACTGGGGCGGCAGCCAGGAGAAGGCCTGTGAAGCCAATGCTTTGATGCACGCCTTGTTTTGTCCCCATTCACGCCAACCCGAGCTCAAGGCGGCGGCGGTCCGGCTGGCAGCCGCCGACCAGGTGTCAGGGGAGTCGGGGTCTTAGGTGTCGTCGTGGGCGTGGCGGCGATA
>CANGZM010000091.1 GCA_947458155.1 Synechococcaceae cyanobacterium | reverse complement strand
TTGCCGTTCCCAGGAAACTGATCGTCCTGGGGGATAGCGGCGCCTTCGGTTGGGGGGACCCGGACCAGGGCGGCTGGTGCGAGAGCCTCAAGCGCCATTGGATGGACCTGCCCAATGGGCCGGTGGTCTACAACCTCGGTGTGCGCGGCGATGGCCTGGAGCGCGTCGCCGCCCGCCTGGAGGCCGAGGTGGCGGTGCGGGGCGAATTGCGCCGCCAGCGCCCCCAGGGCATCCTGTTGGCGGTGGGGCTCAACGACACGGCCCGGGTGGGCCGGCCCGACGGCCGTGTGCAGCTGGAACCGGAGGCCTTTTTGTACGGCTTTGAGCAGTTGCTGCGCCAGTGCCGCCGCTTGGCGCCGGTTTTTGTATTGGGGCTCACCCCGGTGCTGGCGGAGGCCATGCCCCTGGCGGAAGTGCTTTGGTACGACTTGGCGACGGTGCGCCGTTACGAGGGCTTGCTGGAGGAGGCCTGCATGGAGGCGGATGTGCCCTTCCTGCCCCTGATCGATCCCTTACTTGAGGATCCCTGCTGGCGCGATTGGCTGCTGCTCGATGGCGTCCATCTCAATGGCGAGGGCCACCGGCGGGTGTTCCAACGCTTGCGCACCTGGCCAGCCTTGCTGGAGTGGGCTGGATTAAGGCTTGAAACCTTGGCGACGCCCGTGGGTTGGAGCTGACCCCCCAATTCCCCCGTTCGGGGGATGGCGCTGGATTGGAACCGCTTCATCCTGTCCATCCCTCCATGACCGGGACGATGCCCTTCCCTCAAGCTCCCCTTCCCCCGCTTCGCCATTCCACGACCCACGCCACTTTGATCTCGCATCAGCCAGAGGTCAGCCTGGCCGGGGCGGCGACCGCTGCTGCCTCTACCCCCAAGGCGCCCGTTACCGATCGCCCTCCTCCCCTGTCAGCTGCCCTTGGGCTCAGGGCAGGCCGGGGCGAAATGCCAGGGGCGGCAGGCAAGGTCGGCTCTCTCTCGGCTTCAGAGCGCAACCGGCTGTGGCTGGAGGCCTATGCCGCCAGCCGCGATGGTCACCAACGCCGCGTCCTGCGCCAGGCCCTGGTGCGGGCCAATCTGCCCTTGGTCCGCAGCATTGCGGCCCGCTATGGCGTCAACAGTGCCCTGGCCTTTGACGATCTCACCCAGGTGGGCAGCCTGGGCCTGCTAAAGGCGATCGAGGCGTTTGATCCCAGCCGTGCTGCCAGTCTCAGCAGCTTTGCCATCCCCTATGTCAAAGGGGCGATTCAGCACGAAATCAGGGACCGGGAGCCGTTGGTGCGGGTACCGCGGCGCCTCTGGGAACTGCGGCAGCGGGCCTTGGCCCTGCAGGAACAGCGCCGGCAGCAGGGCAAAACGCCGCTGCTTGCCGCCAAGCTCTGCCAGGCCCTCGACTGTCGCCTCGATGTGCTCGACGAGGCCCTGGCCCTGGGGCCCCTGGGGCGGGCCCGCAGCCTGGATGAGCCCATCGCCCCGCAGGAAGGCAGTGGCGCCAGTGGCCGCTCACTACTTGATGCCTTGGTTGCTGCGCCCCAGGCGGGGCCGGAGATCAGTGATTCAGCCGGCGATGACGCAGAAGGCGATGACTCGTCGCCAAGTCCGGAATTGGCCTGGCTGAGAAGCCAACTGGCGGCGCTGGATCCCGCCATCCGCGACCTGCTGGTGGGTCGATTGCAGCTGGGTTGCACCTGGGTTGAGCTGGGCCAGCAGCTCGGTTGGCATCCCCGTATGGCTCAGCGCCGCTTTGATGCCGCCCTGGCCGGCCTGCGCGACGGCGCCCAGCAGTGGGCTGAGGCGAAAGTCGCCTCAGCAGTGGGCATTCAACGGGGCTGAGGCTGCCCCCAGGGTGTGGCCCCAAGGGAGATTCGCCTCAGGCCAGCAGGCCCCCGCCCAGGGCCGCGGCGCTGGCCATGGCAAGCAGGGCCGCCAAGAGGGTTTGGAGGCCATTGACCAGCTCATTGCTGAGCCAGGGCAGGCGCTGCTGCAGGGTGGCGCCGATCACACTTTCGGCCAGGGTCGCCAGCAGCCCCACCAGGGTCACCAAGGCCCAGGCATGGGGAGTGGCAATCCAGCCCAGGGCGGCCATCAGTGTGGCCATGGCCGCGGCGCCGACGGCGCTGGCCAGGCTGCCCTCCAGGCTCACGGCCCCTTCGGTGCCGGGGGGGACGGGCCTCAAGGTGGTGATCAGCAGGGTGCGGCGCCCCCAGCGCTTGCCAATCTCGCTGCCGCAGGTGTCGGCCAGTTTGGCGCTGAAGCTGGCGGCGAAACCCAGCAGCAGCAAGGGCCGCCAAGGGGGTGGCACCAGGACACTGGCCATGGCCAGCACGGCCCCCACCAGCGCCGAGCCCCAGACATTTTCTGGCCCGCGCCGGCCGCCGCGGGCCTCGGCCAGGCCGCGGGCCTGTTTGTGCCGGAAGCCAAGGCGGGTCACCAGCGAGCCCAGGGCCAGGTAGGCCACCACTGCCAGCCAGCCCCGCCAGCCCAGGCAGCCCCAGAGCACCGTGCCCAGCACCCCGGCATGGACCCAGCCCGCCTTGGTGAGCAGGGGCGCCCGCTGGGCCAGGGCGATCAGTCCGCCATTGAGGACCAGGGCCAGGGCCCAGGTCGCCAGGGTTTGGGGAGGGAGGGGTGGCATCGGCCGAGCCCGGTTCTGTTGCACAGATCTAAGGCGGCGTCCGGCAGGAGGCGCCCAGGGCTGATAATCGAACAACAGGTTTGGGCGGACCATGTTCTTCAAGAAGGCCAAGTTTTTCCTCGACCTCACCGGTGAGGACAATGGGTCCAACGCCAACGGTGCTGAAACGGCCCCGGTAGCGGCGGTGATCGCGCCGGTGGCGCCGGTGGATCCAGCCGCCGTGGCTGCCGTTGCGGTGGCCCCTGCTGCGGTGGCCGCGGCCGCCGTGGCGCCAGGCACCACAACCGCAGCGCCAACAACTGCAGCGCCTACAACTGCAGCGGCAAGTGCCGCAGCGCCAACCGCCGTCGCAGTCGCCACGGCGGCTCGCACCACCGCCGAGGAGATCGCCGCCGAGTTGGCCGCCGCCCAGGCCAATCGTCCCCCCGCCAGCACCGTGACCTTTGCGCCGGAATGTCTGGTGCCCGGTGCCAGCCTCACCCGCCGTCGCCGCACCGCTGGCGCCAATCTGGCCGGCTTCCGCGACATCGCCCGTTCGATGATGAAGAACTGAAGGGGTTGGCGCCATCGCGCTCATTCGGCAGCAGCGGGCCGTAGCAGCGCCAGGGCGGCCAGCCCTGCCACTGCGGCTGTTGAGGTGCGCAGGATCGACTCCCCCAGGGTCACTAGCTGCCAACCGGCGCCCAGGGCCTGGCGCTCTTCTTCTTCGCTCCATCCCCCTTCCGGGCCGATCGCCAGGGTGATGGGCTCACGGGGATTCTGGCTCCAGATGGTCTGTACCAGGCTCGCCAGCGGCGGGATGTCCGCACGGCGGGTGGTGGCCAGCAGGCGTGTTCCTGGCATCGCTTCGCCCCAGCAGCGGCTTGCCGAGAGGGGCGCCGCCAGCTCCGGTAGCCAGAGGCGCTCGCATTGCTCGGTGGCTTCGCGGATGATCGTGGCCCAGCGCTCCAGGGGCAGCGGTTCGCGCACCACTCCCCGGGCCGCGAGCAGGGGCTGCAGGCGGGCGGCGCCCAGTTCGGCCGCCATGCGCCAGACCAGCTCGGCATCCCGGCGGGGAACGGCCAAGGCCAGGGTCAGGGCCGGGCTCACCGGCCTGGATTGCTCCAGGGGGGCATCCGGCGGCTGTTCCAATCGCAGTTGTTCCTCCGATTCGAGCACCGCGCTCCAGAGCTGGCCGCAGCCATCAACCACCGCCAGCCGATCCCCCTGACGGAAGCGCAAAACCCTGGCCAGGTAATGGCTTTCGGCGGCCTCCAGGGCTAACAGGTTGGGGTCGCCCTGCCGGGACCACCGGGACGGTGGGATCAGCAGGCGACGCAGTTCCCGGGCCATCGGCGGGTGAGATCAATCGTTGTCGGAGTCGGTGTCGTCTTCATCATCTTCATTGTCGTCGTTGGTAGCAAAAGGGCTGTCCGGATCGTCTTCGATTGGCCAGTCCTCGTTGATGCCGCCGATCAGCAGTTCCTCGATTTCAACTACATCGTTGTTGAGCTGGCTCAAGGCGTTGATCAACACATCGAGGGCCAGGGCATCGCTGGTGCCCAGGTCCAGCCAGCAACGGCCCCAGGTATCCAAATATTCCATCACCGCCATGTTGTGCATCAAGGCCGGCAGGGCGCGGCTGGAGCCTTCCGCTTCCCAGGCCAACCAACTCAGATCGGCGCCCGCTTCATGGGCCTGCAGGGTTTCGGCATTGAAGGCCCCCAGTTTGCCCAGAAAAAACCAGCTATCGAAAACGGTTTCGACATAACTTCTCTCCGCCTGGCCCGGGGGATCGGCAAAGCGCAGCCAAATCCAGCAATTGAACGGATCGACTTCGCGAAAGCGAACCTCCATGGTCAAGGTGCAGGCCCTAGGCCTACCCATCCAACACGATCGCCAGCCAGGCATGCTGGGCCGATGCTTGAGTTGCAGGACGTCCGCTACCACCCCGCCACCTTGCCCCAGCCGGTGCTGCGGCAGGTGAATTTGAAGCTGGTCGTCGGCACACCGGTGCTGGTGGCGGGCCGCAGCGGCAGTGGCAAAACCACCCTGCTGGAGCTAATCAGTGGCATGGCTGAGGCCGATGGCGGCCGGTTTCTCTGGAATAACGAGCCCGTGGCGGCCCGGCAGCGCCGCTGGCTCTGTGGCCTGGTGTTTCAGTTTCCCGAACGCCATTTCCTGGGCCTGACCGTGGGTCAGGAATTGCGCCTGGGTCAGCGGCGCCTGGGGGGCGAGGCGATCGAGCAGGTGCTGGCCCAGGTGGGCCTTGCCGGCATCTCCCTGCAGCAGGCTCCCGAGCGTCTCAGTGGCGGCCAGCAACGGCGCCTGGCCCTGGCGGTGCAGCTGCTGCGCAATCCGCAGGTGTTGTTGCTTGATGAACCAACCGCCGGCCTGGATTGGACGGTGCGGGAGGAGGTGCTGGGGCTGCTGGATCAGCTGGCAAAGCAGCGGGCCCTGCTGGTGGTGACCCACGAACCGGAGCTGTTTGCTAGTCGCATCAGCGAGGCTTGGCAGCTAGTTGATGGCGTGCTGGAGCCCCTGCTCCCCACCAGGCTTCTTACGATGCCTGCAGACGGATCAAGCTGATGGCGGATCAACTGCTGCGGGCCACCGCCGCGGGGGGCGGGATCCGCCTGGTGGCGGTCAACAGCAGCGAAACCAGCGCCGAGGCCCGGCGCCGCCATGGACTGTCTTTTCTGACAACGGCCCTGCTGGGGCGTGCGATGACGGCGGGCCTGCTGTTGGCCAGTTCGATGAAGGTGGCCCATGGCCGGGTCAATCTGCGCATCCAGTCCGACGGTCCCTTGCGGGGGATGACGGTGGATGCCGGGCGCGACGGCACGGTGCGGGGCTACGTGGGCCAACCGGACCTGGAACTTGATTTGCTGGCCAGCGACGACGGTCCGCCCCAATTTGATTTTCAGCGGGCCACCGGCACCGGCTATCTGCATGTCGTCCGTGATATCGGCGAGGGGGTGCCTTTTAGCAGCACGGTGGAGCTGGTTAGTGGTGGGATTGGCGATGATTTCGCCTCCTATTTGTTGCATTCCGAGCAGACTCCCTCGGCGGTCTTCGTGGGTGAACGGCTGGATCGCAGTGGTGTGCGTTGCGCCGGTGGAGTTTTGGTGCAGGTGTTGCCCAAGGCGGCACGGGAACCGGCGTTGGTGGCCTTGCTGGAGGAACGTTGCCGCGAAATCGATGATTTCAGCGCCCGCCTGGCCAGCCATGGGGACCATTTGGAGGGGCTGTTGGAGGACATTTTTCCCGACCTTGATGCCAAACCCGGAGCGGACCCGCAGGCGATCACGCCGGTGCGCTTCCGCTGTCCCTGCAGCTACAACCGCAGCGTCGGTGCGCTCAAATTACTTGGCCGCGACGAACTTACCGCCATGCTTCAGGAGGATGGCCAGGCCGAACTCACCTGTCATTTTTGTAGTTCTGTATATCGGCTCGATGCGGCCGGCCTGCAAACGCTGATTGATGGCTTTGCCGTGGCCTGAACTCGGGCTTTAGTTGGCTTCAGGCCAGCAGCAGGGCCCCGGCCAGCAGCACTAATATCACTGGTGCGCCCAGCAGTTGCATGGGGCCCAAGGGCATAGTGGCCAGCATGACGGCGGGCACCAGCTGCATAACTAGCTGGAGCACCAGGTTGCCAACCAGTAGGCCGACCAGTAGCAGGCCGAGGGTCCAGCCGATGGCCCGGCCGAACTTGACCTGGCGCCTGAGCAGATTGAATACGGTGGCGAGGCAAGCCAGGGCAAGCAGCATCGCCCCGGATGCCTGGGGCAGGGCAAGCAACAGCACCAACAGCAGCCCGTGGGCGGCCAAGGGAAAAAGCCGCTCCTGGCCATTGGCCATGGTCAGGTTGGGCAGCGCCGCCAGCGAAGGGCTGGCCAGTTTTGGCAGGGGGAAAGAGGGGGTGGAGCGCAGGGAGGGCAAAGCCGAACGCTCAGTTGCCGCCGTTTGCTCCTTCTGGGAGGCCGTGCGGGCGGCGCTGCTGAGCCGGCCCTGCTGCCGTTCCTTGAGCCGATCCATCAGGATGGAGTCGTAGGCCGCCTCAATGCGGGCCCGTTCCATCGGGTCGTCGCTCACCTCATCAAGGCGGCTTTGACGGGCCTGCTGCACGTCATCAAAACTGGCATCGTGGGCCACCCCAAGCTTTTTATAGGGGTCGGACGGAGCCGCCGCGGGCCTGAAGGGCTCAGGGATTGGATCGGAACCTTTGGTCATGGCCTGAGCGTAGGCAATCGCGATCAGAAAAGAGGTTCACTGCGGTGGTATCCGGCCTCAAGCAGCAGGGATTGGCGGCAGGCGATGGCTTCGGCGATGGCCAGGCGGCGCCGGCGTTTGAGCAGGGGCATCTGGGGGGGAAGGTGACTGCCCTCCCGAATTTCAATCATCTGTGCGTCTGGATCGCTTTGGAAGGGCCGAAAGCTGACGAAATCACGGCCGCCATCACTGCGGGGACGAACGAGCCAGAGGGGGTTGGGCATGGATGGAACCGGCCCGAGGAGGCATGAAGAGATGTTGCAACCATTCTGGCGCGCCCCGCCGAGCGCCGTGGTGATCAACTTGACGGTCCATGGGCCGATCTGGCCTCAGAGGGCGATCGGTTCGGTGCCGCTGACCACCGGCGCCACTGCCGCCAGGGCGAGTTCCGGGTGGTCCTCCTGCAGCTGGTTGAGGTTCCAGTCATTGCGAAACAGCAGCACCGGGCGATCCCAGGGATCGCGCACGGTTTTGCAGTTGAATACCCTGCCGACCGCCTCCAGGGCCGCCCAGCCACCGCTGACCCAGCGGGCCACGGTGAAATCGAGGGGTTCGAGGCGGGCTTGAACCCCGTATTCGTGCTCAAGCCGGTAGAGAACCACCTCCAGTTGCAACTGGCCCACGGCCGCCAGAATCGGATCCCGTTTACTGGCATCGGTGTCGTATAGAACCTGGACGGCCCCCTCCTCCCGCAGCTCATTGACGCCCTTCCGGAAGCTTTTGAAGGCCGAGGGGTTGGGATTGCGCAGCCAGGCGAAGATTTCGGGGCTGAAGCAGGGAATGCCTTCGTATTCGACCCGGGGGCCGCTGTAAAGGGTGTCGCCAATGGCGAACATGCCGGGGTTGTTGAGGCCAATCACATCACCCGGATAGGCATCTTCCACCACCTCTCGATCTTGGCCAAATAGTTTTTGGGGTCTGGAGAGGCGCAGGGTGCGGCCACTACGGGCGTGGCGCACCGTCATGTCCTTCTCGAAACGGCCCGAACAGACACGCACGAAGGCGACCCGGTCGCGATGGCGGGGATCCATGTTGGCCTGCAGCTTGAAAACAAAGCCACTGAAATCGGGCCTTAAAGGATCAATGCTGCCCTCGGCAGATTGGCGGGCGATGGGGGATTGGGCCAGTTCAAGGAAGGCATCCAGAAAGGGCCGCACGCCGAAGTTGGTCATCGCTGAGCCAAAGAAGACGGGACTGAGATCACCGGCATGGACGAGCTCGAGATCGAGTTCGGCGCCGGCCCCATCGAGCAGCTCCAGTTCTTCGATGGCCTGGCTGAGTAGTTCTGGTTCGACCAGGTTGGCCAGCTCGGGATCATCGATCGCCAGGGTGCGTTCGGCGCTTTGGCGGCCCCGTTCGGCACGCTGAAACAGGATGACGGTGCGGCTGCGCCGGTCGATGACGCCCCGGAAGCGGTCGCCGCCACCGATCGGCCAGTTGACCGGCCAGCAGGCCAGCCCTAATTCGCTTTCGATTTCATCGATCAGGGCCAGGGGATCGCGACCGGGCCGATCCATCTTGTTGATGAAGGTGAAGATCGGTAGGTGCCGCAGCCGGCAGACCTCAAATAGCTTGCGGGTCTGGGGTTCGAGGCCCTTGGCGGCGTCTTCGAGCATCACCGCGTTATCGGCGGCGGCGAGGGTGCGATAGGTGTCTTCGGAGAAGTCTTGGTGGCCGGGGGTATCGAGCAGGTTGATCGTGCTGCCGGCGTAATCGAACTGCAGCACGGTGGAGGTGATCGAGATGCCGCGCTGCTTCTCGATTTCCATCCAGTCGGAGGTGACCTTGCGCTGTTCGCCCTTGGCCTTGACCGCCCCGGCCTGCTGAATCGCCCCGCCGTAGAGCAGCAGCTTTTCGGTGAGGGTGGTCTTACCGGCGTCCGGGTGGGAGATGATGGCGAAATTACGGCGCCTGGCCACCGCCTGGGCCAGGGATTCGCCGCCGCCTTCGGCGCTAGCGGCTGGGTTTGCCCCCTTGAGGGCGTCTGTACGGCTCTGGGTCATGGGGCCAGCCTGCCAGGCCAAGGGGTTGGGGCC
>CANGZM010000090.1 GCA_947458155.1 Synechococcaceae cyanobacterium | reverse complement strand
TTCCGCATTCAGGTGCCTTTCCGCGACGGCCAACAGCTCTATCCGATTGAAGCCTGGGCCGCAGACGGTGAACAAAAGCGCAACATTGTTCTCAAATTTCAGCGCAAAACGCCCGAAGACAACAGCAATCCCTCCAGCCAGAGCTATCAAGAATGGTTCTAAGGGAATGACGGCACCTGGGAACCCTAGGAGCCCCCTTTGGCAAAATTGTGCAACGCTTCGTTGACTGGCTTTGGTGTAACCCAGCCGTACTGATTTCAGCCACATTAAGTGGCTTAGCTTGCCTTGGCTGCGGACCCGCACCAGCGGTCCGTGAAGGGAATGCCAGCCCATCCCTCCCCTTCCCAGCGGGCATTGAGGTTGGCTTCAACCACCACAGTGATCGGCAATACCGTAGCCCCCTGACGGGAAGTTGGCGCCAAGGCAATGACCTCGAGGCCATGGTGCTGCGGGCCATCCACGAGGCGAATAGCGAGATTCTCGTGGCGGTCCAAGAGCTCTCCTTGCCCTCCATCGCCGAAGCCCTAGTGCAGCGCCACCGCCAAGGAGTCAGGGTGAAGGTGGTGCTCGATAACAACTACAGCACTCCCTGGAGCCAACAACATTCCGTCGATCTCTCGCCGCACCAGCGCCTCCGCCAGGCCCAACTAAAGGCCCTTGGCAGCCTTGACGCGGTGCTGCTGCTGCGGCAGGCAGGGGTGCCCATGATCGATGACACCGCCGATGGCAGCAGCGGCAGTGGCCTGATGCATCACAAGTTTCTGGTGGCCGATCGCCGCGTCGTTGTCACAGGCTCCGCCAATTTCACAGCCTCCTGCATCCATGGCGATGCGGATGACCCCAGGACCCGGGGCAACGTCAACCATTTGCTGCGCTTCGAAAGCGCGGAACTGGCGGGCCTCTTTGCCGCCCAATTCGGTGAACTCTGGGGGGACGGCCCAGGCGGGGATCTCGACAGCCTTTTTGGCCTAAACAAAAAGGGGACGGCACCCCAACGGGTGCGCGTAGGGAACACCAGCGTGCAGGTGCTCTTCGCCCCCCATCGCCGCAGCGATCCCGACAACGGACTGCAATGGTTGGCCACCCAATTGCGGGGCGTGCGATCACGACTGGACATGAACCTGTTTGTCTTTTCGGCCCAAAATCTCGCCGATGAGCTGGCCCAGCTGCACGCCCGCGGCGTACCCATACGGTTGCTCGCGGACCCCGGCTTCGCCAATCGCTCCTTCAGTGAAGTCCTGGATTTGATGGGCATAGCTCTGCCCGATCGCCGCTGTCGGCTGGAGGCGGGCAACCGGATCTGGAGCAAGCCCCTGCAGGGGGTAGGCACACCAAGGCTGGCCCGTGGGGACAAACTCCATCACAAGTTCGCCGTCCTCGATGGCGAGAAGGTGATCACCGGCAGCTTCAACTGGAGTCCCTCGGCGGCTCACCAGAACGACGAGACCCTCCTGTTGATTGATTCCCCCCTGCTGGCTCGCCACTTTGGGGCCGAGATGGACCGCCTCTGGCGGGGGGCCGAACTGGGTGAAACCGCCCGGCTGCGGCGCGGCAGGGAGCGGGCGCGGCGATCCTGCGGCAGCGGCCGTGCCATTGACCAACCACCCTCGCAGCAGGCCCCATTGCCGGATTCATTAACAGAATCGCAGGCTGTCAGGCTGGACGACCCGGCGCCCCTTAGCATTAATGCACAAGTTTGAACGTAGTTCGATGGACCCTGTTTCCCTCGCCCAGGGTGACAACAGAATCGATTCGCCCCACCTCGACGCCATCAATCTGATGCTGCGCGATCTGCGCACCCGTCACGATGACATCCGCCATCGCGCCGCTTTTCGTGGCTGCACCACCGAGTTGCTGACCCTGCAACAAGAACTCATGGATTATCTGCTGCAGAAGAAAGACAACCTGTTGGGGGTCAACAGTGCCAGGCCTCAAGAACTGGCCGGACCGACCATCGGGTCCGGCCCCTGAGCACCCCTCACGCCCCAGCCACTGTTGTAGTGGTTGGCGCCGGTCCCGCTGGCTGTGCCATCAGCCTGCTATTGGCTCGCGCCGGCATCGAAGTCACCTTGGTGGAGGGGGAGCCCCGCCTGTCTTCCCCATTCCGCGGGGAGGCCCTTATGCCCAGCGGCTTTAAAGCCTTGGATCGCCTGGGCTTGCCCTCCCTGCCTGCTGCGGTGCCCCAACGCAGTCTCAAGGGATGGCGGGTGCTGGTGGAAGGGCACTCTCTGTTGGAGGTACCTGAACCCATTGGTCCTGGACCCGCATGCACCCTGGTGGGCCAGGAAGAACTTCTGGCCACCCTGTTGGAGCAGGCCAGCGAAACCCCATGCTTTAAGCGACGCCAGGGAGTCCGGGTCACGGGACTCCGGCGGCAGGGATCTCGGATTGGTGGGGTGACCTTGGCCGATGGCGACAGCCTTGCCGCCGACCTAGTGGTGGCCTGCGATGGCCGGGACTCGATGCTGCGTAGGCAGGCGGAAATACCGCTGCGGCTCGCTCCCCCCCAGCACGAGGTGCTCTGGTTTCTGTTGGCCGCAGAAGCTGTGGCGGAGATTCGGGACTGGCTGGGAGGCACCTTCTTGACGGTGCTGGGGGCCGGGAATGGATTCGCCCTGTTCGAAACCGCCGCCAACCAGAACCTTCGCCTGGGCTGGCTCTGCCGACCGGGAGATGACCTCGATCTCACACCTGGGGAATGGTTGGAGCGCCTGGCCCAGACCTGTGAGGCTCCCCTGGCTACCTGGCTGCGCCAGCTGCCGACCACGGCCCTTCAGGGCCCGCTGCGGGTGCCGATCCAAGTGGGTCTGGCAAAGCGCTGGCATCAAGACGGTTTCCTGCTTTTGGGAGATGGGGCCCATCCCCTCAGCCCTGTGCGGGCCCAGGGTCTCAACATGGCCCTTCGGGATGCGATCGTGGCTGCCCAAGAATTGTTACCCGCCCTGCGCCAAGGGGGGGCCCTCAAGCTTGCCGCGGCCTTACCCGAGATCGAGCGCCGACGGCAGCCCGAACTGCGCCGCATCCAGGCCCTGCAGGCCGCCGAATCCAGCAGCGGCGAACTCCTGCGCAACCAAGGCTGGCTGCGCCAACTTCTCGCAGCGCAACCGACCTTGTTCCGCCCCTTGATTACCCAGATCTGGTTGGGCCGCCAGCGCCAGCTCCGGCAAGGTCTGCCTCTTGGATCAAGACCAGAGGTCCCATGATGGAGACATTCCGGATCGGCCCTGGTGCGTGTCCCTGTCCCTCCCCGTCCCCTGAACCAGCACTTGGCCCAGGGGGCTCTACTAGCGGCCAGCCTGCTTGGTGCCCTACTCACGGCAGCCTCCGTCCACGCTGGTACTCCCCCTGAAACCTTCCCGCCACCGGAGGTCTTTCGTAAGCTGCAACTGACCACCTATGCATGCGGGCGTGACAACACGGCCAGCAGTTGCGAACAGGCACGACTTCAGGCTGATCCTCTTCTGGATCACCCCCGGCTACCGGCCAGCTGCAAGGACTTGCTTTGGAAGATCCGCCAGAAAGCCGTGGTGGCGCCAAGCAACAGTTTTGAGCGACGGGACCCCATTGATGCAGCGGCAAACGAGGTCACAGTTTTTTGCCGTCAACTGCCTAAAGCCAAAGCAGACACCAAGCAGGAAAAACAGGGACAGGGCGTCGGTGGCTTGAGACTGATTGAACCAACCGCTCCTTGAAGAGCTGCTGACTAAGGCTTGATGAGACTGACGTTCTGCTCGGAAGCTGTCAGATCAATTAGCTGATGTGCGGTTTCCTCCATGAACGTCAGGCTCATCGGAGTAACCACTACCGCCTTATCCGCCAATTTGCAGAGGGCGTTGTGTTGTGCAGCCGCTTCACAACTTGCCGAAAGCCGCAACAGCACTTTGGTGAGTTTGCCGCGCAAGCAGGTTTCGGCGCCGGCATGGTCGAGCACCGCTTGGGCTGCCTTTCGCGATTCAATCACCGCCTGGGCATAAGGAATGGCCGCCTTGGCGGGTAAAATGGCCAAAGGGTCGAAGGGGGCCAGGAAGAAGGCCTGGAAAGCCAACAGGGGAAATCCAAGACGACGCATAGGAAAAATCTGCCAAGTCAAGCCAGGCATGGTGATCTGGGGACATTGATCATCAGACCTTAAGGTCGTCGTCCAAAACTCAGGCCAGCGGAAGGACCGCTACCCAACTGGCGGGACTTGGCGACGCCGACCACTTCCTGGCTCGGCCCGCCGACCCTTGTAGGAGTGCAGGGTTAATTTGCTCCTGCCAATCGCCGCCCCGATCGGGTCCCCATGAGCCACAGCCCCAGCGAAAACCCTGTGCTCCGGGTCGGTCTCAGCCAGCCGTTCAGCGACCAGAAACCGGGCACCTCGGGCCTACGCAAAAGTAGCCGCCAGTTCCAAACCCCCCACTACCTCGAAAGTTTCATCGAGGCGGTGTTGAGAGTCCTGCCGGGTGTTGCCGGAGGCACCCTGGTGCTGGGGGGCGATGGACGCTTCGGCAACAAAGAGGCGATCGGCACCATCGCCCGCATGGCCGCCGCCCATGGTTTGGCCCGATTGGTGACCACCGAGGCAGGCATACTCTCCACCCCAGCCGCCTCCCACCTAATCCGCCAACGGGGCGCCATCGGCGGCATCATCCTTTCTGCTAGCCACAACCCCGGAGGTCCGGAGGGCGACTTCGGCGTCAAGGTGAATGGGGCCAACGGGGGCCCGGCGCCCGAATCCCTGACCGAAGCCATCTATCTCGCCACCCAGGGCCTGGACAGTTACCGCATCAGCCCTGAGGTAGCCCCGGGGCTGGATGTAATCGGCACCTATGACCTGGGCCCTATGCAGGTCGAAGTCATTAACGGGGTCGAAGACTATGTCGCCCTGATGCAGCAGTTGTTCGACTTTGACCGCATCGCGGCTCTGCTGCGAAGCGACTTCCGTATGGCCTTTGATGCCATGCATGCAGTCACTGGCCCCTATGCGATCCGCGTTTTCGAAGAATTGCTAGGGGCCCCTGCCGGCACCGTCCGTTATGGAGTGCCTCTAGAGGATTTCGGTGGCGGTCACCCCGACCCTAACCTCACCTACGCCCATGAACTCGCAGACTTGCTGCTCAAAGGCAAGTCTTTCGACTTCGGCGCCGCCTGCGATGGCGACGGGGACCGCAATATGATTCTGGGCAGGGCTTGCTTCGTCAATCCCAGCGACAGCCTGGCCGTGTTGACGGCAAACGCCACTTTGGCGCCAGGTTACGCCGGAGGACTGGCCGGCGTGGCCCGCTCCATGCCCACCAGCGCGGCGGTCGACGTGGTGGCCAAGGAGTTGGCCATTGCCTGCTTTGAAACGCCAACGGGTTGGAAATTCTTCGGTAACCTGCTGGACGCAGGCCGTATCACCCTCTGCGGCGAAGAAAGTTTCGGCACGGGTAGCAATCATATTCGCGAGAAAGACGGTCTTTGGGCTGTTCTCTTCTGGCTCCAGATTCTTGCCGTGCGAGGCGTCAGCGTGGCGGAGGTGATGGCCGGCCACTGGCATACCTTTGGCCGCCATTACTACTCGCGCCACGACTACGAGGCCATCGCCAGCCAAGCGGCCGAAGGTCTCTATGGAAGGGTGCGGAACCAGCTACCTAGCTTGCAGGGCCAGCGCCTGGCGGGTCGAACAATCGCCACTGCCGATGATTTCAGCTACGTCGATCCGGTGGATAGCTCTGTGAGCGGCGGCCAGGGCCTGAGGCTGCTGCTGGATGACGGCAGCAGGGTGGTCCTCCGCCTATCAGGCACTGGTACCCAAGGTGCGACGTTGCGTGTGTATCTCGAAAGTTATGTCGCCCCAGGTGGAGACCTGAATCAGGATCCCCAGCTGGCCCTGGCCGACCTGATCAACGCCATTGACGGCCTGGCTGAAATCCGTGGGCGCACTGGCATGGCCAGGCCAACCGTGATCACCTGAGGGGGGCATCCAGCTGGGATGGAGTGGATGAAATCCTTAAAATTGTTATGATCAAACTTGTGCAAAGCGAAGCCAAAAGGACCATTGGCCCGCAAGGCTTCTAGCCTTCTGCATTAATCCCTGATTTCGCCATGACCTCCGGCGCCTCCTTGCCCCCGCACAACGATCCTTTGCTTACCTCGAAGGCCCTTGATCGCCTGGCTCTGGAAGCAGGCCGACTGAAGGGATTCACCCAGGCCGAGGGAGTTATGATGATTGTGCTTGGGGTGCTAGCCCTGAGTTTCCCGATGATCGCCTCCGCCTGGGTCACCGTGATGGTGGCCGTAGGTTTTCTTGTGGCTGGGATCATCGGCTGGTTCAACAACCTCAGCCGTTCCGCCCGGCTGAGCCGTTGGCATTGCTTTTGGCGTCTGGTGGTATCTGCCCTGCTGATGGTGGCCGGAATCTGGATGTTGTGGCAATTCAAGTCAGGGCTCATACCCGCCGCCCTGCAGATCAAGGCTCTGGCCATGGCAATCGGCATCGTTTTCCTGGTAGAAGGCATAGTTATGTCGATCGTTTCGCTCACGCACCGACTCAGCCATGGCTGGGGCTGGGGCCTGGCCAACGGCCTGATCACACTAGTTTTGGGCTTGATGATCCTTACCATGAGCCCAGCGGGCCTGCTCTCCGTGCTAGGCCTGCTTGTGGGCATCAGCTTCATCTTCAGCGGGATTGATCTGCTTGGCTTCAGCTCCCGCTTCCACCAGGTGGGCAAATAAGCCTGAAGAGTGGCGTCGATTAACCTCCCCGTGACCGATCTTTTTGGCCATCAGGGAGAACAGCTACGGCGGCGCATTGCCCCGCTGGCCGATCGGCTCCGACCCCGCACTCTCGATGAGTTCGTAGGTCAGGAGCGAATTCTGGGACCAGGCCGTCTACTTCGGCGGGCCATCTTGGCGGACCGGGTCGGAAACCTGATTTTGCACGGCCCTCCTGGCACGGGCAAAACCACCCTGGCCCGCATCATTGCAGGCTCCACCCGTGCCCACTTCTCCAGCCTCAACGCCGTGCTGGCAGGGGTCAAGGATCTCCGCAACGAGGTGGACCAGGCCCGCAGGCGGCTTGAACAGCATGGCTTGCGAAGTCTCCTCTTCATTGATGAGGTACACCGCTTCAACACGGCCCAGCAGGACGCCCTGCTGCCCTGGGTCGAAAATGGCATCCTCACCCTGATCGGCGCCACCACCGAAAACCCCTACTTCGAAGTCAACAAGGCCCTTGTCAGCCGGTCACGGCTCTTCCGCCTCCAACCGCTAGAACCGGAGGCGCTCCAGCGTCTGCTGGATCAAGCCCTCGCTGACGCGGACAGGGGCTACGGAGATCGCCAGGTGCACCTTGGCCAAGCTGCTCGGGACCATCTGGTCCAGGTGGCCGGGGGTGATGCCCGCAGCCTGCTCAATGCCCTCGAACTTGCGGTGGAAACCACCCCGCCAGGTGGCGATGGGGCCATCCAGATCGATCTGGCGATCGCCGAGGAATCGATCCAGCAGCGGGCTGTGCTCTACGACAAGCAGGGGGATGCCCATTTCGACACCATCAGTGCCTTCATCAAATCGCTGCGGGGTTCAGATGCCGATGCCGCCCTGTTCTGGCTGGCCCGGATGGTGGAGGCCGGCGAAGATCCCCGTTTTCTACTGAGGCGCATGTTGATCGCCGCCGGTGAAGATGTGGGCCTGGCTGACCCCCAGGCGATGGTGGTAGTGGCTGCCTGCGCCAGTTGCTTCGATCGGGTGGGCCTTCCCGAAGGTCTGTATGCCCTGGCCCAGGCGGCGCTTTACCTTGCGGGGACTGAGAAAAGCAACAGCACCATGGGGATCTTCTCGGCCCTTGAGGCCGTGCGGCGAACCAACAAACAAGGGGTCCCCTCCCACCTGAGGGATGCCCATCGGGACGGCAAAGCCTTCGGTGACGGACTCGGCTACCGCTATCCCCACGCCTATGCGGACCACTGGGTAGCCCAGCAGTACCTGCCAACGGACCTGCAGGGCGAAATCTTCTGGCAACCCGGAACCCTCGGTTGGGAGGGAGAACGGCGCCAACGGCTCCAGGAACGCCGGGCCGCCCAGCTGGCGGCTGTCGATGAATTTGCCGGTGACAGCAGCGACCATTTCAGCAGCAGTCCCCATGACCCCCAACTGGAACGCTGGTTGCAGCGCCAGTGCGCCACCGAGGGTGAGCGGCTAGATCGGCTGCGCCAAGAGCTGTGGCTTGGGGCCCGAATCGACAGACTGGATCGGGTGCTAGTGCTGGAGAGTCGCTCCCTGCTCTGGGCCCTCGACCCGCTTCTATTGGCCAGCGAGGGGGAAGTGGTGATAACTCTTGCGGCCGATGCGGACCGACAACGGCTTGAGGCTCAAGTGCAACTGCTGGAGGACCTGCGACGCCCCCGCTTGCTATCGGCGACCCCAGAGAACCCCGAGAGCCTGCAGGAGCTGGCTAATGCAGGGATGGCCTTTGAGTGGTTCGTGGCCCGCCAGCCCCTGGCCGGCCAACCGTTAATGCGCCGGCGCGCCTGGTTGAAGCAGATCCACGCCCTGGCAGCCCCCAGAGCTGAATTACGGCTGCTGTTGAGTCAACCCCTGCTAGGGCCGCTGGGCTGCCTTCAGCAATCCTGGGACGCCAGCGCTAGCGAGCGGCCCCGTGCCGCACACCCCCCAGCCCAGCCAATCCCGCCGCCACCGTCCGCCGATCTGTTGGCGGCCGTACTGCCCCTCGAGCAACGCTGGCTTGAGCACCAGGCCCAGGAGCATCACCAGTGGCGCGTGGATTTGGAGGCGATGGGCTGGACGGTCCAGGCGCGTTCTTGGGAGGAACGGCTCAGTTGGCGGATTGAGCCTCCCCTGCTGCGGCGCTGGTTCGCCCCAGGGGCCTCCTATCGCACCCACCTGGATCATCAACTCGAACCTACTGTGACGGCTGCCCTGGAAGCCCTGTTCCGCAGC
>CANGZM010000089.1 GCA_947458155.1 Synechococcaceae cyanobacterium | reverse complement strand
CGCTACGAGCTGGAGCTGGAGCTGGTCGAAGGCGGGCTGCCGGTGGCCGACCTGCCCGCCGAATGGAACCGCCGCATGGTCGCCCTGCTGGGCCTGCGGCCGCCCAGCGACAGCGACGGCTGCCTCCAGGACATCCACTGGGCCGAGGGACTGTTTGGCTATTTCCCCTCCTATGCCCTGGGGCACCTGATCAGCGCCCAGCTCAGCCAAACCCTGGAGCAGGACCTCGGGCCGCTCGAAACCCTGGTGGCCGCCGGTGAGGAGGAGCGCTTGCGGGGCTGGCTGGCGGCCCGGGTCTGGCCCCTGGGCCGTTCGGTCAATGGCGAGGAGCTGGTGCAGCAGGTGACCGGCCGGCCCCTGGGGGCAGAGCCCTTCCTCACCTACCTGGCCGCCAAGGTGGACCAACTGGCTGGCTGAAGGGGGAGTCTTTCCTTAAGATTCCTGCCGCTTTGCCCCCTCACCCTTGGCGAACATCGACCACGCCCCCAGCCGCACGATGCTCAACCTCCTGCACGTGCTGCCGGCCTTCGCCGACGAGGGCAAGCTGCGGTTGAACGCGATCGTCGAGCTCAATTCAGGCACGATCAACAAATACGAGCTGATCACCGAAACCGGTCACCTCAAGCTCGATCGCGTCGGGTACTCCTCCCTGACCTACCCCTTTGCCTATGGCTGCATCCCCCGCACCTGGGATGAGGATGGCGATCCCCTCGATATCGAGATCGTGGGGGTCAGCGAACCCCTGGTCCCCGGTTCCTTGGTGGAGGCCCGCATCATCGGCATCATGAAATTCGACGACGGCGGTGAAGTCGACGACAAGGTCATCGCCGTGCTGGCGGATGACAAGCGCATGGACCACATCACTTCCCATGAGCAGCTGGGCCCCCAGTGGCTCACGGAAACCACTTACTACTGGGAGCACTACAAGGACCTCAAAAAGCCAGGCACCTGCCACGTCAATGGCTTCTTTGACAGCGCCGAGGCCGTGAGGGTTATCAAGGAGTGCGAGCTGCGCTATACCTCAACCATCGACGCCAAGTTGGTGGGCTGATCGCCCCCACACCCATCCCATCGGACCCGCCTGGGCCGTTCTCTGTCCCCCCGTTCCGCGACCAACCCATGAGCCCCAATCCCTGCGGCCCAACCGTTTGTCCATCCAGTCCCAGGGTTGCCCGGGGCCTGGGCTGGGGTCTGCGCACCAGCGGCCTGATGGCTGCCGCGATCGCCTTTGGTGCCGGGCCCGCCCTGGCCCTGGCCCCGCCGCCGCCCTTGCCTGCCGTGCCGGCGGCCAGCCCCGCCGTCTCCCGTCCCCAGACCCCGACCAGTGCGGCCCCGACAGGTTCGGCCCGGACCGGTGCGGCTTCGACCGGTACGGTCCCGAGCCGGGCCGGCCGCGCCTCGGGAGCGGCGGTGCCGTCGGTGCCGGCTGCCACGGCCGCTGCTTACACGAGCACCCGCGAGATCCGTCTGGAGTTGGGCAAGCGCACCATCAGCCTGGTGGACAATGGCCAGGTGCTGGGCAGATGGCCGGTGGCCATCGGCGACCCCGCCACCCCCACCCCCACGGGTCGTTTTGCGGTGCGCAACAAGGTGGTCAATCCCCAGTACCAGAGCACCAAGACCGGTAGAAATAACCCCACCATCGGCCCCCTGGGCCCCCTCGGTGATCGCTGGCTGGGCTTCCACACCACCGCCAGAGACCAGTTCGGCATCCACGGCACCCCCCCGGCCTGGGAGCAGTGGGTCAAGACCCGCGCCGCCGTCTCCCATGGCTGCGTCCGCATGTTGGGTCCCCATGTCCGCCAGCTGTTTGACCAGGTGGAAGTGGGTACGCCGGTGATCGTCACTCCCTGAACTCTGCTGGGGCCGTCGCGATTGCCTGCGGCCCAGCTCGCTCCAGCCCCAGCCCCAGCCCCAATCCAATCCAAACCCAAACCCAAATCCAAAGAGATTCTGGCAATTGGCCCTGGTTCGGTGTTCAACCCAAGACTTCCTCGTAAGCTTTTATACCTGTTACAAGCCCAGGCGTCCCGCATTGGCGCCCCTAGTCCTATGGCTCCAGACCCTTTCCCCAGCAGATACACCACCGATCAGCTCAACAGCACCGCCTTGAAGTGGGGCAGCGATGGCGAGCTTTCAGACCTCGACCTGCAACGCATCCTGGGTTTGCTCTCTCAGGTTGATCCTGTGGCCAGGGCCTTGGTGGGAAGCGATTGCTCAGAAATGGCCTCCTGATGGTTTTGGCGGGCCAGGGCAATGGCCAAGCCATCCCGACTTGCTAACCCCCGCAACGCATCCAGTCCCAAGCCGCTTGATGGCAGCCCCCTAGGTAGAGGTCCGGCCATGCCGGCTGTCACGGCGAAAACAGGCACCTGACGGATGCCTTGGGGATTCAGCTGGTCCTCCAGATCATCGAGATGGGCCGAATCCGCTAGCCAGACCAGATCGTTGCGGCGGCATTCGCCCAAGCTCAGTGGCTTGCCCCTTTGGTTCGCGGCGTTGAGGGCCTGCTGGATGTCGGCGAGGGTGACGATGCCCACCACGTTGGTTTCGGCTTCATCCACCACCAGCAAACAGTGGCCATGGGCGGCAATCAATTCGCTCAGGGCCGTTGCCGCCCGAGTTTGGGTCGGCAAAACCAGCGGCGCCTCCGGTTCCAGCGCCTCAATCACGTTTAAGGCCGCCAGCCGCTCCCGCCGCCGTTCTTCGTTGCGGTCGGCCCCTAGCAGGGTGGTGGGTTTGACGCTTTGCCAGCGGTCGACAAGGGCCGCACTGAGGCCCGCCGCCGCCATCAACGGCAACACAATCCTGATGTCCCGAGTCAGTTCGAACAACAGCAGCAGGGCGGTCAAGGGGGCCCTGACGCTGCCGGCCAGCACCGCCGCCATGCCCACCATGGCGTAGGCGGGGGCTTCAGCCACCGGTAAGCCCAGCCCCCCTTCGCCCAGCAGCTGGCCATAAACGCTGCCCAGGGTGGCACCCAAAAACAGGGCCGGGGCGAAACCGCCGCCCACGAATCCGCTGGCATTACTGACGCTGGTCGCCAATAATTTCACCACCAACAGGCCCGCCAACGTGATCAGGGGAATGCCCTGATCACTGCCCAGCAGGGCCTCAATCGTGTCGTAACCAACGCCCAGCACCTGGGGAAAGGCCAGGGCCATGGCCCCCACCGCCGCCCCCCCCAGGGCGGTGGCCAGGCCCGGCGGCAGTTTTTCCAGCAGCCGTTGCACACTGCCATTCCGGCCGGCCGCCATCAGCTTGATCAGGGCCAGTGACATCAGGCTGGCCAGCACCCCCAACCCCAGGTACAGGGGCAGTTCCAGCGGCGAGCGCACCTCATAGGCCGGCAGCCGCAGGATCGGCTCATCGCCCAGCAGCAATTGGGTCACCAGGGCTGAGGCCACTGCCGCCACCAGCACGGCCCTCAGGTTGGGTCGGGTGGCGCTGGTATTGGCATTGCCTTCGAAGGCAAAAAACACCCCCGCAATCGGGGCCTTGAAACCCGCCGCCAGACCAGCGGCCACCCCGGCGGCTACCAATGTCTGCTGGGATTGGGGCGACAGGCGCCCAAGGCGGGCCCACCACAGTCCCAAGTTGCCGCCACTTTCGACGCTGGGGCCTTCAGGCCCCAGGGAGGCGCCACTGCCAAGGCTTAGGGCCGCCGTCAGCAGGCGCAGCAGCGGTGGAACGGGTGCCGGATCTTCCGACCCCTCGGCCATCGCCATCAGGCTGGGCACTCCCGGTCCCAGGGGGCCGCCGAAGCGGCGCAACACGCCAACGGCCAGGCCCCCCAAAGTTGGCACCACCACCACCGGCCAGAGGGCCAGCCAGTCCGGGGCCGCAGGCCCGGGCGGCGGCAGGGGCGCCGGGGACGGGGCCGGGGGAGTTCCGGTCAGAAAACCGATGCTGCCGAGACCGAGTTGCAGCAGGGCCTTGAGCGGTGTGGCCCCATCGTGGGCCGGGGGAGGGGGCAGGGTCACTGGCGCCACCGGGACTTGGGCCTGAGCCGCTACCGCCACCGGGGAGCGGCTGATCTCCAGCAGCCCCTCGACAAAGGGGCCGAAGAGATAGTTATTGAGGAAATCGAGGACCTCATGGAACGCCACGATCGCCAAACCGGTGCTGATCCCTACCAGGGCGGCCCAGGCCAGCAGGGTCCACTCGAAGGGGAAACCCTGGGCGTTTGGCCGCCGGTCGGTGTTGGGCTGCAGGGGGGGGCGTCGGTTCTTGGCGGGCAGTTCAGCCCTGATCACCGTGACGGGGCCGAGGCTAGGCTTCGAGGCCCCGGCCTCGGTCCCAGCCCCGGCCCCGGCCTCAGGCTTCGGGTCGGACGGTGGCAAAGATCTCCTCCAGAATCGTGCCGGCTCCTTGGGCCCTCAGGCTATGGGCCAGGGCCACCCCGATCGCTTCCGGATCGGTCTGATCGCCGCGGGCCTCATCGCGAATCAGGCGTTCACCATCCAGGCTGGCCACCATGCCCGTCAGCACCAAATCATCGCCTTCAAAGCGAGTGTTGACGCCGATGGGCACCTGACAGCCCCCCTCCAGTTCCCGCAGGAAGGCCCGCTCCGCCAAGCAGCGCCTGGAGGTTGGCAGGTGTTCCAGCACCTTGATTTGGCCAAGCACGGTGGCATCGCCTTGGCGGCATTCAATGCCCAGGGCCCCCTGGCCCACCGCATGCAGGGAGATGGAGGGGTCAATGCGTTCGTGGATGCGGTCGGCCAATCCCAGGCGCTCCAGCCCCGCCGCTGCCAGGATCAGACAGTCATAGGCGCCGGAATCCAGTTTTTCGAGGCGGGTGATCACATTGCCCCGCACATCCTTGAAGACCAGGTGGGGAAAGTGGTGCCGCAATTGGGCCAGGCGCCGCAACGAGCTGGTGCCTACCACGGCACCGGCCGGCAGAGTGGCCAGGCTGAGCAGGCGATGGCGTTCATGCACCACCAGGGCATCCGCCGGATCCTCCCGCTCGGTGATGCAGCCCAACATCAAGCCTTCGGGCAGGTTGGTTGGCAGATCCTTGAGGCTGTGGACGGCGATATCCGCCTGATTCACCAGCATTTGGGCTTCCAATTCCTTGGTGAAAAGCCCCTTGTCGCCAATCTTGGCCAGTGCCACATCCAGAATTTTGTCACCCTGGGTGGCCATGGCCTCAATGCTGATCCCCAGATCCGGATGGGCCTCCAACAGTGCCTCTCGTACCCAGTGGGTTTGCACCATGGCCAGCTGGCTGCGGCGGGAGGCGATGCGCAGGGAGGGGCTGGTCATCAGGGGGCGGAAGGGCAGGCGGATCTGCCGTCAGGCTTGGTCAGCCTAGGCATCGGCGGGATCGCCAGCCAGGCCTTACGCCGCGAAGAGATCGAGGGGTAAAGGTCCCCAGGTCCCTTCCACACTGGGATCCTCACTGTGGTGGCCGGTGATCAATAGGCCTTCGCCCAGACCGTCCTCCTGGCGCAACAAATAGCTGCCGGTGCGCTGGTTTCCTTTGAGAAACACTGACTGGCCGGCCGCGATGGCGGCGGGTTCGCTGGCCGCCGCCAGGGCGGACCAGCCCAGGCCCAACTCCAACGCGCGTAAAGCCCCTAACGCCTCCGCTTCCCCCGGAGCCATCACCCCCACGGTGAACCACTGACAACGGGCCAGGGCCTGGGCTAGTTCCTGCTTCAGCTGTTGACGTTGCTCCAGGCTCAGCGTTGGGGCGGTCCTCAGACCCCGCAAGCGATCCAGGTTCAGGGTCTCGCCAGCGGGTTCCTGGCCTAGGGCAGCGGAAGAAGGGGTGGGGGCCAAGGCAACGAATTGCAGTGCTCCCACATGATGGGGGGTCATGGGGCGCTGCCTGGTCCAGGCTCCCCTTGCTGCCCCTCAGCTTTGACGGTTGCGACGCGAGCGCCAAAGGGCCAGACAGACCGTGAGCCAAGCGGTGCCCACCGCCCCGCCGGCCAGCAGGTCGCTGGGCCAATGGGCCCTGGCCACCAGGGTGCTAAACCACACCAGGGTGATCCAGGCGCTGGCGGTCACCACCAGGGGGCGCCGCAGATGGGGATAGTGGGCGGCCAAGATCGTCACCATGGCGAAATAAAAGGCAATCGATCCGGCCGCATGGCCACTGGGGAAGCTGTGTCCCTCAACCACCAGGAGCTTTTCGGGGGGCCGGGAACGGTCAAACAGGGGTTTGAGTACTAGATCCACGATCGCCAGAATGCCTCCGGTGGATAGCACCAGCAGTCCGAGGTCGCGCCACCAGCGATTCAAGGCCAGATAGGCCAGGGAGGCCGCCACGAGCAGGCCTGTAAAGCCGACACCGCTGAGTAGATACACCTTGAGCAGGCCTGCCCGCAGGCCCCCTGGCAACCAGTCGTGCAGTCCGTCCAGCAGGAAGCGGTCCAGGGCTGGGGCCGCCTCTCCTTTGAGTAAAACGGCGAGGGTGGCCACCAGGGTGATACAGAAGGCCACCAGCGTCAGATCCTGGGATCTCAGCTCCAGTTTCATGGGTTGCCTGTCCTTGGCGGGGTAAGGCGCCAGAGCTCCTGCTCGCCCCGACGGGCCAGCTGCTGCACGGCAGCAGCGGGGAGACGCAGTCGCTCAAGCTGGCGACGATCGCCCAAGAGGCGGATGGAGGACGGCCGCTGGCTGGGGCCAGCCTGCCCGGGCTGGCTGTCGTTGAGGTTGTCCTGCAATTCGTCGCGCCCGGAGACGAAACGGGCCGTTTCGCCGCCATAAAACAAGGTGCTGTAGCGCTTGGTGCCCACCACCCAGAGCGGTTCGCCGGGGCGGGCCAGGCGGCGGGCCTCCAGGGCCAGCTGCCTGGGTGGGGCCTGCCGTTCCCGATCCAACAGGGGCCCCAGGGGGGCTATTACGAGGGCCAACAGGCCCGCGAAGCCGACCAAGTTAGGGAGGTAGAGCCAGCGTCCCTGGCCCCGCACCAGCAGCCAGGCACTGGCCAGCGCCATGGTTGCCAGGAGAGCCGCCAGCCGAAGGGGGAGGCCGGAGCTGGCCAGGGCGGCGCCAAAATTGGGGTAGGCGGGGTCCGTTGCCGCCCAATTGGGAGCCTGGACGCTGGCCAGGGCCAGGCCCGCCAACAGAGCGGCCTGGATCCAACCAGCGGCGCTGACGGGCCAACCACTGACGGGCCAACTGCTGGCACGCTCACTTGCGGCCATGGCCCTGGGGCTGCGCCCTTCAAGCTGGCCATCGGCGGGCCACGGTCGCCAGTACAGGCCCACCAGCAGGCTGGCTGCCGGCAGGGCCGGCAGGATGTAGCCGGGCAATTTGGTGGCGGCCGCCGAAAAGAAGGCCACCACCAGGCCTAACCACAGCACCAGAAAGAGCTGCAGCTCATCGCCGGGATGGCCCGCTGCAGCGCTCCGACGCAGACTCCACCAGCGCCCGCGACCGATAAGGGCCGCCGGCAGAAAGAAGCTCCAAGGCAACAGCAGCAGCAGCAGCCAGGGCAGGTAGAACCAGGGGGGGCCCGGGTGGTCGTAGAGAACGCTGGTGAAGCGCTTCAGGTTGCTGAAGCCCAGAAAACCATTCAAAAAGGCGCCGCCATTGGCCTCGGTGGCTGCGCTGTACCAAGGCAGCACAACCCCGAGAAACAAAAGCACCATCGCCAGCAGGTGGACCGGTCGGGCCCAGCGTTGCCAGTGGCCTCGCCAGGTGAGGAAGACCCCGATCACCAAGGCCGGCAACAGCACGCCCACGGGCCCCTTGGCCAGCACGGCGATGCCGCTGAACAGGGCCAGGGCGATACGGCCCAAGGGTTCCCAGAGTCGATGGCCGGCCAGCCGATGGCTGATCAGAAAGCCGAAGAGCGCCAGGCTGATGGCACTGGCGAGAAACATGTCCGTGGTGGCGGCGCGCCCCCAGCCGATCCAGCCTGGGGTGGTGGCCAGCACCCCCGCCGCCACGCAGGCGCGGATCAGCCGGGATCGGGGTGCTTCCTGGGCCGATCCCCACAGATAGACCAGGCCACAGGCCGCCATCACGGTGGCTGTTGCGGCCAGGGCCACCGGCAGGCGCGCCGCCCATTCCGTGGGCCCGAACCAGCGGAAGCTCTGGGCAACCATCCAGTAGCCCCAGACGGGGTAATCGAAGAAGATCTGGCCGTTCCACCAGGGGGTCACCCAATCGTTTCGCAACACCATCTGGTGGGCGACTTCGACGAACAGGGCCTCGGTCTTGTCCATCAGCCCCAGGCTGCCGAGGCCATTGAAAAAAGCCAGCCAGCACAGGCTCAAGAGCGTGAGCAGGGGCAATAGGGCCCCCAGGGGAGCCAGGGGGGCCGGCCTGGGGGGGGCTGCAGCGGTGCTGGGTACAACCCACGGGCCCTTGCCAGGTCTGGGATCAGCCGGCATCGGCCAGAGTCCTTAGCGAGCTCTTAACCTACGCCCACAGGCTCAGGCAAGTCCTGCCCTGGGTAGCTGTTACCAGGGTGGGGCCCACGCAAGAATATCGCAGCAGAAACTTGAAGAGGCGGCGTATTTCTAAAATGAGTCTACGGGTAACCTACTTGCCTTACTTGATGTATTCCTTTAGAACGCCATTGCGATTGGGATGGCGTAGTTTCCGGAGGGCCTTAGCTTCGATTTGGCGAATGCGCTCTCGGGTCACATCAAAGATCTGACCAATTTCCTCCAGGGTTTTCATCCGACCATCGTCGAGGCCGTAGCGCAGGCGCAGCACATCACGCTCGCGGGGGCTAAGAGTGGCCAGGACGCCCTCCAGGTCTTCGCGGAGAAGATTTTTGGCAACATCTTGTTCGGGGTTTTCGATATCTGCCTCGATGAAATCACCCAACCTGGAGTCTTCCTCTTTGCCGATAGGAGTTTCGAGGGAAATGGGCAGCTGGGCCGATTTGGCGATAAAGCGCAGCTTCTCAATGGTCATCTCCATGCTTTCGGCAATTTCCTCTTCGGTGGGTTT
>CANGZM010000088.1 GCA_947458155.1 Synechococcaceae cyanobacterium | reverse complement strand
CGCTGAAGTCCAGGGGCCAGGGAATGGCAAGTTCAGTGTCATTCCAAAGTAGTGAACGTTCGGATTCTTTATTCCAGTATCCGCTTGCTTTATACAGGACATCAGCATTATCGCTTAGGGTAACAAATCCATGGGCGAATCCAACAGGGATCCAAAGTTGATGATGGTTCATCTCGCTTAAGTGGACAGCAACGCACTTACCAAAGGTGTTGGAGCTTTGTCGAAGATCGACGGCGACATCAAAAATTTCACCATGTACGCAGCGTACTAGCTTCGCTTGGGAATGCGGTTCTATTTGGTAATGCAAACCTCGCAAGACCCCTTTTCTTGATCTTGAGTGGTTGTCCTGCAGGAAAACTGGACTCTCTGCAGATTGGATACCGAGGGCAGCGGCAAAGCTGAGTCTGTTCCAGCTTTCGTTGAAAAAGCCCCGATCATCGTGGATAACCCGTGGCGTCAGGAGCAAGGGCCCTTCAATACTGAACTTTTTGACCTGCACGTTTAAGCAGCTTGGGTGGTGTGGTTGGCATTGACTAAGCCAGATGGCGCGGTGCGCACTTCACTGAGCAGCTTCAAAAGATAAGATCCGTAGCCGCTCTTCTTCAATGGCTGGGCGAGACGCTCTAGCTGTGCATCATCAATCCAGTTCATGCGCCACGCCACCTCTTCGGGTGCACCCACTTTAAGGCCCTGCCGATGTTCAAGAGTGCGAATGTAACTTGCCGCTTCGTGGAGAGAATCTGGGGTGCCAGTGTCCAGCCAGGCCATCCCTCGGCCCATTAGTTCAACCCTTAGTAAGCCTTCGTTCAGGTAAAGTTGGTTTAGGTCTGTGATTTCCAGTTCGCCCCGGTGAGATGGTCGTACCTGTTTGGCTCGCTCGACTACTGTTTCATCATAAAAATATAGGCCCGTGATGGCATAACGTGATCGGGGTTGTTTCGGCTTTTCCTCAATGCTGATAACTCGTCCTTCTACATCGAATTCCACCACTCCATAGCGCTCAGGATCACTTACGGGATAGGCAAAGACAGTGGCCCCTTGGCTTTTAGGGTTAGAAGTCTGCAATTGATGCACCAACTCATCGCCATGGAATAGGTTGTCGCCTAGCACCAAGGCCGCCGGACTTGTGGCTAAAAATTCTGATCCGATCAGGAAAGCTTGAGCCAGACCATCGGGGCTCGGTTGAACTGCATATTGAATTTCCATTCCCCATGCCGACCCATCGCCAAGAAGTCGTTGAAAAGCGGGTTGGTCGTTCGGGGTGGTTATGATTAATACCTCACGAATTCCCGCAAGCATAAGCGTACTTAGGGGGTAATAGATCATTGGTTTATCATAGACAGGCATCAATTGTTTGCTGACTGCCGCACTCAGGGGGGCCAGTCGGGTGCCACTGCCACCTGCAAGGATGATGCCCTTGCGATGGCCCACAAAAGCGTCGCTAGTGGGAAAAATCAAGTTAGAATTCACTGCTGCACATGCAACTTTAATCATTTTCTCACATTTTGGCGAGGGTCCAACATCAGCCCCTGCATCGGCCGTTACTTGGCCTCCATCCAGTTTGGTCCCACCCCTGTTTCCACCCTGAGCGGAACATCCAGTCTCACTGCTTCCTCCATGGTGCGACGGGTCAGATCGATGACCGTTTCCAGGACTGTCGGGTCCGCCTCCAGCACCAGTTCGTCGTGCACTTGTAGGAGCAGGCGGGCCGGCAGGTCGGCTTCAATCAGGGCGTGGTGGAGTTGCACCATGGCGATTTTGATGATGTCGGCGCTGGAGCCCTGGATGGGGGCATTGGCGGCGGCCCGCAGTTGCTGGCCCTCCATCCCGGCCCTGCGGGCCACCTCCAGCTCAATGGAGAGCGGATCCCGACCCCGCCAGCGTCCCAGGCCGGCTGGGTCGAAGTGGAAGGGACGGCGGCGCCCCAGGATCGTTTCCACATAGCCCTGGCTCAAGGCCAGGCGTTCCTGCATTTCCAAATAGGCGAAGACGCGGGCGTAACGCTGCCGGTAGCGGCTCAGGAAGTCCTTGGCCTGGGCCTGGCCCACGCCTGTTTCTCGGGCGAAACGCTGGGCTCCCATGCCATAGATCACACCGAAGTTGATCGTCTTGCCGAGCCGCCGTTCGTCGGCGTTGACCTCGTCTTTGTCAAGCAGGAGACGGGCGGTGAGGGCATGGACATCATCCCCCTGGTTGAACGCCTCGATCAGCACCTGTTCCCCCGAGAGGTGGGTGAGGATGCGCAGCTCGATCTGGGAATAGTCAGCGCTGATCAGTTGCCAGCCTTCCTGGGGCAGGAAGGCCTTGCGGATCCGCCGACTGAACTCGGTGCGGATCGGAATGTTCTGGAGGTTGGGATTGCTGCTTGAGAGCCGGCCTGTGGCCGTGACGGCCTGGTTGAAGTCCGTATGCACCCTGCCGGTTTCCGCCTCGACCAGAAGCGGCAGGGCTTCGATGTAGGTGCTGCGCAGTTTGCTGAGGGTGCGGTGCTCCAACAGCAGTGGCACTACGGAATGGTCGGCTTCTAGTTTTTCGAGCACCGCTGCATCGGTGCTCCAACCGGTTTTGGTTTTGCGGGATTTCTTGCGATCCAGCTTGAGGGTGTCGAAAAGCAACTCTCCCAGTTGTTTGGGGGAAGCCAGGTTGAACTCGCCTCCGGCCGCCTCGTGGGCGTCGCGTTCGAGTTGGGCCAGGCTTTTGCCCAGTTCCTGGCCCAGCTCCTGCAGGTACGGGATATCGATGCGGATGCCTGTGGCTTCCATGCCGGCCAGCACCGCTTCCAGCGGTAGTTCCACCTGCTCGAGCAGGGGCAGAAGGGCAGGTCCCAGATCCGCCAGTTGCTGGCGCAGCATGGGGGTGAGTCGCCAGGTGAGATGCACGTCCATGCCGCAGTATGCGGCGGCCTGCTCCAAGGGCACCGCGGCGAAGTTGGCTCCCTTTGCCACCAGGTCGCTGTAACTGGTGGGGCTGAAGTGGAAGTTGCGCTGGGCCAGGGCCTCAAGGCCATGCTTGTCGCCTGCGTCGCGCAGGTAGTCCGCCAGCAGGGTGTCCATCACGACCCCCTCCAGCACCAGGCCGTGGCGCATCAGGATCAGGCGGTCGTATTTGGCGTTCTGCAGGGTCTTGGGGTGGGCCTTGCTGGCCAGCCATGGGGCCAGGGCCCCCAGCACCTGATCGAGGGGCAGCTGGCGCTCAGGCGGGCCAGCATCGCAGAGCAGATCGCTTGCCTGGCCTTCATGATGGGCGATGGGGATGTAGGCCAGCTCGGCGGGCCCCGATCCCCAGGCCAGGCCCACACCCACCAACTCGGCGCGGAAGGGGTTCAAGGAGGTGGTCTCCGTGTCCAGGGCCACGGGAGCCATCGAATCCCTCTGTTGCCACAGGAGCTGCAGCAGGGTTTCCAGGGCCTGGGGGCTTTGCACCAGGACAGGAGCCAGTTTGGGGATGGGAGCGGCGGTTGGACCGGCGCTGGGCGCGAAACTGGGCGCGACATTGGGCCCGATGCCGGTATGGCTGGCTTCGCCATCCTCTGGCGATCGAGCGCCCGCAGCCTGGCTTGGGGTCGGGGCGGCGTCGGTCGCTGATGTGGGTGCTGCTTCGCTGCTCGGCCGGTGGTTTGGGTGGGCGGAAAACAGTCGAGCGAAGGTGTCCACCTGTTTGCGCAGGCTGAACAATTCGAGGTTTTCCAGGCTGTTCGCCAGCGCTTCCGGTTTGACCTCGCCGAGGTCAAGGCGCGGCGGATGCTCCAGGGGAACATCCAACAGGATGCGGGCCAGCATCCGCGAATGGAAGGCACTGTCCCGACCAGTTTCCAGCTTGGTGCGCAGGGCACCTTTCTGTTGGCTGAGGTCGGCGAATATCCCTTCCAGGTTGCGGTGGGCCTGCAGCAGATTGATCGCGGTTTTTGGGCCCACTCCCTTGACCCCGGGAATGTTGTCGGAAGGGTCGCCGGTGAGGGCCTTGAGGTCGATCACATCTTCTGGGGGCACGCCGAGCTTGGCGATGACCCCCTCACGACGCACCTCGATGGGTCCGCTGTTCTTGGCGTACGGCCCGCCACCCATATAAAGAACAGCGATATCGCGGTCGTCATCGACTAGTTGAAACAGGTCCCGGTCGCCAGAAAGGATGCGGACCCGCCAGCCCTCTGAGGCCCCCCGCAGGGCCAGGGTGCCCAACACATCGTCGGCTTCGTATCCGGGAGCGAGGCAGAGGGAGAGATCCAGATCCTCTTTGAGAATCTGTTGCAAGTTGGCCAAGTCGGCGAAAAAGTGCTCTGGGGCCGTTTCCCGATGGGCCTTGTAGTTGGCGTCCGCTTCGTGACGAAAGGTCGGTGTGGCCGTGTCGAAGGCCAGTACCACCCCCTTGGCGTTCAACCCCTTGACATTGTCGAGCAGGGCCTTGAGAAAGCCATAGGTCACGCTGGTGGGGACACCGTCTTTGGTGCTGAGTCCCCCTTCGCCGCCCTTGGCAAAGGCATAGAAACTGCGAAAAGCCAGGGAATGGCCATCGACCAACAGCAGCAGGGGTTTGTCCTCCTGGTGGCTTGCTGTTGTCCCGCCCCCTCCTACCGCCATGGGTGTTTGCCTGGTCCGCAGGGATTGCCGTAGTACTCAGCCTGCCAGAGCGCCTGGGAGGTGATGGCAGGGAAGGGTGATGGTGTATGCGCCATTCTGTGGAGGTTCGTGATCTACCGGTCTGACGATGGCCCGTAAACCCAGTCGCTATGCGATCCATCTGATTTTGAGCGGCGGACATCGTGAGAGCGTCCATTTCGAGAGTCTGGATGCCTTTCAGAACTGGTATGCGGGCGTTCTCAATGCTGCCTCGACCCCGGAGGCCTTCGTGAACGTGCCGATCAATCAGCTGGAGGGCGAATACCTGTTGCTGCGGGCCGGCAGCATCATCGGCCTGCATATTGAACCTATTTTTGCAGCCTATGACGACTAAGACTTAGGTGCCGCTGCTGCTTCAGGTTCAGATAAGCAATTGCAGCACCCGCTTCACGCCGATCAGGGGCTGGGAGCAGCGGCTAGGGCCTCTTCCAGCCTGGGCCGGTCGGCGCCGCTGCGATGCAAGAGCAACCAGCTACCCGCCAAGTCCGGACCCTGAAGACTGCCCAACAGGGCCGCCCGCAAACTTTTCATCAGCAGGCCTTTCTTGATTCCGGCGGCCGCAGTCGCCTCAACCAGGATCTGCTGGGCCCCTGGGGCGCTCAGTTCGCCTGCGGGTAATCGTTCCAAGACGGCGGCCAGGCCGGCTGCCGCCCCCGGCTGGGCCAGCTGGGCCTGTGCCTGCTCGTCGGGGCTTGGGGTGAGAAAGAAGGCCGTGGCTTGCTCCACCCCATCGACCAGCCGGGTCAGGGAGGGACCGAGCAAGGTGCATAGATCTCTCTGCCAATCGCTATCGGCCGTTGGGCCAGCGCCGGCCCAATCCTGGGCCCGCCAGAGGGGCAGGAGCTGTTGGCGCAATTCGGAGGGGTCAAGCTCATGCAGCACCTGGCCGTTGAGCCAGTTGAGCTTGTCCCAATCGAAGCGGGCGCCGGCTTTGTTGACGCGATCAAAGTCGAACACCCGGGCCGCTTCTTCCAGGCTGAAGCGTTCGCCCATGCCCTCGGGGGGCGACCAGCCCAGCAGGGTCATGTAGTTGACCAGGGCGGCCTGGGTATAACCCAACTCCTGGAAGTCGCTGATGGAGGTCACCCCGTCCCGTTTGGACAGTTTTTTGCCCTCCTGGTTGAGGATCAGGGGCGTGTGGGCGAACTCGGGGGCGGTTACGCCCAACGCCTCGTACAGCAGCAGCTGCTTGGCCGTATTGGCGATGTGATCCTCGCCGCGAATCACATGGCTGATCGCCATGAAGGCGTCATCCACCACCACCACCAGGTTGTAGAGGGGTTCCCCGATCTGGTCGGCTGGGGCCCGTCGGGCAATCACCATGTCCCCCCCCAGGTCCGATCCAGACCATTGCATCGGCCCCCTGATCAGGTCGTGCCAATTGATGGTGGCGTTGTCATCGATGCGAAAGCGGATGACCGCTTGGCGCCCTGCAGCGATGAAGGCCTGTTCCTGCTCGGTTGAGAGTTGGCGGTGACGGTTGTCGTAGCGGGGGGCCTGGTGGTTGGCTTGTTGGTGCTCTCGCATGGAGGCCAACTCTTCCTCGGTGGCGTAACAGCGATAGGCCAGGCCCTGGTCTAGGAGTCGGCGAATGGCCGCCCGGTGCTCCTCGATGCGAGCACTTTGGATCACGGGTTCGTCGTCCCAATCCAAGCCAAGCCAGCGCAGCCCGGCAAGGATGTTGTCGGTGTATTCAGGACGCGACCGTTCTCGATCGGTGTCCTCGATCCGCAACAAAAAAAGACCGCCGTGGTGGCGGGCAAACAGCCAGTTGAACACCGCTGTGCGGGCCGTACCGATGTGCAGGGTGCCGGTCGGGCTTGGGGCCAACCGGACCCGCACGGAATCAGGTTGGACCACGCTGCTGAGCTCCGTTATTGATGATTGTTTGAAGACGGGACTGACGGGGCTCGAACCCGCAACTTCCGCCGTGACAGGGCGGTGCTCTAACCGATTGAACTACAGTCCCAGGCTTGGCTGAAACGAAAACCCCAGGGGTGATTTTCAAAATCAGCCTTGTCGGCTCGCAAGCCAACAATAGAAGTATCTATGGCGATAGGTCCGTCCGTCAACGCCTTGGGATGGATTGACATCGGAGATGGCAGGGAAGCAGGCAGGTTGAATGAATTGGCAAGCCAAAAAGATCCCCTAGCATGTTGCACGGGGGAATGGGGTCGGCTTTCGGGAGAAATCCATAGGCAATTAGGGTCGAAAACCGGCGGGTTCAATCAGGCGGACCTGATTCCCCCTGGCCGTGAATTCACGGCCTTGATCGCTCTGAACCACCACGCGGCCACCGGACTTGACCCGAATGACGCGGGCTCGAACCCAGCCAAGGGCTGCGGATTCAAGCACTTTTACGACATCGCCGGGCTGTAGATCCAACTCCATTTTCGGAAGCACAAGACTGAATAACGGGCCATCGAACGCGCCGTGGAGGACTTGAACCCCCGACATCAGGTTTTGGAGACCTGCGTTCTACCAACTGAACTAACGGCGCAAGGCGATGGCCCTTGGGACAACGGAAATCAGTGTGTTTTCTGGAGAAAATCCCAGTAAACAGAATCACCGATCGAAGCGCTGCTTCACGCGAGTGGCTTTACCCACCCGGTCACGCAGATAGAAGAGCTTCGCCCTACGCACTTTACCGCGTCGCTCAACCTTGATGTTGGCCACCTGGGGGCTATGCAGCATGAAAACCCGTTCGACACCCACACCCTGAAAAATACGCCGCACGGTGATGGTTTCGTTCAGGCCACCATGGCGTTTTGCAATCACCACACCCTCATAGGGCTGGATTCTTTCCTTACTGCCTTCGCGGATACGGACGCCAACCCGGACGGTGTCGCCAACATAAATTTCGGGCAGATCGCTTTTCAGCTGGGCGGCTTCGAAGGCGGCGATCAGCTCACGGGCTCCGAGCTTGCCGGTGGTCACGGTAACCGTTGCTGGAATGGCCTCAGCTGTGGCAACAGCAACGTTGCTTTCCTCGGCCGCAGTGGCCGTGGATTCCAAATTGGTTTCGGTGTCGTTCACAGGGTCCATCGTGGTTTCGGTTCCGTCCGCAGCCAGCCCATTCGAAGGCATCAGGCCAAACCGAGATTGTAACGGCTCAGGCGCCCCTGTTACCAGCTCCCCCCGATGGTCCGCTGCGGCGCCAACGATCCCAGGCGAGCCAAGCACCGCTGCCCAGCATCCAGAGCAGCCCTAGCCCATTAAGAAGCACATAAAACGTCTCGGCCCCAGCACCCAACAAGGGTTTCAACCACTCCCCCTCGTGTACCACCATCAGGCCATGGGCCCGATCCCGTCCCCAGCCCCCCCAGTCCCGTAACAACCGATAGGCCACCCCGCTGCCAGCGGTGATCAGCAATGGCGCCAGCACCAGGGGCGCCAGATTGGCGTGGGCCTGGCGCAGCCGCAGGGCCAGTGATGGCCCCCTGGGCTGGTCGGGCCGCTGGGAGGGGGAAAGGGGTGATGCGGGTGCCGCATCGGCTTCGGGGAAGGGATCGGAGGGGGCCAAGGCGCAGCAGCGATGACACCCTTGATAGCTTGGCAGTGGCGAAAATCCTGGAAGGCCCTTGCGGGCCTGACCCATCGGCCCTTCCCCCGCTCCTTCGAACCGGACCCCATGAATCTGTTTGCCGATCTGCTGGCCAGCACCACCGCTGGTCGAGCCACGGCGGACGCGGCCCAGATCACCCAGGCCGGCCCCCGGATTCAGAAGAGCCGTCGGGGTGTGGAGGTCAAATCAGCCCGTGAGATTGAGGTGATGCGCCGGGCCAGTCGCATCGTGGCCACCGTGCTGCGTGAAATAAGTGAATTGGTGGTCCCTGGCATGACTACAGCCGACCTGGATCGCCATGCCGAACAGAGGATCAGGGCCATGGGGGCGGTGCCCAGCTTTAAGGGCTACCACGGTTTCCCGGCCAGTATTTGCGCCTCCATCAACAATGAGGTTGTGCATGGCATCCCCAGTGCCAAGCGGGTGATCCACGCCGGTGATTTGCTCAAGGTGGATACGGGTGCCTGTTTCGAGGGGTATCACGGCGATAGTTGCATCACCATCGCCGTGGGTGAGGGCTTGAGTGTCGAGGGCCAAAGGCTCAGCCGAGTCGCCCAGGAGTCCTTGATGAAGGGCCTGGCCACCGTGAAAGCAGGCAGCAGTCTCCTGGATCTGGCCGGTGCGGTTCAAGACCATGTTGAAGCCCACGGCTATGCGGTTGTTGAGGACTACACGGGGCACGGTGTGGGCCGCAACCTGCATGAAGAGCCTTCGGTGTTCAACTACCGAACCAGGGATTTGCCCAACATGACGCTGCGTCCGGGCATGACCTTGGCGGTGGAACCTATTCTGAATGCTGGCAGCAAAGCCTGTCGCACCCTGCGTGATCGTTGGACGGTAGTCACGGTGGATGGTGGACTTTCGGCCCAGTGGGAGCACACCATTGTCGTCAGCAGTGATGGCTGTGAAATTCTTACCGACCGGGATTTTTGAGCTGGCCAGGGCCTGGACCCGATCAGGGCCGGGGCT
>CANGZM010000087.1 GCA_947458155.1 Synechococcaceae cyanobacterium | reverse complement strand
CCGTGCTGAGCGGGTTGATTCTCGAAGCTGCGGGCAGGCGTCTGGAGGGATCACTGCTGGCGGCACGCCCCAGCCAGCCCTTGGGCCTGCTCAGGCGCCGCTGTAATGGGCGCAGCGTTCGCAGGGGCCCTCCGGCAGCACGGCGCAGCGCAGCAGGGGGGTGCGGGCGTTGTAGGTGCAACTGGGGTCGCCGATCACCCAAGCTCCTTGCCACCAGCGGGCATCGGCGGGTTGGCGCTGGGTCTTCACCTGCAGGGCCAGGGAGGCCAGTTCATAAATGCCGTTGCGCAGTCGGTAGCGGTGGCGGCGCTGCAGCACCAGAAAGCTGCGGTCGCCCAGCACCAACCAGCGGCCCGGTTGGGGGATATCGGCCAGCACCTCAACCTCAATCTGCTCAAGCAAGCGGTCGCTGTCGATCTGGCGAATTTCGACCTTCATCGCTCAGGGTTCAGGGTCGCTGGCGGGAACCGCTTCGGGCAGGCGGCTGGAGAAACCCCAGGCGAACAGGGCGCCCACGGCCACCAGCAGGCTCCACTCCGGCAACTCCACATCGGGATACACCAGGCGCAACAGCAGCCGCAGACCCACCAGGGCCACCGCCAGGTATCCGGCATTTTCCAGGTGTCGGTATACATCCAGCCAGCGGATGAACAGTTCGGCGGTCAGCCGCAGGGCGATCACGCCAATCACGCCGCCGGCGATCACCAGGGGCAAGCGATCGGTGACGGCCACCGCCGCCGCCACGCTGTCCAGGGAGAAGGCCAGATCTGTCAAGGCCAGGGTCGCCACCACTGCCGCCAGGGAGGCGCCAGCGGTACCGGCCTTAGCGGCCAAGGCCGATTCGGCTCCTAGCGTTTGAGGGGCCTGGAGGTCCGGGTTGGGGTCCAGGGCGCCAGCCCCTGCAGTTTCGGCGGTCTGGGCGCTGGCTTGGAACCCCAAGACCGCTTTCAGGGAGGGCAGCAATTGGCGACCCGCCAGCCATAGGAGATAGAGGGCGGCCAGCAGTTGCAGGGGCCAGAAGGCCAGCACCCAGCGGGCCGCCACGATCAGGGCCAGCCGCAACACCAGGGCAAACAGCAAGCCAAAATTAAGGGCCTGGCGCTGGCGGGCCGGATCGTGCAATTGGCGGGCGATAGCCGCCAGGGCAATGGCGTTATCGGCGGACAGCACGCATTCCAGGGCCACCAGCAGGGGCAGCAGCAGCACCATTTCGCCCCATTGATCCGCCCCCTCAATCAGGGGCGTCAGGGAGGGCATCGATTCCGCTTCCATCGCAGGGCAGCTCGCTCGGCAACGGAGCGTCAAAGAGGCACTCTAGGGAGGCCGGCGGTGGGGCGATGTCAATGGAAGTACGGGTTCAACTAGTCCATGCCGACGCCCAGGTGCGGGTTGTCCATGTCAGCGCCTATGCCGGAGAGCAATTGCTGGGCAGCGCCCTGGGGGAGGCGTCAGATGCTGAGGCCGCCGAAGATCGTGCCCTGCAGCGCTTGATGGCCCGGCTGGCCGCCGCGCCACCCCCAGGGGCTGCGATTGGTCCGGCCGTTGCCGCCACCCCAGTGCAGGTATCCCCAGCTAGCGCCGCCGCCGTTCCGGCCCCAATCGCGGCCAAGAACCAGAGCGGGCCTGCCGCCGCAGCCAGCGCCAGCGCCACCTCCCATCAGCCCCAGCCCGAGTCAGTAGCCAAGGCCCCCAAGGAGCACCCGGCGGCACCTCCCGGCGAGGCCACCTCGTCGCCCCCCGCTCCGATCGCCCCCCCCGCCGAGCCCGCCGCCGCCGCCGAGCCCACCGCGCTCGAGCCTGCGGCGGAGCCGCCGGCCGACCCCGAGGATTGGAGCAGCGAGCTGCTGCACCTCGATCGGGAGCTGCAGCGGTTGCAGTGGGGACGCGCCGAGGAGGAGGTGTATCTGCAGCGGGCCTTTGGCCATCCCAGCCGCAACCGCCTCACCAGCTATGCCGATCTGCTGGCCTACCTGCGGGCCATTGAAGCCCTGGGATCCCCCGCCGATCCGGCTGACGCCGCCGTACCGATGCGCCGCCAGGACCTGCTCAGCCAGTGTGATGCCCTGCTGCGGCAACTGGGATGGCCCAGGGAGCGGGCCCGGCAATTTTTAGAAAGTCAGCTGCAGGTGTCGAGCCGGCAGCAACTCAGTGACCAGGATCTGCTGCAATTCAACCTTTTATTGGAGGGGGAATTACTGGCGGCAGGTGCATAGCAAAAACTCAAGCAGCATCGACAAGCAGCATCGAAACGACCCATCAGGCTGGAAGATAAGGCGGTTCCAACCTTCAGACCTGTGGCGATCAACCCGACTAACGCCATCGGGTTGGGTGCTGCCGCCCTGGCGGCCGGGCTCGTCAACGCCCTGGCTGGCGGCGGCTCACTGCTCAGCTTTCCGGCCCTGACGGCCGCCGGCCTGCCGGCCCTGGTGGCCAATCTCACCAACACTGTGGCCCTCATCCCGGGCCACCTGGGTGCCATTCTCGGCCAACGCCAGCAGTTGCAATCCCAGACCAGGCGCCTGGCCAGCCTGCTGCCCGCCGCCGGCCTGGGGGGCTTGCTGGGGGCCCTGTTGTTGCTGCACACCAGTGAAAGGCTCTTCTACAGCCTGGTGCCCTGGCTGCTATTGCTGGGTTCCGGCCTGCTTTGGGCCCAGCCATCGTTGCGCCGCTGGATCGAGCAGCGGCTGCAGCGCCAAGGCCGCAACACCCTCTCTGAAAATCAGGCGATTCTGCCGGTCCTGCTGGCATCGATCTACGGGGGCTACTTCGGCGCCGGCCTCGGCGTAATCCTGTTGGCGGTGCTGGCCCTCACCCTGGAAGACACCATCACTCGCCTCAATGGGCTCAAGCAGGCCCTCTCGCTTGCCAGCAACAGCACCGCAGCCTGCGTGTTTGTCGGCTCCGGCCAGGTGCAATGGGGGGCGGCGGCTCTGATGGCCGCCGGCGCTGTTGTCGGTGGCGCGCTGGGCGGCAGGCTGGCCGGCAAGGTGAATCCCGATACCCTGCGCGCTTTAGTGGTAATCGTCGGGGTGTCCCTGGCCCTCTTCTACTTCGTGAGATAAGGTTATGTACGGCGCTGAGGCCCTAACTGGGAGCGGCCTATACTTGGAGCCGTAGCATATGCCGTCATGTTGCAGATTCAACAAAGTCCATATAATATGTATCCACTTTAATCCGCCAGCACCCTGCCTGGTTCAAGGAGTTGGCTTCTATATGTAAGTTGATTTTAAATGCAATCGATAGTAGGCTTAAAATGCTGGCCTGTTGACTGTTGCAAACGTGTTACATTACACTCCTGGGTAATAATGCCAAAAAGGTGCAATTAATCCTGGCGATTCACTTGCTTTCCCTATGATGATAATGCAGTTGCACTCAACTCATCATGGCCCTCATCCGTTGGGAACCACTTAAAGAAATCGAAGAGTTGTTTGGCCGTTCTTGGCCGAGGCCAACCATTCGCACCGGCCAATTATTGGGAGTGGGTGATTGGCATCCCCGGGTTGATATCAGTGAGAATGACGGTCAATACCTGGTCAAGGCCGACATTCCCGGTGTGGCTAAAGAAGACATCAAGATAACCGTTGACAATGATGTACTCACAATTCAAGGAGAACGCAAACAGGAGCAAGAAGAAGAGAACAAGCATTTTCATCGGGTTGAGCGTTTCTACGGCAGTTTTATCCGCAGCTTCACCCTCCCCGATGACGCCGATGCGGCCGCGCTCAAGGCGGCCGCCCAGGAAGGCCAGCTCACCGTCACCATTCCCAAAAAAGCATCCGCACCCTCGGCCAGCGCCGTGCAGGTGCCGGTGGAATAGCTCCCTGGTTCGATGCAACCTCCCTACCCCCTTTGGGTCAACCGCTATGCAGCCGGTCTTGCCTTGGCTGAGGTCTTCAGTAAAGGAGATGGGATCAGCACCAACACCCTGCTGTTGGCCTTGCCCCGGGGGGGAGTGCCGGTGGCGGCGGCGATGGCCAGCCAACTGCACCTGCCTCTGGCAACCTGGTCGGTGCGCAAAATTGCCGATCCAGCCCAAAGCGAAGTGGCGATCGGGGCCATAGCCGCCGGTGGCGCCATGGTGTGGCGTGACGGTGAGCAAGCGGGTCAGTGGGCGGCCATGGCGGCGCGGCATGGCTGGCTCCAGAGCCAAAAAAAGGAAATGGCCCGGCGTCAGCACCTATTTGGTGACCCTGCGCCCGAGCAGCTCCGTAACCGGCACCTGATTGTGGTGGACGATGGCATCGCCACGGGCATGACGGCCAAGGCGGCCCTGGTGTCCCTTGGCAAGGTTGATGCCGCGTCCCTCAGCCTGGCCATTCCAGTTATCGACAGCAGCGTGGCGCAAGAGCTGGTTCCTTTGGTGGATCGGCTTGAAGCCCTGGCCTATGTCGCGGACCTCAGCTGCGTGGGCCTGTGGTACCAACACTTCCCCCAGCTCAGCGATAGCGAAGTTCTGGAGTATCTAAAGTCCGCAGAAACCGCCAACCCGTCACCTGCATTCCTGCGTCATTCCTCTGGCCTGCCTGCTGTTTAAGATCAGCGTTCCCTCCCTAATTTCCAAGGAGATCCCATGACCGACCTCGGTAAATGCCCGTTCATGGGCAATGCGGGCCGCGTCACGGCAGAACGGGGGACTTCAAACCACGACTGGTGGCCTAACCAACTCAACCTCAATCTTCTGCATCAGCACCCTGCGGCAGCCAATCCGCTGGGGGCTGGATTTAATTATACTGATGAATTTAACAAGCTCGATCTCCAGGCACTGAAACAAGATCTGCATGCCTTGATGACTGATTCCCAGGATTGGTGGCCTGCCGACTGGGGCCATTATGGCGGCCTTTTTATCCGTATGGCCTGGCACAGTGCCGGCACCTACCGCACCGCCGATGGTCGAGGTGGGGCCGGTGGCGGTAACCAGAGACTGGCACCGATCAACAGTTGGCCCGACAACGGCAACCTCGACAAGGCGCGACGCCTGCTCTGGCCGATCAAGCAAAAATATGGCAACAGGATTTCCTGGGCCGATCTCATCATCCTCGCGGGGAATTGCGCCCTCGAATCCATGGGCTTCAAGACCTTTGGCTTTGGGGGCGGCCGTGTCGATCTCTGGCAACCGGAAGAAGACATCTACTGGGGTAACGAAAAGACCTGGCTTGGTGATGATCGCTATAGCGGCGACCGTCAACTGGAGAGCCCACTGGCCGCCGTGCAGATGGGCCTGATCTATGTCAACCCCGAAGGCCCCAATGGCAAGCCGGATCCTGTCGCCTCCGGTCGGGATGTGCGCGAAACCTTTGCTCGCATGGCCATGAACGACGAAGAAACCGTCGCCCTCGTCGCCGGCGGCCATACCTTCGGCAAGGCCCACGGCGCTGGCGATCCCGCCCTGGTGGGTCCCGCCCCCGAAGGGGCCCCCCTACACGAGCAGGGCCTGGGCTGGCACAACAGTTTCGGCAGCGGCAAAGGTATCGACACCATCACCAGTGGCATTGAAGGTGCCTGGAAACCAAACCCCACCACCTGGGATCAGGGGTATTTCGAGATGCTTTTCACCTATGAGTGGGAATTGGTCAAAAGTCCCGCCGGTGCCTGGCAATGGCTAGCTAAAGATGTCAGGGAAGAGCACATGATTCCCGATGCCCATAACCCCGCCATCAAACATCGGCCAATGATGACCACGGCTGATCTTTCCCTGCGCTTTGATCCCCTCTACGAACCCATCTCGCGCCGCTTCCATCAGGATCAGCAGGCCCTGGCCGATACCTTTGCCAGGGCCTGGTTCAAGTTGACGCACCGCGATATGGGCCCTAAAGTTCTATATCTAGGTCCCGATGTTCCAACCGAAGAGCTGATTTGGCAAGACCCCATTCCCCCTGTCGACCATCCCCTGATCGCGGCGCCGGAAATCGCCGAGCTCAAGGCCAAGGTGTTGGCTTCCTCACTATCGATTGGCGAACTTGTCGCCACCGCCTGGGCCTCGGCCTCCACCTTTCGGGGCTCGGATAAACGGGGCGGTGCCAATGGGGCCCGGGTCCGTCTGGCACCGCAAAAAGATTGGCCAGCCAACCAGCCGGCCCAATTGGCCAAGGTGCTTGGCGTGCTCACGGCGATTCAGCAAGAGTTCAATAGCCAGGCCAGCGGCGGCAAAAAGGTCTCCATCGCCGACCTGATCGTGCTAGCCGGCAATGCTGCCGTCGAAGCAGCGGCCAAGGCCGGCGGCCTCAACATCGAGGTGCCCTTCTCTCCGGGTCGCACCGACGCCTCCCAGGAGCAAACCGACATTGAATCCTTTGCCGTGCTCGAACCCTTGGCCGATGGTTTCCGCAACTACCAAAAGCAGGACTTTGCGGTTGCGGCGGAGCAGCTGCTGCTGGACAAGGCCCAGCTGCTCACTCTCAGTGCCCCTGAAATGACGGTCCTCGTCGGCGGCCTGCGCGTTCTTGGCGCCAGCAGCGATCCCACGGGCCATGGGGTCTGGACGAATCGGGTCGGCACCCTCAGCAACGATTTTTTCCTGCATCTGCTCGACATGGGCACGGTCTGGGCCCCCACCTCCGCAGCCGCCACCAGCTTCGAAGCACGGGACCGCAGCAGCGGCGCCCTCAAGGGCAGCGGCAGCCGCGTCGATCTGGTGTTTGGCTCCAACTCCCAACTGCGGGCCCTGGCGGAGTTTTATGCCCAAAGCGATGCTGCCGAACGGTTCGTGGCGGACTTCGTTTCGGCCTGGACCAAAGTGATGCAGCTCGATCGCTTCGGGGCCAGCCCACAGCCCAGCCCACAGCCCAGCCCACTGCCTAGCCCACAGCCCAGCTGAAGCTGCCGCTGATCGCTGCCAACGTCTACGGCCTTGGCTATGGCCAAGGCCCCATTGCCCTGCCCTGGTCCCTTGCCCAGAAGGCGGCGCTTGGCCCTTACAGGATCCAGGTTTTGCCCAGCCACGGCTAGTTGACGCTCAAATTGCCGGTTTTTTTCTCGACGACTGGACCACTCCTGGCGCAGCATGGGGCCATGCCTGCCCCTTTCCTTGCCGCCGATTCCGGTTGGGCCGCCTTCGGCTCCAGCCTCTCGGCCATCACCCTCGCCGAACTGGGGGACAAGACCTTTTTCATGGCCTTGATCCTGGCGGCCCGCCATCGGCCCCGCTGGGTGTTCATCGGTGCCTTCGCCGCCTTAGTTGCGGTCACCCTGCTGTCCCTGGGCCTGGGTTATGGCCTGCGCACGTTGCTGCCGCCCGCCATCTTGCCGCTGTTGGCGGCCCTGCTGTTTCTGGGCTTCGGCATCAAGTTATTGCTCGATTCACGAACCATGTCGGCCGATGATGCCGACGCGGAAGAAAAGGACGCCGAGCAGACCATCAATGCCGCCGAATCCCGGCATCCGCTGCACAGCGCCTGGGCCGTGATCCGTGAGGCCTTTGTGCTGGTCTTCATCGCCGAACTGGGAGATCGCACCCAGTTCACAACGATTTTCCTGGCCACCGCACCGGGTTTCACCTTCGCCGGCCTGCTGGCTGGCACCTTGCTCGGCCATGCTTTGGTGACCTGGCTGGCGGTCAGTGCCGGCCGTCTGATCGGTGGGCGCGTGGATGAGCGGCTGCTTTATCAGCTCAGCGGCGGATTATTTGTGCTTTTTGGCCTGGTGGCCCTCATGCAGCTCATATCTTAACTAATACACCCTGAGCAAGCCCAAAGACTGCCGCAAAGAGAGTGATAAAGATGCGTTTTGCTCCATTGATTGAGTATCAACGCTTAGCCTGTTTCTTTTAAATGTCTCCTAACGTCAAGTTCAGTATTTGATGGCTGGCCATGGATCCACTGCAATGTCCATCCCCATCTCCATCGCAGCATCAAGAAGCGGGCAAGAGCCAAGCCTTGGCTGACTGGCTTGCCCAATCCAGATCAAATTCCTCGCTGTTGCCGGTTGTGGCCATCAGTAGGGATGGCTGCCTGATCAGCCGTGACCTGTTGGGTCGTTTTGTGGTTCGCCATCGCAACCAACCCGCTGAAGGTTGGATTGCCGCCAACCTGCCAACAGCCCATGGGCTCTGCCATCAATTGTGTGTTAAATACGGCACAAGATTGACATAACTCTGACGCGGTTTTGACATCAAGGTGCACGCTATGGCAAAGATCGATCTATGGCTTTAGCTTGATTGAAGCGAGGGAAAATTCATGAATTATCTCTCCCAGATCAGCAAACATCGCGGACCAACCATGGTTAGCAACTCCAGTACAGAAAACAGCCCCATTAAAAACACCAACAGCACCACAGATCTGGACCGTCGCAGTTTCTCTGAATCGGAAGGCCAGGGCTGGTGTTCGGAAGAGCCCCGCCTCGATGACCCTCGCCCCCTGGAGCCCAAGATGAGGATTGTGGGCCGGGAAGCCGGCTGGGGATTCTTTGCCCGGGCCGAAATGCTGAACGGGCGCCTGGCCATGCTCGGCTTTGTTAGCGGCGTTTTGGTGGAGGCCCTCAGCGGGCAGGGGATCCTGGCCCAGATCGGCCTGGGATCCCTGTTGCCCCACCACTGAGCCCTGGGCGGCAAGCCGTACCCGAAGGCCCTCGACTCTCCAGTCGAGGGGAGGCTGCACCATGGCGTTGTGGGGGAGGTCTCCTGAGTTCTCCCCCCTACTCCCATCCCTAAGCCAAGCAATTGCCGATGACCAGTTCCTCCTGTTCCTGTTCCACCCCCCTCAGCCGCCCCAGTGCTCCCACTCCCACTCCCTGTCCCTGCGGCTGTGGTTGCGACAGCACCTGTCAGTGCCGCCAGGGCAAATATTGCGGCTGCGGCTGCAGCGGACGCTCCCGCTGAAAGAATGGGGGTCTCCACCTAGGGCCCCCAGCATCCAAAGTCCCCTGCAGCCAGAGGCCCCTGCCCCACCAGCCATGGCCTCCCCAGCAGCACTAGCACCGACACCGGATCCGAATTCGGCGCCGGTGCTGGTCTTCGATGGCGGTTGCCCCTTCTGTCGCCATTTCGCCGCAGTCAGCGAATTACGCAGCGGCATTGCCGGCCTGACCATCGTTGATGGCCGGGCCAATGGACCCCTGCGCCAAAGCCTGGCGGCTCGCGGTTACCACCTGCGCGATGGCGCCATGGTGCTGGTTGGCGACAGGGTTTTGCATGGCGCTGGGGCCGTTGCTTGGCTGTGCGCCCAGATGCAACCGAGTCCGGGCCTGCTGCAGCTGCTGGCCGCCGTGCTTGCGGATCCGGTCCGCTCCCGCGCCACCTACCCGCTGCTGCTGGCGGCCCGCCGCTTTGCCCTCGGCCTCAAGCGTCTACCGATCGATCCAGACCTAAGCTGACTTCTACCAATTGATTCCCTTGCCATG
>CANGZM010000086.1 GCA_947458155.1 Synechococcaceae cyanobacterium | reverse complement strand
GGATGGTGTCATCGGCACGCTTGCGCAAATTGCTGTTCAAGATCGCCGCATAGGCTGGAGAGGGGTTGCAGACCAACAACTGGTAGCTGCAGACCAGTTCCCGCACCCGTTGTTCCCTCAATTCCTGGTCGGCCAAAGTCTCTGGGGCCCCATGGGGCTGGGCAACAGACGCTGATTCCATTGGTAGGGCTACGGATTGGCTAAAGGACTCCTGACCAGCTTGGCAGTGTTGGCAGAGTCAAAAAACTACTCATCAGCCTGCTCGTCTTGGGAGGTGATCACCACCATCCACCCCCCCCTCAAACTGCCGGCCACCGCCTTGAATCAAAGAACATTGCGGCCAGATTTCGCAAACCCAGCCACCCCTGGTATTGGTGCACGGCCTTTTGGATACCCCCGAGGTGTTCCAAAAGCTGCGGCAGGAAATCGGCGATCGCAGGCTGGATCTGCTGATCCCCCATTTGTCCCTGCGCCTTGGCCGCACCCCGATTGAGGAGGCCGCCGCCGAACTGGCCGCCCACATTGACGCGGCCTACCCGGGCCAGGGGCCCCTCGATCTACTGGGCTTTTCGATTGGTGGTGTGATTGCCCGCACCTGGATCCAGCGCCTCGGCGGGCACCGGCGCACCCGGCGCTTCATCAGCCTGGGGAGCCCCCAGCAGGGGACCATCACCGCCCAGCCCTGGCCGGGGCAGATCTTCAGAGGGCTCGCCGACCTCAAATGGGATAGTGCCCTGCTGCGGGAGCTCAACAGCAACAGCGAGCTGCTGGAGTCGGTCGATTGCCACAGCTTTTACTCGGCCCTGGATCTGGCGGTGCTGCCCGGTTGGCGTGCCGTGCTGCCAATCGGGCCCCAAACAGAGCTGCCGGTGGCCACCCATCCCCAGCTGCTGCGCGATGCCGCCGCCATCAAGCCCCTGGCCGCCGAACTGCTGCGCCCCTGAAGCCCCTGGCCTCGGGTCCCAACAAGCAGCCTGGCCTCAACGGCCCAGAAACGTGGCATCAAGCAGCAAATCACAGGCCAGCCCCGGATCTTCGCTATGGCGCGCCAGCACCAGCCGGTGGATGCCCGCTTCGATCTGGAAGCCATCCTGCGTGATGTCGAAAAAAGCGAGACGATGCAGGGGAATCGTCAACGTGATGAGTTGGCAGGCACCGGCGGCCAGGGGGACCCGGGCAAAGGCCACCAGAGCGCGGGCCGGCCGCTGCACCGCCTGGCCCGGGGGCTCCAGATAGATCTGCAGCACCTCCGCCGCCGCCATGGCGCCGCTGTTGGCAACGGTAACTGCCAGGGCAATGGCCGGCTCAGCGTCATCTGAATTGCTATCTGCACTGGTTTCTGAACTGGTGTCTGAACTGGGCGTGACAGTCGCGCTCAGTTCCGTGGTCTCGAACTGGCTGTAGGAAAGTCCGTAGCCAAACGGAAACGCCGCCGCCTGGCCATCGCGCCCCAACCGGCGGTAGCCATGCCAGAGGTCGTAGACGATCCGTCGGGCCCGGGGTTCAAAGGGCGGCAACTGGTCGGCGGAGCTGGGCAGGGAAAAGGGCAGGCGGCCGCTGGGGGATACCCGGCCTAGCAGCACATCGGCCAGGGCGTGGCCCCCTTCCTGGCCTGGATACCAAAGCAACAGCAAGCCCGGCACCGCATCGTGCCACTCCCGGGTCAACAGGCCGCCGCCGCCCATCAGCACCACCACGGTGCGGGGATTGGCGGCGGCCACTTGACGAATCAAGGCCACCTGCTCGGCGGGCAGGCGCAGATCGGTGCGATCGCCGGCGGCAAAATCGCCCCCCTGGCGCGCCGAGGCCTGGCTGGTGATGCGGGCGACCAGCTGGGCCACCGGTTTCCAGAGCGGTAGCAGGGAGCGGGGCCCCAGCGTTTGGAGCAACCACTGGGGTGGCGGCATCAGCTCCAATATCGGCCCGATGTCTCCGGGGTGGATGTGCTCGCCTTCCAGGCGCCAATCGAGGCCGACCACCACCACGGCCGCCTGCGAGCGGGCGGCCAGGGCCGCTGCCGCCAGCGGATCCTCGCCGTTGTGGTAGTCAATGCGCAGCTGGGGATCGGCCTGCCGGAGGCCCTCCAGGGGGGTCACCACACACTGGGCTGACGGCCGGGTGTCGGAGGAGCCGCGATCGCCCAGGTTCGGCACCGCCGCCAGAGGGCCGATCAACGCCAACGAGGTCAGATCGCGAAAAGGCAACACGGGCTGCTGAGCAGCGGGCTGCTGGTTGGGCAGCAGGTCGTTGGGCAGCAGCCCGCTGCGCGGCGGCTCGTTGCGCAACAGCACGATCGACTGGGTGGCCGCCTCCCGGGCCAGGGCAAGGTGGGCCGGGCAGGAACGCAGCGTCGCCGGGTAGCTGCCAGCGGGGACGGCCAGCTGGGCCTGCAGCAATCGCAACACCGCATCATCGAGCCGCCCCTGGGGCAACCGGCCCGCGGCCAGCGCCTCCGCCAAGCAGCCCGCAAACACCATCTGAAACGGCATTTCCAGGTCTTGGCCGGCCAGAACGGCCGCCACGCCATCGTGAATGCCAAAGATGAAATCGCTGACCACAAAGCCCTTGAATCCCCAGCGCCGCTTCAGAATCGAATTCAGCAGTTCGGCATGTTCGCCGCACCAGGAGCCATTGACCCGGTTGTAGGCGCTCATCACCGATCCGGCGCCGGCCTCGACGCAATCACGAAAGTGGGGCAAATAGAGCTCATGCAGCACCCGCTTATCCACCTGCACATCCACCAGGAAGCGGCAGCTGTCGATCGAATTGAGGGCGAAGTGTTTGACGCAGGCGATGGCGTGGCGCTCCAGGCCCCGGACGCAGGCGGCCCCCATGGCACCCACATGCACCGGGTCCTCGCCGTAGGTCTCCTGGGCCCGGCCCCAGCCGGGATGGCGCAGCAGGTTGACGCAGACCGCCGCCACCCAGTTGGCCCCAAACGAACGGGCCTCCAGGGCGATCGCCTCACCGATGCGTTGCTCCAGCTCCGGATTCCAGCTGGCGCCCCGGGCGATCGGCACCGGAAAGCTGGTGGCGCCTCCCTTGAGCACCACACCCCGCGGCCCATCGACAAATTGCAATCCCGCCAGCCCCAACCGGGGCAGCTGGCCCGCCGGCCAGGGGTGGCTGTGGGAGGCATCCCCCAGGGCGATGTCGGCCATCCCCGACCAGAAGGGCGTGTCGCCATCAAGCAGGGCCAGCTTTTCTGCATCGCTGAGCTGGGCCAACAGCACCAGGGCCCGGGCCGTGATGGCGGCAGGGATGTCTCTCATACCTGCAACGTAAGGTCGATCCAGCCAGGACCCAGGGCGTGGCCATCGCCCTTAACAAGGCCTTCGTCATGGCGACGGAATTGCCCCAACAGGGCAAGGCCAGGGCTCAAGGGCTGCCCGGAGTGCGAGGCATGGGGGCTGGCATTCGCGGCACCAGCCCAGCAAAAACCCCCGGGCCGGGCCCAGGGGTCAGGGTGGTTACGAGGATTAACCACGGTTTGAAGCGGCTGACCAGGGGACCTGGGGCCTAGGGATCCAGGTGTGGGGCAATGGACTCGCAGGGCACCTTGATCGGTGCAGTTGGAGTGCCGTTGGCTGGAGCGAACGGCTCGCCCCTGGTGGGGTGGAGAATCTTGGAGCAGGGGCCTGAAGTCAGTTTGCTTCTGGTTGCTGGCGGGGTGGCGTGTCGTCCAACGTGGGCGCCTCCTGGGTTTGTGAATACAGATTCGCCCTGGCGGCCGTCGAAATCAATCGGTTCATAGACGCATTGCTTTGGCTGGGGCATTGGGCAGAGATTGGTTGGTTTGGGGCGCCTGCAAGCAAAGCTCTGCGGCCAGGCGGTACTGGCGGTGTTGCTGGCCAATCGCAAGGGGAGCTGCAGGTTGATCCCCCTGATGTCCAATGAAGAACCCTTTCTGAAACGTAGGGTGATGCAATTAAGGGGAGAGTCGGTGGCATCGCGGCAACGAACCCGTCCAAGCAGGGTGCAGGGCCTCCTGCCGGCAGCTCTGCGTAATGCCGCCCTGCCCCTGGTAACCCTTGCTTTCGCCGCAATCGCCCCAGTCGCCCTGGCCGCGCCGCCCGCCAGCCTGGAGGGCACGGCCTGGGTGCTGGCCGGCAACGAGGCAGTCAGCCTGCAGTTTGAGCAGGGCCGGGTCAGTGGCAGCGACGGCTGCAACCGGTTCAACGGTCCTTACTTAAGCCGCGGCGCCTCCCTGACGATCGGGCCCCCACTGGCGGCCACCCAGATGGCCTGCCCGCCGCCGGTGATGCAGCAGGCCGCCCGGTTCAACCAGGCCCTTGCCGCCACCCGCTTCTTCCGCCGCGATGGGGCCAACCTACGGCTGCTCTCTGCAGACGGCAGCGTGCGCGCCACCCTGGTGCCCCAATCCAAAACCCTGGCCGGCAGTTGGCAGGTGAGCGCCTACAACAACGGCCGCCAGGCGGTGGTCAGCCCCCTACTGGGCACGGTTCTTGATGTCTCCTTCCTGGAAGGCGGCCGGATCGGCGGCAGCAGCGGCTGCAACCGTTACAGCGCCAAGATCCAGGTGGACGGCAGCAAAGTGACGATCTCAGCGCCGTTGAGCACCCGGCGACTATGCAGCGAACCGCCAGGGGTGATGGAGCAGGAACGGCAGTTCCTGGCGTCCCTGGCCTCGGTGGCCACGCTGCGCCACGAAGGACAGCGGCTGGAGCTGCGCCGCGCCGATGGCGCCCTCGCTCTGATCCTGCAGCGCCTGCCAACGGCAGCCAAGTGACAACGGTCCTGCAGCTGGCGGTGAACCTGCTGGCGCCATTGCCCCACCTCGCGAGCCTGCTCGATCGGATTCGGGATGCACTGCTAACCCCACTGACGGGCGCCGCCGTCGGCCACACAGGCCTGATCCTGGGGGCCTACGCCCCCCTCGCCCTCGGAGTAGGCCGTCGCTCTGGCTTCCTGCTGGCGCTATGGCGCTGGCCGCCTCTTGGGGTGCTGTTGCGCGGCTCCCTGCCGCTGCTGCTGATGCCCGCCCTGGGGGAAGAGCTGCTCTTTCGCGTCGCCCTTTTGCCCAATCCCACAGGCGGCCCCAACTTTGCCAACTTCTGGGCCTGGGGGGCCCTGAACGTGGGCTTGTTTGTGGTGTACCACCCCCTGGCGGCCCGCCTCTGGGACCGGCGCCGGCCGGCGGTGTTCGACGATCCGCGCTTCCTACTGCAGTGCGCCCTACTAGGCAGTGCCTGCGTGCTCGCCTACAGGGCCAGCGGCTCCCTCTGGGCGCCGGTGCTGATCCACTGGTTGGCGGTGGCCGCCTGGCTTGGACCCCTGGAGGGCCATCGCTGCCTGCCTGGCGCCAAGCCGCACGAATCGGCGGCACCTTGACCCCTGGCCCATGGCCCCGATCGGGACTGATCAATCCAAGGCGCCGGGCAGGAATCGCTGGATGAAATCAGCGAGGGCAACCTGGGTGCAGCGGGGATGCCAGTCGCTGCTGCCCGGCAGCCGCCGCCAGCACTGCACCTGCACCTCGGCAGTGGTGCTGGCGTCCAGGGCGACGCGGTAGCGATATTCAGCGTCGGCGACCTGCTGGGGCGCGGACAGTTGTTCGGCTCCAGGCTGGGTCGCCACGAAGGCCTGCAGGAAGGCAGCCGGGTCGCCATTGAGGCGGCGGGCCGTGGCAAAGCGCCAGGCCGCACCGGTGGGGTATCCGTCGTGGTGGAGATAGAGATGCTGCTCCGGGCTGCCCGGAAAGCCAATGAAGCTGTAGACGGCGCGGGTGGCCAAGGCGACAAGAACGGCGACACTCTTCAGTGCCACCGGTGTACCCAGCGCCAGCGCCGCCAGAGCTGCCCCCTGGAGCAGAAGCGATCGCTTGCCTGCCCGCACCATTAGCTTCGCAATGGGAAAGCCACCCGCCAGCCACCCCCATGACCCAAGCCAGCCTCGCCCCCCAGCCCGATCTCACCAGCCTGCTGGTTGGCAAGGCGCTGGCGGTCAAGCCAGTGTGGGCCCTGGCCAAGGCCCAGGCGCGACGCATGATGATCGGCCGGGCCGAACGGTTGGGGATTCCCTGGCGCGAGACCGTCGCCGAGCTGTCGCAACGGGACTGGCAACCCCACTGGGATCAGGTCTACCGCGAGGGTGTCGACCTGCCGGCCAATTACCGCGCTTCCTTCCACGGCTATGACGCCGGCCACCTCTGCTGGCAGGCGGCCTATGAATTTGAGGTGGCCTCCAATGCGGTGCATTCCAGCCTTTATCCCGAAGCGGGCGCCCACAGCGACCAGGTGTTGCGGCAGGGCTACCACGAATTGCTGCAACAGCAGTTCCCCCAGGCCCCGGATCGCATCCTCGATCTGCACAGCACCGTGGGCTTGAGCACCTTCCGGCTGGAGCAGGCATTTCCCACTGCAACGATCACGGGCCTGGATTTTTCGGCCTACTACCTCGCCCTGGCCGCCTACAATGCCGCGCAAAAGGGTTCGGCGGTGGATGCTTGGGTCCATGCCCTGCCGGAGGCCACCGGGCTAGCCGACGGCAGTTTTGATCTGGTGTCGGCCTTTTTGTTGTTCCATGAGATGCCACAGGACACTAGCCGCCGCATCTTCCGCGAAGCGCGTCGCCTGCTGCCCACTGGCGGTTGTTTCGCCTTCATGGACATGAATCCCGCCAGCGGCGCCTATCAGACCATGCCGGCGTTTGTGATGACCCTACTGAAGAGCACCGAGCCTTATATGGATGCCTACTTCGGCCTGGATCTGCGCCAGGAGTTGCTGGCGGCGGGGTTTGATGCGGTGCAGATACAGCCCTGCACCCCCCGGCACCATGCCGTGATCGCCCAGGTGCGGGCCTGAGCTATAGCGACCTGAGGCGATTCATTGTGAGTATTTGTGTAACTATTTGCTGCGGATGGGCGTCACTGCTGCAGTGATTAGTAATACCGCTTGCATACGGGCGTTTAGTGGTCAACCTGAACCTGGAGGTGAAAACGTCGGGTGATCGAGGAATCCCCTTCCCAATGGCGCCAATTTTTAAGCTCGATTGTGGAAGCACCAGGTGCTCGGGCTCTAAACAGAAAGGACACTTCTCCCGATGCCCCTACGGTTTTGGGTTTGTAGTTGGCTTCTGAATCCACCAACTCCAAGATCTGCTTGTCGAATTGATCCACTGCCCAGCGAAAGCCCGTTGAAGCATTCTCCAAAAGGGTGATCTGGAGAAGGTCATGGCTAGCAACATGCACCGTTGTGCCATCCTGCTGTTCTGTAATCGATAGCATGGATTTCTGACCCTCAGAACGAAATGTTTGACGAGAAATCTGCGCGCCCCACGTTGCACCTGCCGAATAGATAGTCCATTGACAACAAACAATAATGGACAGTATTAAGACTGCAAGAGCAGACAAGATTCGCCACTTGTTGGTTTTTTGGAATAGATGCAGCAGGGGCAACAATGGGGACATCAGCCTAGACTGTTATACCATAACTTTCATTGAAAAAGCCGGCATTGATATATGCCTCGCTTGCAAAGGCGAAGCCTTTGTCTCCCCATTTATCGCCCCAGCTATTGCGAATGATGAATCTCTTGTCAGCGGTGTAACCCACGACGCAGATGGCATGGCCACCACGGATTGTATTGGGCTGAAAGGTGTCAAGTTTGCCCTTAGTTGCCGTGGCATTGTCCCAAGTCTTGTCGACATTGAGGCCTGCCATAAAAGGCCCCTGCGTTGCCAACCATGTGCGCCATTGGGTCAAGTTCTTTCCCAAGTTGTAATAAGCAGTAATTCGCCGACTGGCCGCAGTTGCGTAAAATGCATTTTCATTGCCTGCGTACATAGTTGTACCAATCTTAAATGGAAGTAGGGATTCAGGTACCGATCCGTATTTTTGTAAGAAAGTCATAGCCGCTTTCAGGCTGGTTCCAGCTTCCTCGACAAAGGATTCTGGCCTGCTGGTGAACTCATCGGTTTCTTTTGAGGCCATCCAGGTGCAGCGCGGTGAAAGCAATCCAGGATTAGGAATTTTACCGGACTTCACCATGTGATACCTCACAACTCCATCTGTAGAGGCCCAACCTACACAAGAACCTGTTGAGCCTTGATCGCCAATTTTCCACCAATCTTGCCTCAAATCAACACTAGCCGGGAGGGCAGCGGCTGGCGATTCCAGGGCCTTAGCAGCTAAAGCACTGGCGAACCCCCAGTCATCTTGGAGATTCCGCGAAGGGACAAGATTGCAGATCCGCTCTGATTCGTTGCGTGTTTCAGTAGTGGTGCTCATTGTTGCAAGTGGATGATTGGATTGGCAGCAGCCAAAAGTTAATCCTTTGGCTTCAGCCACCATCCTGCGACCTGCAGCATCGCAAATTGCATGTATGACTGAAAAGCAAAAGCCTAGACATCCCATTCATCGTTAATTTGGCAGGATTGCAGATGATCTCTATTTTCAATTTACCAAATGTTGATATGGGCAAAAATTATAATCGATAGCCTGAAAGCTATTAAAAAATATGTCGTTTTCTCCCAGTCCAGTGCCAGGCCCAGCCCCTACACCACGATCGTGTCTAGAGGGGCGGTACCGGCAGCCAAGCTTCTCATGGAGGCTGGCAACGCTACAAACCCACCTTTTGCCGCCCCAGGACCATGCCAACGGCATAGCCGGCCAGGGGCACGAGCAAACCCAAGCTGAGTTGGCTGATGGCCAACAGCAAGCCCAGGCCACCGACCAGCCAGGGGGTCAACAAAAGCAGGCCCAGCCCCAGCTGGTTGGTTTGGGAGCGCCGGGCCAGGGCACCGGAGCGCTGCACCAAGCGCGGCACACCCTGGCCGAGGCCGTAACCAAGCAAGCCCGCAAGGGCGGTCAGCAGCAGTAGACCCATACAGGCTTCAACCGGTACCGCCATCTTGATGCAACAGCGCTTGACGCTGCGGCCTTGGCCAGGGCGATTGCATGCGGATTTCCCGCTTCAGCCCCGATCGTGGCGCCAGGGGCCTAGCGGTTGTGGAGCAGCTGCCGCATCAGATCCAAGCGAGCGTCGCTGCTGCCCAGGTCGCGATCGCCGCCGCTGGCTGGCACCTTGGGCAGCCAATAGACGAAGCCCACGTAGGTGGGAGCCGCTGGCAGCGTGCCGATCGAACGATGGTTCCATTGGTAGGCATGGCGGCTGTCGTCCGAGACCTGACGCCAATGCAGCACGGCGCGATGGTCCACCTGCAGGTCCTCCGGGCGCAACTCCAATCCCTTTTCCAGCCTCAGGCGCCGCAGCAAGGTCCCAGAGGCCTGGTTGCGGGCATCCTCATGGGCCGCCTCGGGAAGGGTGTGCCTGAAATTGCGGCAGCATTCAAAATCTCCGCCCTTAAGCAGAAATTCCTGTCGCAAT
>CANGZM010000085.1 GCA_947458155.1 Synechococcaceae cyanobacterium | reverse complement strand
GGGGCGGTTACACCAGGGGCGGTTGGCGTCGATGGGGCGTCCCCAGGGGGGTTGGATCGACGTCTGCAGTCCCTGCTGGGGGCCCAACTGCGATGGGATCGGCAGGTACGGGTGCTGGATGGGCGCCGCGTGCGACTAAACGCCGTCCGCCTTGATCCCCGTTTCGGTCCCGTTGCCTTGCGACCCCTCAGTCGAGGAGGGGGGATGGAGGGGCTGAGCCTGCTGCCCCAGTTGGCCCGTCGTTACGACGCTGTTGTGGCCATCAACGGAGGTTTCTTCAATCGGGTGCGGCGCTTGCCCCTCGGGGCTATCAAGGATCAGGGGCGTTGGCTTTCAGGGCCGATCCTGAATCGCGGCGTGGTTGCCTGGGATCCCCGCCAGCTGCCTCGCTTCGGCCGGTTGCAATTGCAGGAATGGGTGGGCGATTCCAGGGGGCCATCGGTGCTGCTGCAAACCCTCAACAGTGGCTATGTCAAGAGGGGGCTTTCCCGTTACACAGCTGATTGGGGACCGGTTTATCGCCCTCTAAACGCCCATGAAGCCGCAGTGGTGATTCGTCAGGGCGTTGTGGTTCAACGGTTGGAAGCGGCGACCTTGGCGGATGGCGTGAAACTGGGGCCGCTTGACACGCTCCTGGTTGCCAGGGGCAGTCCGTTGCCCTGGAGAGAGGGGGATCGATTGACGATAAATAGCCGGCCGAATTCCGACTTGGGCTTGGCCGCCAATGTCATTGGAGGTGGCCCTTTGTTGCTTCAGCAAGGACAGCTGGTGCTGGATGGGGCAGCCGAGGGCTTTGGTCCCGCCTTCCTCTCCCAGGGGGCACCGCGCACGGTGATCGGCAGTGATGGCCGCCTGCTTTGGCTGGTGACTTTGGAAGGGGTCGATGACAGCGGTCCCACCCTGGTGGAGGCGGGACGCCTGCTGCAGTCCATGGGGCTCCAGGAGGCCCTCAACCTGGATGGGGGAAGCTCCACTGGCCTGGTGATGGGTGGCACCCAGACCGTGCGGGGGCGGGGGGTGACGGCGGCAATCCATAACGGTCTTGGATTGGTGCCCATGGAGCCGGATCGTGCCGCGCCAAATGGCTCCTAAGGCTGCGTCCTGCCAGATTGGAGATCCCAAACCAGAACATCGTGCCCCGGGGCCATAGTTTGCGCATCACAGCCGCCGCCGCCGCTGAACTTTGTCGCCAGGCGGCTGTGGCCGGTACTCCAGGCTTGATGCATCTCGATCTGCTCGAAGGCCGCTGCGCCGCCTGGACCATTCGCTTGCGGCCCGGCCATTTAGCCGGAATTCCCCTGGCCAGGGCGGATGGCATCACCCTCTATGCCCCAGTTGATCAAGTTGCCCTCCTGAACGGCTTGCGGCTCGATTACCGAGGCGATCTCAGCGGCGGAGGCTTTTTGGTGCGATCCGGAGAGGGCGTAAGCGGCTGTGCCTGTGGGGCTTCCTTTGATCGAACAGGGGTTCGCGGGCCCATGGGGTCGTAGGGTGTCGGATTGTCGAAAACGGTCGGACGTCCGACCAATGTCCTCCGAGCAGCACTCCGGCCCTCGATGCCCACGATTCAGCAGCTGATCCGCACCGAACGGCAGCGCCTCACCCGCAAAACCAAGTCGCCGGCTCTGCGCGCCTGCCCGGAACGCCGTGGCGTCTGCACCCGCGTCTACACCTCAACTCCCAAAAAGCCGAACTCGGCCCTGCGCAAAGTGGCACGGGTCCGCCTCACCTCAGGGTTTGAGGTGACTGCCTACATCCCAGGCATCGGCCACAACCTGCAGGAGCACTCCGTTGTGCTCATTCGCGGTGGTCGCGTCAAGGATCTCCCGGGGGTTCGCTATCACATCATCCGCGGCACCCTCGACACCTCTGGTGTCAAGGACCGGCGCCAGTCCCGTTCGAAGTACGGCGCCAAAACTCCCAAGGCCTGAGCTCCATTCGTCGGGTGTAAGTAGCGCGGTCCCGCCGCGACTCTCAGCAACCGCCCTCCCCATCGCCCGTTTCCCTAAACCGCTCCCATGTCCCGCCGCAACGCCGCCGAAAAGCGACCTGTCCTGCCGGATCCACAGTTCAACAGCCGTTTGGCTTCGATGATCGTGGCCAGGCTGATGAAGCATGGCAAGAAGTCCACAGCCCAGAGAATTCTCTCGGATGCTTTCTCGTTGATCAACGACCGGACCGGATCCGATCCCCTCGAGTTATTCGAGACCGCCGTTCGTAATGCAACCCCCCTTGTTGAGGTCCGGGCCCGTCGGGTCGGCGGCGCCACTTATCAGGTGCCCATGGAAGTCCGACAGGAGCGGGGAACAGCGATGGCCCTGCGATGGTTGGTTAATTTCTCCCGTGCCCGCAACGGCCGAAGCATGGCCCAGAAGCTGGCCGGTGAACTGATGGATGCCGCCAATGAGGCCGGCAGTGCCGTCCGCAAGCGTGAGGAAACTCACAAGATGGCCGAAGCCAATAAGGCTTTCGCCCATTACCGCTACTGATCAAGTAGCCCCAAGAATCTGGAGCCAGGGCTCTCCGGATTTTGTTCCCTACAGCTGGTCTGTAGACTAATGCCCGCTTATTTCTCGACCCCACCTCGGAGACGACCCCCGTGGCCCGCGCCTATCCTCTGGACCGAGTTAGAAATATTGGTATTGCCGCGCACATTGATGCGGGCAAGACCACGACGACAGAACGGATTCTTTTCTATTCTGGGGTAGTCCACAAGATGGGTGAGGTGCACGATGGTGCCGCCGTCACTGATTGGATGGAGCAGGAACGGGAGCGAGGCATCACAATCACTGCCGCGGCTATTTCCACAAGTTGGAAAGAAAACCGAATTAATATCATTGACACTCCTGGTCACGTAGATTTTACTATCGAAGTCGAGCGCTCCATGCGGGTGCTGGATGGGGTGATTGCTGTGTTTTGTGCCGTGGGCGGTGTGCAGCCCCAGTCCGAAACGGTTTGGCGGCAGGCGGATCGCTACAACGTGCCCCGGATCGTGTTCGTCAACAAGATGGATCGTACCGGGGCCAATTTCCTCAAGGTCTATGAGCAGATTAAGGATCGACTCAAGGCGAATGCCGCTCCTATCCAGTTGCCAATAGGTGCCGAAGGGGAACTGAAGGGCATTGTCGATTTGGTTCGCAACAAGGCCATCGTTTATACTAACGATCTTGGCACCGACATTCTTGAACAGCCCATCCCTGCCGATATGGTGGAAGAAGTGGCTAAATGGCGCGGCAAGTTAATGGAGACTGTGGCAGAAAGTGATGAAGAATTGATTGAAGCTTACCTAGAAAATGGCGAACTTACCGAAGAGCAGCTCATCAAGGGAATCCGCCAAGGCGTTGTTAAGCATGGTCTTGTGCCCATCCTTTGTGGTTCGGCTTTTAAGAATAAGGGTGTGCAACTTGTGCTAGATGCTGTGGTCGATTATCTTCCGGCTCCAGTTGATGTTCCTCCCATTACGGGACTACTGCCTGACGGCACCGAGTCGATTCGTCCCTGCGACGACAATGCTCCGTTTAGTGCTTTGGCATTCAAGGTGATGGCCGACCCCTACGGTAAACTCACCTTTGTGCGCATGTATAGCGGTGTACTCCAAAAAGGCAGTTACGTCTTGAACTCCACCAAGGATAAGAAGGAAAGAATTTCTCGGCTTATTTTGTTAAAGGCTGATGACCGTGAAGAAGTTGATGAGTTGCGTGCAGGTGATTTGGGAGCCGTTTTGGGTCTGAAAGACACTACGACTGGAGATACTCTATGTGTAGATTCTGACCCGATTATCCTTGAATCCCTATACATTCCCGACCCGGTCATCTCCGTTGCGGTCGAGCCGAAGACCAAGGGTGATATGGAGAAGTTATCCAAAGCACTCCAATCCCTTGCTGAGGAAGATCCTACTTTCCGAGTTTCTACTAATCCCGAAACCAGCCAGACAGTGATTGCTGGTATGGGTGAACTTCACCTTGAAATTCTCGTTGATCGGATGCTGAGGGAGTTCAAGGTGGAAGCTAATATTGGTGCTCCACAGGTTTCCTATCGTGAAACCATACGCAGTAGTTCTAAAGGCGAGGGCAAGTTTGCTCGCCAAACTGGCGGTAAGGGTCAATATGGCCATGTGGTTATTGAGATGGAACCTGGTGAACCAGGTTCAGGTTTTGAGTTTGTCAACAAGATTGTCGGCGGCATCGTTCCAAAGGAATACATCGGCCCCGCCGAAGCTGGCATGAAAGAAACCTGCCAATCTGGCGTGATTGCTGGATTCCCGATGATTGATGTCAAGGTCACGATGATCGACGGGTCCTACCACGACGTAGACTCCTCGGAAATGGCGTTTAAAATCGCCGGCTCCATGGCCTTCAAAGATGGCGTCAAGAAGTGCAACCCTGTTCTGCTTGAGCCGATGATGAAGGTTGAAGTGGAGGTTCCTGAGGATTACCTCGGCTCGGTCATCGGGGATCTTTCCTCCCGTCGTGGCCAGGTTGAAGGGCAGTCCGTTGAAAACGGCCAATCCAAAGTGCAGTCCAAGGTTCCCTTGGCCGAGATGTTTGGCTACGCCACCCAGCTCCGATCCATGACCCAGGGTCGGGGTATCTTCTCGATGGAGTTCAGTCACTACGAGGAAGTTCCTCGCAATGTTGCTGAAGCCATCATCTCCAAGAATCAGGGCAATTCCTGATCTTCATTCCCAACCCAAAAACCCACCCCTCGATTCTTTCCTTCCATGGCACGCGAGAAGTTCGAAAGGAACAAGCCCCACGTCAACATTGGCACCATTGGCCACGTTGACCACGGCAAGACCACTCTCACCGCGGCGATCACCAACGTCCTCGCATCCCAAGGCATGGCCAAAGCCCAAGCCTACGATGAAATCGATGGTGCTCCGGAAGAAAAGGAGCGTGGCATCACCATCAACACGGCCCACGTCGAGTACGAAACCGAGAAGCGCCACTATGCCCACGTGGATTGTCCTGGCCACGCGGACTATGTAAAAAACATGATTACTGGCGCAGCCCAAATGGATGGCGCCATTCTGGTAGTCGCAGCCACGGATGGTCCGATGGCCCAAACCAAGGAACATATCCTTTTGGCTAAACAGGTGGGTGTTCCAGCATTGGTTGTGTTCCTCAACAAGAAGGACATGGTCGATGACGAGGAAATCCTTGAGTTGGTAGAACTGGAAATGCGCGAGCTGCTCAGCAGTTATGACTTCCCAGGCGATGACATCCCCGTTGTAGCCGGTTCTGCCCTTAAAGCGCTTGAATATATTCAAGCTGGCAATAAGGCCGTACGTGGAGAAGATGAATGGGTCGATAAGATCCTGGATCTGATGGATGCTGTTGATGAGGCGATTCCCCAGCCGGAACGTGAAATTGACAAGCCCTTCTTGATGGCCATCGAAGATGTTTTTTCTATCACTGGTCGGGGCACCGTAGCTACTGGTCGGATTGAGCGGGGTAAGGTGAAGGTTGGTGAGACTGTTCAGGTCGTCGGTATTCGTGACACCCGGGAAACTACTGTGACTGGGGTAGAAATGTTCCGCAAGCTTCTCGATGAAGGCATGGCTGGAGACAACGTCGGTCTTCTGCTTCGCGGCATCCAGAAGGAAGACATTGAACGCGGCATGGTTTTGGTCAAGCCAAACTCCATTAAGCCCCACACCAAATTCGAAGGTGAGGTTTATGTTCTGAAGAAAGAAGAAGGTGGTCGCCACACTCCTTTCTTCGCTGGCTATCGTCCTCAGTTCTACATCCGTACCACGGATGTAACCGGTCAAATCACCGCCTTCACGGCAGACGATGGCAGCAACGTTGAGATGGTCATGCCCGGTGACCGCATCAAGATGAGTGCCGAGTTGATCTGCCCAGTTGCCATCGAACAAGGCATGCGCTTCGCTATTCGCGAAGGTGGCCGTACGATCGGCGCCGGCGTTGTGTCCAAGATCGTTCAGTGAGTCGACACTGACCGACTAGGTGGTTTTCACCTAGTCGGTCTATTTTGTTGGAAGCAGGCTTTTTTACCTGTCGCCAACTAAAAGCAACTAGAAAATCCAATTCTTCTGGTGTACTGCACCCTTTCACCTGATGACGAGTTCCATTCCCCAACAAAAAATTCGTATCCGCCTCAAAGCATTTGACCGGCGAATGCTTGATCTCTCTTGTGAGAAAATCATCGAGACGGCTGATCACACTGCTGCCACTGCAATCGGTCCGATTCCGCTGCCAACCAAGCGCAAAATCTATTGTGTACTTCGCTCTCCACACGTGGACAAAGATTCCCGAGAGCATTTTGAGACTCGCACCCATCGTCGTATAATTGATATTTACAGCCCTAGTTCTAAGACGATCGATGCCCTCATGAAGCTGGATTTACCCAGTGGCGTCGATATTGAGGTCAAGCTTTGATGCTTTGACCGGTCTATCCAGGAAGGAACCCCTGCCCTGGTTGGTTCTGATGTGACTGGCTGTGGGATCGCTTTTATTGCGTTGTGACAATCAGAGGCTCCTAAGTCCCTGGATCTGACTAGGATTGTGTGGCTGTTACATCCGTGCCGCCCATTTCTTCTATTATCTTTACCGTGAGTACCCCTACGGCTGCCTTGCATGTCACCCTACAGCTGAACCTTGGGCTCAGCCATAACGCGTGACCGAATTAGCCGTAAGGGAACTGCCTCTTTTCCCCCTTCCTGATGTGGTGCTTTTCCCTCAGGAGGTGCTGCCGCTGCATATCTTTGAGTCCCGTTATCGCATGATGTTGAGGACGGTCATGGCCGAAGATCGTCGTTTTGGCGTGGTTCGTTGGGATCCCCAGCGTCAAAAGATGGCGGAAGTGGGATGTTGTGCCGAGATTCTTCATTGGCAGTCCCAAGAAGATGACCGCAGCAATATTGTGACGATGGGGCAGCAACGTTTTCGTGTTCTCAGCATTTTGCGTGAGACTCCCTATCGCGTGGCGATGGTTAGTTGGATTGAAGACAATACTTCCGATTCACGCGACGATTTGGTTGCGCTAACCGGGAATGTCAGTCAAGCCTTGAGGGATGTGGTTGAGCTGACCGGCAAGCTGATAGGCAAGCCAGCTATTCTTCCTCCTGATCTTCCTGATCTTCCCCGCGAACTCTCCTATTGGATCGGCGCTCACCTGGGTGGACCAGTGGCCGATCACCAGCAGGCCTTGCTTGAGATCACCGACACGGGTGAGCGCCTGAGGCAAGAATTTGAACTACTTGATCAGACTCGCCGTCAGCTGGCGGCAAGGACTGTCCTTAAAGATACCTTTGAAACAGCTGATTCTCAAGCTGATTCTGACGATTTGAATAGCGGCGAATTTTAAATGTCAATGCAAAGCCTGGTCGGATTTCTGGCCTTGGTTTTATTGTTAGTGGCTACACTTTTAGTTTGTGTCCGCCTTTGGCTGGCTTCAAATCGCAGCTATCAAGGTTCAACTAGTGTTGCTGAAGCTTATAATCGTTAGACGGATGATGCGCTGTTAGAGCGCCTTTGGGGTGATCATGTTCACCTTGGTTTTTATGGTAACCCCGCCCGGCCCCGCGATTTTCGTTTGGCCAAAGATGACTTTGTCCATGAACTGGTTCGTTGGAGTGGTCTCGATAGTTTGCCCCCAGGTAGTCGGATTCTGGATGTGGGATGCGGTATTGGTGGTAGTGCTCGGCTTTTGGCTCTTCACTATGGTTTTGATGTGCTGGCAATCAGTATCAGTCCGGCCCAAATTGCCCGGGCTCGTGCCCTGACACCCCCTGAATTGGCGGATCATTGTCGCTTTGCGGTCATGGATGCCTTGGCGCTTGATTTGCCGGATCGGGGCTTTGATGCGGTTTGGAGCGTGGAGGCCGCACCCCACATGCCTGATAAACAGCGTTATGTCGATGAATTGCTGCGTATGCTGCGGCCCCATGGCCGATTGGCAATGGCAGATTGGAATAGCCGCGATCCAGCTGAAGGGGCGATGGATCGTTTGGAGCGCTGGGTGATGCGCCAGTTACTGGACCAATGGGCCCACCCTGAATTTGCCAGTATTGCTGCGATGCGCCGAGATTTTAATTACAGTCCTTGGGCTGAGGGTTTACAGGTTGAGAGTGCTGATTGGACTGAGGCCACGGTGCCTTCCTGGCGGGATTCGATTCTTGAGGGCTTCAGGAGACCCGGTGCGGTTTTAGGGCTGGGGCCAAAGGCCGTTTTGCAGGGACTACGCGAAACGCCAACTTTGCTTTTGATGGACTGGGCTTTTCGCCATGGTTTGATGCAGTTTGGTGTCTTTCGTGGCCAGAAGCCATAGGTTTCAAGTGCAGAGTGTGTTTAGTTGTTGGCAGCGTTGTTGTTGTCTTCCGGAGGATTCAGTATCGTTAAGGGATAGACCCCGAACAGGACCAGTTGTTCACAGTGGGGCCTTAAGGCGGCCATGGCGCGATCTAGGGGTTCCACACCTTGGCTGAGGTCAAGATCTACAAAGAAGATGTACTCGCCCATGGAGCGTTTCGAGGGTCTGGACTCGATGCGGCTCATATTGAGACCTTCGCTGGCAAAGCAACTCAGGGCTGCGAGCAGGGCGCCGGGGCGGTTGGCCTGGAGCGAAAAAGCCAAGCTGGCATGGGGTCCACTGCCAGCGGCGCAGGGTTGACGGCGCAAGAGCAGAAAGCGGGTGCAATTGCCTGCTACGTCGTTGATCGGATAGGCGATTACCTCCAGCCCGTGCTCCCTGGCGGCCTCCAGGGAGGCGATTGCGGCACGGAAACGGCTGCCGCGCACCAGGCGGGCTGCTTCGGCGGTGGAGCTGGTAGGTAACTGCAGGGCCCCGCTCAGATGCTGGGCCAACCATTGGGGGCACTGGGCCAGGGCTTGGGGATGGGAGAGCACTTCACTTATGCCATCAAGCGGTCCACTACCCAGCAGGGCGTGACGAATCGGCAGGACCAGGCCATGGCTAATCACCAGGTCGGGGTACTGCCAGAGGGCATCCAGGCAGCTTGTGACCCCCCCTTCGACTGAATTCTCCACCGGTACCACCGCCGCCTCACAGTCCCCTTCGGCCAAGGCGCGGATCACCGCCTGGATGCCTGGTTGGGGAATCAATGTGGCCTCAAGCCCTGCCAGTGCCGCGAGTCGCTTGGCAGCCTGTTCTCCGTAGGTGCCGACGGGGCCGAGATAGGCGAGGCGCATGGCCGGGGGAGAGTGGGTCGATAGGATCATGCCTGCCGGTCCGCTGTCCATGGCCGTAGCGTTCAGCGCTCGTCAGCAGCTCCGTTTGCCGGTCAACGAGCATGCGGACTCACTGCGGGCCTACCTCAACGATGAACGCCGGGTGGTGGAGGCCTTGTTGGATCCGACCCAACTTGAGAT
>CANGZM010000084.1 GCA_947458155.1 Synechococcaceae cyanobacterium | reverse complement strand
CCCCACCTTGATGGTCAGCACACGGTCTTCGGGCAAACAGGTGACCTTGATACGGTGCTTAAACTACGGAACGGCAGCCGAATCAAGAGCGTTACAATAGAAGCCTAATTTTCAATTTAAGGCCATAGGAAAGTGCTCCCCTATGGCCAATAGACCCAAAGCTCTTGTTTTAGACGAATTGGCGCCATGGAATCGCTTGCCGCCGTGGAGTTCATCCATTTTTGCCAACCAAACTCCTTAGGACCAGCGGATGAACGATCCAGCCTTGAGATTCAGCCAGGGGCAGACCGCCGCGTCGGGCGTGGGTCCCAGATCGCCCAGGCCGCGTCGCTCCGGTTCGAGATTCCCACTGGGATGACCCCTGCGTTGGGAATCAGGGGCCAGCAGTAGCGCCACGGAGGTCGTATTCGACCATTGGGCCATGATTTTCAGGGAGCCGGCCAGGTCGGCGGCCGTGAGCTGGTGATTTTCGCGGGCATGAAGCAGCATGGCGATTCGCGGCTGCTCCAGCAGCGCCAGCAGACGCGGATGCTCTTCCTGATGGATTAGCAGCTGCCGTTTTTGAGCCCACTGGCGGAGGACTTCAAGCCGCTCCGCCAGGGCCGTGGGGCTCGACACCCCATCCCAGGCCAGCACGGCGCTAAGGCCTTGGGGTGAGTCCTGCTGGGAAGGGGCAACCGGGGAGGTTGCAACAGTTGGCTCGCCCAGCAGATGGCCCAGTTTCAACCGTTTGGCCTGCAGATAGGCGGCGTTGTGGTCGCCGGGATCCATCACCAAGGGCACCCGATCAACAACTTCAAGTCCGTAACCGCCCAAACCAGCAATCTTGCGGGGATTGTTGGTGATCAGACGCAGACGCTGGATGCCCAAATCACTAAGGATTTGGGCCCCTACGCCGTAATTACGCAAATCGGCGGCAAAGCCGAGATGTTCATTGGCTTCAACAGTGTCCAGACCGCCATCCTGGAGGCTGTAGGCCTTGAGTTTGTTCACCAGGCCAATCCCCCGACCCTCTTGGCGCAGATAGACCACCACCCCTTCTCCGGCCTGCTCGATCAATTGCAGGGCCGCCTCTAGCTGGGGACGACAATCGCAGCGCAGGGAGCCGAAAGCATCGCCGGTGAGACATTCGGAATGGACGCGCACCAGAACGGCCGCTGCAGCCTTTTCGGGATGGCCCTTCACGATGGCCACATGCTCGCTGCCATCAAGTTCATTGCGATAGCCGATCGCCCGAAAATTGCCGAAGGCGCTTGGCAGCATGGCTTCGGCCTGGCGGCGCACGAAGCGCTCGGTATCAAGGCGATAGCCAATCAGGTCGGCAATGGAGATCAACCTCAACCCATGGCGCCTGGCGTAGGCCACCAGCTGGGGCAGGCGGGCCATGGATCCGTCATGGTTCTGGATCTCGCAGATCACACCCGCCGGATAGAGGCCCGCCAGCCGGGCTAGATCAACGGCCGCTTCGGTGTGGCCAGCTCGCTTCAGGACCCCCCCCTCGCGGGCCCGCAGGGGAAAGATGTGGCCTGGGCGGCGCAGGTCAGTGGGACGACTGCCGGGATGGATGGCCACCTGGATTGTTCGGGCCCGATCCTCAGCCGAAATGCCCGTACTGACTCCGTTTTCGGGGCCAGCATCAACGCTGACTGTGAAGGCGGTCTGGTTGCTGTCGGTGTTGCGATCCACCATCAGTGGCAGATCGAGGGCATCCAGGCGCTGACCCTCCATCGCCAGGCAGACGAGGCCCCGAGCTTCAGTGGCCATGAAATTGATCTGCTGGGGCGTGGCGAACTGGGCCGCACAGATCAGGTCGCCTTCGTTTTCGCGATTCTCATCGTCCACAACCACGACCGACTCGCCATTGCGGATGGCCGCCAAAGCATCGGCAATGGCATCGAAACGAATGGTCGCAACAGTGAAATCTTGGAATTGTCGGCCGGGGGCGGGGTCTTCCGTCCGTTCAGCTGGAGTAAAGTTCAACTGGGGTGAAGGCCAGGGGATCTGGGCAAATCACCACTAAAGACTAGACGTTGGTTGGCCCCCGCCAAGCGCCCATGCCCATGCCTGGGGGCTTGGCGGGGGCCACTACGATCCACGTTTTTAAATCCTTTGCATGGCTGCAGACAAACGCATCGCTGTGATCGGCGCGAGCGGCTACGGCGGTCTGCAGACGTTGCGCCTCCTGGCGGATCACCCCCATTTCTCGGTCACCTTTCTTGGCGGAGAACGCAGTAGTGGGCGCCGCTGGAGTGAAATCACCCCGTTTCTGCCCCTGCATGGGGATCCGGTGGTGCGGACCCCGGAACCGGAAGCGATTGCGGCCGTTGCCGACCTGGCCGTGCTCAGCCTCCCCAATGGTCTCGCCGCCCGGCTCGTGCCCGAGCTCCTGCAGCGGGGGGTGAAGGTTGTCGATCTGTCCGCTGACTACCGCTACCGCTCCCTGGCGCAATGGCAGGAGGTCTATGCGAGCGAGGCCCGGGAAACCCCTCGTCAGGACAACGATCTCTGCCAGGAAGCTGTCTATGGACTGGTGGAGTGGGAGGAGGAGCACATCCGCGCTGCCCGGCTTGTAGCCGCACCCGGCTGCTTCCCCACCGCCAGTCTGCTAGCCCTGCTGCCCTTCTTGAAGCAGGGACTGATTGAACCGGCCGGCATCATCATCGACGCCAAAACCGGCACCTCCGGCGGCGGCCGCGCCGCCAAAGAGAACCTGCTGCTGGCGGAGGCGGCCGAGGCGGTCGCGCCCTACGGCGTTGTCGGCCACCGCCACACCAGCGAGATCGAGCAGATTGCTTCCCAGGTGGTCGGTCACCCGGTGGCCCTCCAGTTCAGCCCCCACTTGATGCCAATGGTGCGGGGTTTGCTCGCCACCGTCTACGCCCGCCTGGGGGATCCGGGACTGACGGCGGTCGACTGCACCACACTCCTGCAGGCCGCCTACAGGCACAGTCCCAGCGTGGATGTGCTACCGGTGGGCACCTACCCCTCCACCAAATGGGTGCGCAATACCAACCGCGCCCTGCTGTCGGTCCAGGTGGATCGGCGCACCGGCCAACTGATCGTGATGAGCGCCATCGACAACTTGATCAAGGGCCAGGCCGGACAAGGCGTCCAATGCCTGAACTTGATGGCGGGGCTGCCGGCCAGCACGGGATTACCGCTGTTGCCCTTCTATCCCTGAAGACCCCAGCCGGGCGGCGGCCACGGCCACAGCCAGGGGCAGGATGCGGTGTTCCTGGACCTGGATCCGGGCGGCCAGACTGGCCCTGTCATCCCCAGCCAGCACCGGCACCGCAGCTTGGACCAAAATTGGACCGGAGTCCACCTCGGCGGCCACCAGGTGGGCGGTGCAACCACTCAGGGACACGCCGGCGGCGAGGGCCTGGCCCACCGCATCAAGTCCCCGAAAGCTGGGAAGCAGGGAAGGATGGATGTTCAGCAGCCGTTGCGGGAATGCCTCGATCAAGACTGGGGTGACAATGCGCATCCAGCCGGCCATCACCACCAAGTCAACCGCCTTGGCTTGGAATGCTGTGATCAGGGCGCGATCGAGATCCTCCCTGGTGGGATGGAGCTGGTGATCAAGAAGTTCAATGGGGACAGCGAGTCGCTCGGCCCGGCCCCTGGCGCCGCAATCGGCACGGTTGACCACCAACAGCTCCACGCTGGCCGCCAGGGGGCCCAGGCGACAGGCCCGCACCAGGGCCTCAAAATTGCTGCCGGCCCCGGAGGCCATCACCCCCAGCCTGAGTGGACCCTGGTGGCGGGGCCAAGGTTGTGGCAGTGGCCACTGAAAAGCCTGCGGCGGTTGGCTATTTTCGTTGGCACACGGCATCTGAAGGACATCAAGCCCATGTCCCATCTTTCTATCTTGCCAACCGTGCTTAGGGATATTGATATCCTGCACCAGGCCCTCGGTTCCCTGGGCCTTCCCAGTGAGGCTGGGGGCGAACTACTCGGATTTGCTGGCGAACGACAGCTAGTGGCGATCTCCGTGCAACTGGAGGGCGGGCAAAAGCTGGGCTGGCAGCGGTCTGCGGATGGCTCCCTCTGCCTGGTCGGTGACCTGCAGCAGTTGAGCCGCTCCCACACACTCCAGAGCCTCCTGGGCATGATCACCAGGGCCTATGCCGCCCGTCAGGCCCTGCAGGAAGCTTCCATGAGCCTGCCCACTGCCTTGCTCGAATTCCATGGTTGAGGCCTCAGCGGCCCCGCGGCTCAGGCTGGATCTGCGTCAACCCAGTCGCCATCTGGTCTTGGCCCAACTCGACTTCACGCCGGAGCAGATCCAACTCGACCTGCGACTACCAGCCTGGACCCCAGGGTCTTATTTGATTCGCGACTACGTCCGTACTCTCGAAGATCTGCGGCTGATGCAGGGGGAGCGCCCCATCCCCTTGCGGCGCCATGGTGCAGCCCACTGGCGCGCCGTATTGCACGATCTGGCACCGGTTTGCCTCAGCTATCGCCTCTTGGCCGTCGAATCGAGCGTGCGGACCAGCCAGCTGCAGTCGGATCACGGCTTTGTGGTGTTGGCCCAGGTGGCCTTGCAGATCGAGGGCCAACGCTGGAAACCCCATGCCCTGGAGTTACGTCTGCCCCCCGATTGGCAGGCTTTCGTGCCCCTCCCCGAGGACGGTCAGGGAGGGTGGCTAGCCCACGATTTCGACCAATTGGTGGATAGCCCGGTTGAGGTCGGTTCGCTGACGGCCCGCCCCTTCGCCGTCGCCGGGGTCCCCCATCGTTGGGTCACCTGGGGAAAGGACCCCACAATTGACGCCCCTAGCTGGTTGCTGGAGGTGGCGGCGGTGTGTCAGGCCTGCTGCCAACTGATGGGAACGGCCACCCCACCTGCCCAGGGCTATCTGATGGTGCTGCACCTGCTTGAGCAGGGGTTTGGCGGCCTGGAGCATGACAACAGTTGCGTGCTGGTCTTTGGCCGCCGTGCCCTGGCTAAGCCCAAAGGCAAGCGCAAGCTTCTACAACTGGTGGCCCACGAATATCTGCACCAATGGAATGGCAGGCGGTTAAGACCTGCCCCCCTCTGGCCGATTGACTATGACGGGCCAGTTATTGTACCCACCCTGTGGTTCGTTGAGGGAATCACTAGTTATTACGACTTGTTCTTGCCCCAGCTCGCCGGTCTCAGCGACGAATCCGACCTGCTCGCCGACCTGGGCGACGATCTTTGTCGTTATTTCCGCACACCCGGTCGCTTTGTGCAGAGCCTGCGCGAAAGCAGCGAGGAAGCTTGGGTCAAACTTTACCGCCAGGATGCCTATTCCAGTAATAATCAGATCAGCTATTACATCAAGGGCACTGTGTTAGCCCTAATTCTCGACCTGCACCTACGTCGCCATGGGTCTGCCCTCAGCTCCGTGCTGCGTCAGTTGTGGGCGAGCCATGGTCGCTGGGGGCGGGGATACACAGAGGCGGATTTGCTAGCAGCCTTCACAGACCACGCCGCAGATTTGTCGACCCTTTTGCCCTTTTGGCTGGAAGGTCGTCAAGATCCCCCAATTGATAGCTATCTCGAAGATGTGGGCCTGAGTTTGAGTGCAATATCATCTTCCCACCCTTTCACCGGATGGCAGGTAGAAAGCCCTGGAATTGCGGGATTGAAAATCAAGCAGGTGATGCGAGACGGACCCGCTGAGGCTGCTGGCCTTCAGGTTGGCGATGAGCTCCTGGCGATCGAACGCTGCCGTGTCAGCGTGGAAGACGATCTCACCAGCCTCTTGAATCAGAGGGCCAGGCAAGGGGAACCCCTCGAGATTCTGTTTTGTCGAGATGGCCAAGTGCAGCAAACCTGCCTTCGGCCCTCGGCCCCTGAGGTGGTTCGTTATCAGCTCAACGCCAATCCTGGGGCTTCGACCGCCGCGCTCCAGCGCCGGCGCCAATGGCTTGCCCTGGTGCCATGACCCACCGGACGGCTCCGCTGCTCATGGCCTTGGCCGGCGCCATTCTTTTCTGTGGTGGCATGGTGTTCTGGTTGGCCCGGGGGCTGATGTCCTCCGCTAACTCCAGTGCTCAGAACCCTTCCCTAATGGAAATTCTCGATGACGTGCGGCGCGGCCATCCTGCTCCGCCAGGCTCACCAAAGCCCGCACCCCAGCCGCCCGCCCACCAGCCCTGGCGCTCTCCCCTGACTGATGCCTGCGTAGCCCCCGACCCAGGCCTGAGCCAGCGGCTTCGAGATCAGTACGCCAAGCTGAACCGGCGGGTGCAACGCATCGGCATTCACCCTTCAAATTTTAGCGAGCGCCAAAAACAGGATGCCTTCGGCAATCGCATTGACCCGAAACCACGGGTGGTCGTACTGCATGAAACTGTCTACGGGTTGGGTTCGGCGATCAATACCTTCGTTACTCCCCATCCCAAGGATGATGACCAGGTGAGCTACCACATGCTGATTGGCGAGGATGGCCGCATTATTCAAGCCCTTGATCCCTCTAAGCGGGCCTTTGGAGCCGGCAATTCCGCTTTCGATGGCGAATGGGTCATCACAAACCAAAAGGCGGGTGGATCAATCAACAATTTCGCCCTGCATCTAAGCCTTGAAACCCCCCTTGATGGCGAAAATAATGCCTTACGCCACAGTGGCTACTCCCAAGCCCAGTACGACGCCATGGCCCTGGTGGTGACACACTGGATGATGAATTATAACATCCCGGCCGAGAACATTACAACCCATCGCCATGTAGACCTTGGTGGCGAAAGGGCCGATCCCCGCAGTTTCGACTGGAATGAACTCAAAGAAAGACTGATTGCCCTAGGAGTACTATGTTAACAACAGCGGAATGTATACACAACTAGATAAGAGCACTTATTGTTGAAGAGCGCTGGCCGTAAATAAGGGCATGTAATGCCGGATCTTGCATGTAACGCAGAATCCGGCCGGGATAATCAAGCTTGCCATTGTGTAGATAGGCCAGAGTTGCCAAGGCCTTGGCTTCCGCAGAGCAATTACTGGCTATCATCACCCGGCCCTGCGGCAGGCCAAGGGCCCGGCTTAGGCGGGCGAATTTACCGACCAAAAGTTCAACGTTGCGATCAGGGTCCAACAACTTAAGGCGCGCTTCCGTAATTTGTTCAGGACTGACTGAAGCGGGGAGATGTCCCTGCTTGACCATTTCCTCAAACCCCAATTGGGCCGGCCCTTGGGTATTGAACAGGCCAGAGCGAACGGCGATTGGATTGTCTTCGCCGGGTTTGGCATGCTGCAGCTCGTCGTAAAGCACCGCCGCCACCAGCATCGGATTGATGCCCTGTCTGCGGCTGTGGGTGATGATCAGGGGCCGCAGATCCTCCAGCCGTCCCAGAGTGTGGTTGCGCAGGGGTTGAAGTTGGTCCAGTCCCTCGGTGAATAACTGGGCTAGGGCAGGCTGGGGACCGTGGACGCCGAAACGACGGTTCAGTTCGCGGAGTTCTTCTTTGGAAAAGTCGATCGGGTCTGGTCTCATGCCCTCACTGCTGGGCAAACGGGCAGACAGGGGTCCAAGCTTCGTGTTCGCAAGCTGGGGCTCTAGCTGCCTGGTTCGCCATGCTTGCAGGGGGTTTTGGAACAAAACCTCCCCGGCCAAAACAAGCAGGGCGAGTCCCAGAAGGGCTTTCGGGCGTGTGCGTGATGGGCGGACATTGAGCCGAGCATCCCTGGGGCCAACCCCGGATCGGCGGGGTAGCCGTGGCGCCTTCAACCTGGATCCGCTCAAGGACACTGGGGACACCGGGGCGGAATTGGCAATCAACACAAGCATTCTTAAGGCTTTTTAACACAAGCCCAAGGGCGGTTGACGCGGTCTTGTGTCTGTCCACCCACTCAGAGCGTTTCGGTCCCTTGCCGATCGACCCGTTGCCTGGATACGGTTCGACGGCTCGCCAAGCCGTCCTGAGGGGCCATGACATCGCTTCCGACGTTGGATGGCCATGACCCCGGGGGGCTCTGGCAGCGTTTCTGTCAGTTGCTCTGGCATGACCCATCCCTGGGCTTTTGGCTGGATGCCAGCCGCATGGGTCTTGAGCAATCCCATTTCGACAGCCTGGCGGAACCCATGGCCGAGGCATTCGCCGCCATGGCACGCCTTGAGGGCGGCGCAATCGCCAATGCCGATGAGGGCCGCCAAGTCGGTCACTACTGGCTGCGGGATCCCCAGCTAGCCCCTGATGCCGCCGTGGGAGCCAGCATCGCCGCCGAGGTCGATCAACTGGAGGGCTTCGCGGCCCAGGTGCGCTCGGGAGCCATCTCTTCCCCTTGCGGCACCCCCTTCAGTGATGTGCTCTGGATCGGCATCGGGGGTTCCGGTTTGGGCCCCTTATTGATGATCCGGGCCCTGCAACAGCCCCATAGGGGACTGCCCTTTCATCTTTTCGACAACGTCGACCCCCAGGGATTCGCCACCACCCTTGAATCCCTGGGCGAGCGCTTGAAGACCACGTTGGTGGTGGTCGTCAGCAAATCAGGCGGCACGCCGGAACCCCGCATCGGCATGGAGCAGGCCCGAGCGCGCCTGGAGGTCCTTGGTGGTAGCTGGGCGGCCCAGGCCGTGGCCATCACCACAGCCGGCAGCCAACTGGACCGACGGGCCCAGCAGGAAGGTTGGCTGGCCCGCTTCGACCTACCCGACTGGGTGGGAGGCCGCACCAGCATCACGGGCGCCGTCGGACTGCTGCCGGCGGCCCTCATCGATGCCGATCTACGGGGCTTTCTGGCCGGCGCGGCGGCCATGGATCGCCTCACCCGCGTGCCGGAATTGCGCGCCAATCCGGCCGCCCTGCTGGCCGCCAGCTGGTATGCCGCCGGGGGGGGCAGGGGCCTGCGCGACATGGTGGTGCTGCCCTACCGGGACCGTCTGGAGTTGTTTAGTCGCTATCTGCAGCAGTTGGTGATGGAATCCATCGGCAAAAAACTAAATCGGGATGGGGCCATCGTTCACCAGGGTCTGGCTGTTTACGGCAACAAGGGATCCACCGATCAACACGCCTATGTCCAGCAACTACGTGACGGTCTAGACAACTTTTTCGTGGTCTTCATCGAGGGCCTTGATGATCCTGAGGACATCAAGGCCCTGAACAGGGAATATCCGGGGGATGTGCTGGAGGGCTTGTTGCAAGGAACCCGCGCGGCCCTCAGTGACGGCGGACGCCAAAACCTGACAATCACCCTCGAGCGTTTTGACGCCCGATCACTGGGCGCCCTGATTGCGCTTTTTGAGCGGGCAGTAGGTCTCTATGGCGAACTAATCAACATCAATGCCTACCACCAACCCGGGGTGGAGGCAGGCAAGAAAGCCGCCGCCGAGGTGTTGGAACTCAAGGCGCAGCTGGAAAAACTGCTGGCCGACGGTCAGGAACGCAGCCTGGAGGAGATGGCAACTGCCCTTGGACTGGCCACCCCTGAACCGCTGTTCTGGATCCTGCGCCATCTCTGTCACAACCACCGGGGAATTAAGGCCAGCGGCGATTGGGGAAACCCTTGGGATCTTCGGTTTGGAGCGCTCGTGTAACCGGCGGTGGGCCACCTAGGGTAGTGGCCCACAGCCACCAGGGCGAATGCTCAATTATTCTT
>CANGZM010000083.1 GCA_947458155.1 Synechococcaceae cyanobacterium | reverse complement strand
TCGACAACACAAAAAAAGGTGTCGTGGTCCTGCTGAAGCTCGACCCAATTGCGAATAGCTCCAAGCCAGTTGCCCAGATGCAGCTGGCCCGTGGGCTGGACACCGGAGAGAACGCGCGGTCGTGCCGGGGGGGCAGCGGGCGCCGAGTTCATGCTTCGGCCTCGGTTTGCTCGGGCGCCGCCGCCACGGCGGCATCCGTCACAACGGCATCCGTCACAACGGCCTCCAGCTCCAGGGCGTCACTGCCCAGCATTGATTCGCCCTCGTCACTGGCGGCCTCGCTCTCGGACTCGCTTTCGGACCCTTCAGACTCCGCTGGCAAGGGGGTTGGCGCCGGGGCCGCTGGTCGACTGGGCCTGGCAAAGGGATCAACCCGGACCTGACGGACCTGCCCCCCCCGATCTCCCCTGTCGCTGCGCTCACGCCGCTCGCCAGCGCCCTCTTCCCCCCTGGGGCGGCTTCGCCCAGCGCCTTCACTGCGTTGCTGGGCGACCAGGGCATCAAGTTGGCCTGCTTCCAGTTGTTGCGCCAGGGTGCGCAGGGCAAAACCGAGCACGGCCACCGGTGAGCGCAGGCCGAAGGCCTCCTGAAGGGCCCTGGCGGCCTTCATTTCGTTGTCACTCAGACGGATGCGCAGCCCGCCTGGTTCTTTGGGGCCAGTTTGACGAACCCCCCGCCCGGGATTCTCCCGGCCTTCGCGGTTGTCACCAGCATGGGTGCCATAGGAAGGGGTGCTGTCTTCGGCCATGACCAGGGTCTCAATCAGGCGCAAGTGTGCCGCATCGGTCGGTTGCTATCGCTGACTTCCGGACGCAGCCAGAAGAGCCCATGGTTTTCGCCACGGCGGCCCCCGTCTGCCCGGGCGAGCACCAGCAACGGCAGGGGCCTAGGCCTGTCGTGAAAGCGTTGGCGGTAATCGGCCAGGAGCTGGAGATAACGGGCAAAAGTCCAGCCGTTGTTGCCGCGATCTTTGGCTGCCCAGAAGCGGCGGAGGGCCTGCTGGCAGGCCTCGGCGCCAAATTCCTGCCAGCAGCACTGCTGGGCGTCCCAACTCGGGTATCCCGCCTCGATCAGCTGGCTATAGCGGCTCAATTCAGGGGCCTCGCGACTGGTGTCCGGCGGCAACTTGTTGGCCAGCTCTTCCACCGCAATGGCCTCCAGCCGCAACCAGCACCGGTCCAGAACCAGCACCGGCAGGCCACCATGCCAATGGTCACTGGATTGGAGCAGTGCCATGGGCGCTTCGATCCGTTGCTTCTGGCGTGGGGTCAACAGGGGCGGGACTGGGGTCATGGCCACACCTTCAGCTCAAGGCCCTGGCAGCGACTTTGCTGCCGCCACCTGACCTCGGCAACCAAGGGGTGAAAGGGGGGATAGGGGGTCAAGGTGGGCACCGGCGCAGGGTGTCACGGCGAGCAACAGATCTAACTTATGGGTCTTTTCGATCAGGTTCGGTGTTCTGGATGGCAACGGTCAGGGTGTCCGACGCTGGCAGCTGAGCTAAACATCATGGGGCGGGTTCACCCGCTTCGTCGTTTTGCCAGCCGACTGTCAGTGACCGCTTCGGATTCCGCTCTGCCCCCTGCCGCTGAGACCTCCAGGTTGCCCCGATCGGTGGCTCCAACCCTCCGGGCCGTACTCGGTGGATTGCCTGTGAAATTGTCAGGGCCCCTCTGGTTGCCGCCTGTGTTGCTGCTGGGCGGGGGGATGGTGCTCACTGAGGGAATCTCCCACTGGCTGCCCATGGAAGGGGGGAGTCTGTTCACCCTTGGAACCCTGGCGGCAGGCTGGTGGTGGTTGTCCCGGGACCGTCCAGGCCGGCCTTCCCGGTTGCCCTCCAGCCTTGATGGCTGGCAGCAGCGCTGTGAGCAGCTAATCGATCAGTTCGAACGTCTGCAAGGTGGGGAGGCCAGTCTGCTCGAGCCCCGTCGCCGGGAGTTGCAGGAATTGACGGCGGCGCGGCAGCGCCCAGAATTGCGTCTGACCCTCACGGGCACCCGTCCGCCGCAGCTGGCGGCCCAACCCCTGGCAGCTGCAGCCCTGCGCAGCTCCTTGCCATTACAACTGGATTGGGGTTTGCCCCTGCCCCTGATCAGTTCCGCATGGCAATGGCCCCAGGCCTTTGCCCAAGCAGATGTGCTGGTCTATCACTTGCGCCTGCCGCTTTTGGCGGTCGATTTGCGCTGGCTTGAGGCCCTCGATCCGGACCAACCCCATTGGTTGCTGGTGGAGTGCCAAGACGCCAAGGAGTCAGAGCCCCTGCTGCTGGAACTGGCGAGCCAGTGGCCGTCCCTGCAGCCCGAACGACTGCTGCTTTGGGATGGTGCCTTGAACACCCTGCAGGAGGTTCTGGGGCCCCTGGGGCTTTGGTTGAACCGGGAGGGGCGTGCCTTGCGCCAAGCCACATCCTTGCGATCCATCCAGGGCCTCCACAGCCGCTGGCAGGCCGATCTGGAGCGGCTGCGCCGCCACGAATGGCGTCGCTTGCTGCAGCGGACCCAGTGGATTGTGGCAACGGGGGTGGCCATCACACCGGTTCCCAGTATGGATTTACTGGTGTTAGCCGTCGGCAACGGACTGATGCTTAAGGAGATGGCCCGTCTCTGGGATTGCCCCTGGACCCTGGATCAGTTGCGGGGGGCTGCCTTGGAACTGGCCAAGGCCACGGTTGCTCTTGGCTTGGTCGAATGGAGTAGCCAGGCCTTGGTCACGGCGGCCCGCTTGCACGGGGCCACCTGGTTGGTGGGGGGTGCCCTGCAGGCCCTCAGCGCCGCCTATCTCACCCGCGTGGTTGGCCACGCCATGGCGGACTTGCTGGCCCTGTCCGCCGGGGTGAGTGCCCCTGATCTGGCGTTGATCCAACGGGAAGCGCCGCTGCTGGTGGCCCGGGCCGCTGAGGCCGAAAAGCTGGATTGGTCGAAGTTTTTACAAGAGGCGAAGGGCTGGATCCAGGGCGGTGGCAAGGGGGGTTGGGCCGCTTCGGCTTAGCCGAAATTTGTGAAGTTTGGGAGACAAACTTTTTGATGACCTGACGTGCACGACGCCGAGCCACCCTCTGCTACTGATACTCGCCTGCAGCGCTGGCCCTGGTGGCCCTTGCTGCCGCTTTACCCCTATGGCCGTCGCGTCAGCCTCATGCGTGAGGTGATTGAGGGAAGGGTCTGGTGTTTTGAGCAGCTTCACGGTGTCTGGTACGTAGCGGTGCCGATCCGGATGACTGTCCTGAAGGTGCAGGGAGGGCTACTGCTGTATGCGCCTGTCCCGCCAACTGCTGAACTGCTCATAGGACTAAGGGGTCTGGAAGCACAGCACGGGCAGGTACTTTCGATCGTATTGGCCACATCCTCGGGGCTAGAACACAAACTCCCCGTGGCGGCCCTGGCCAGGGCTTTCCCCAAGGCCACGGTTTGGGTGAGTGATCAGCAGTGGAGTTTTCCAGTTCCCCTACCCTCCAGCTGGCTTGGTTTACCCGCAGGCCGTACCAAGGTGCTGTTCCGCGATGGGTTGCCCCATCAAGAGCAGCTGGTCTGGGTTCCCCTCGGGCCGATCGACCTCGGGCTTGGCACGTTCCATGAAATTGCCTGTATCGATCTCTTCACGGGATCATTGCTAGTCACCGATGCACTTGTCAGCATCTCGACTACTCCTCCAACAGTTTTTGATCTTGACCCTGCACCACTGTTGTTTCATGGCAGGGAAAAGGGGTCCGAAGCAATGATCGACACTCCAGATCTTCGACTTAAAGGTTGGAAAAGGATTGTGATGTTTGCAAATTTTTTCCGGCCTGAATCTGTGAACATCGCATCACTTGGTGAACTTTTCTCCGACGCCATGGCAGCAAAACAGGCCAATCCCCGAAATCACTTCGCCTTATATCCTTTCCGATGGGCACCATCCTGGGAGGAGCAGGCTGATCAATTTATCAACCATGGTGATCAGATTGCCCCCTGTCGACTGGCACCCGTTTTGGAAAGGTTGGTCTTTGTTCGTTCGAAGCAGTTTTATCTCGATTGGCTACGTACCTTGGCCAAGCAGACTGCAATCAAGAGTCTGATTTCAGCTCATTATTCGTGCCAACAATCAATTTGTGGTAACAATCTTGCTTGTTATGCAGACCTTATTGATTCAACGGATTGGGCTCCTTCTCAAGGGTCATGGCAATTGCTTGCAGATATTGACAAGGCGTTGATTCGCTTTAGAGTAGTTCCAAGGAATAATTAAGATCACTATATTTATATTGGCATTCAGACGTCTCTAAGCACATTGCGTCGAACGAAGCATTTGGCTTGGAATACTGTTTTATTGATAGCTACAAGCCAAGGATGTGGGGGTATATCTTCGAGGGGGATTTTTGCCCATGGAGTTGTTGCTTTTGCTGCAAGATAGTGGCCTTTAAAGTCATGCTTGCATCGAGCATTCCAAGGTTTAATCGGACCAGGACCGGCAAAATGCACAATAGCCGGGTTGGATCTTGCTTCTTTTTCATCTTCTGTAAATAAATAATCACTGTAGTTGTACTCTAATGTTAGCCCAAATAAATGTGGACAGGCGTTCCAGCGGTCAGGAATGGCAAGCCAATCATTCATAAAAACATGATTTAAAACATCCTGGTCCCAATGACGCATGCGATCTGGATGCGCGTTCGCAAAGAGACGTCCTCGCTCAAGTAAATCAGATTGACGCCATTTCTGAATATCAATCAGCATAACACCAGCATTAAAATAGCTGCCGAAATCATAGCCATGATCCTTGCATGAGATGCGATGCTCAGGGACAGCAGCTAATGCATTGCCTTCTAAGGGTATGTTCCATAAGGGCGCCAGACTATCGGTAACAACAGTATCAGCATCAATAAAAATTACACGATTCACTGTCATAGGTAGCAACTCTGGTAGAAGTAAGCGGAAATATGTTGCTACTGTTGCATGTCCGTTCACCGGAAATCCTTCTAGGGGCTTCAGCGATGCTTGCAGCAGACTGAAGCCGGGTAGAAAGCTGCGGAGATGGCTGACGGCCAAGCTCAATTCATGCGAATTGGCATTATCAAAAAATAGATAGACGTGTAGGTCAGGATCTTTATTGTGATTCCAAAGAGAATTTAGCATCGCAACGCAGTGTCGTAGATAGTTTCCATCTGTTGCGCAGACGATGTTCATCTCAGTTGACATCAGCAGAAAAAAATTCTAGCAGATCCAGAATCAAACCAAAATGTTGAACAAGAGACAACAATACATTCAAGCGAGAAATAACACTATTTTTGTTAAATTCAATTGAAGACTTGCTGCATTATTTGTCGCCTCTTAAGCCCTTTGCAACACGAACAAGTTTGCGAACATACGATCGTGGCTTTTCGATAAATGGGGTCTTAAAAAATACTTGATAGTAAATGTCATTGAGTGGCGTAATATTTTCATTAAACTCTCTGTGATGAAGAATGATGGTATTACGCTTAACGGGCTTCGCCTTATAATGGATGTCTTTAAGGTAGTCTGAATAAGGTAGCATACCTAATCTGTGTGCGACAATACCAGCAGCTGGCTGATCGCATCTATGACCCTTTACCCTAGGATCATTAGAAATTCGTTTATTTTTATTCCAAAAGATTTCTTGATAGTCGTCCCAATCGTGAATCATATTTTTTGTACCTTTTGCGGTTACTCCATCACCCATAATCAAATGCCATTGATCCAAGAATTTAGTTGCTAATTTAGAAGTCACATCAAGACCCATTACCGAACATGGTAATTCAGGTACTATCATTGCTTCTTCCCGAGATAAGCTATTTTGAACTAACGCTTCATCGCTAATCCATTGGCCGAGTCTTTGATCGTAATTATTATTAAAGAATATATATCCATTTTTTCTTATGTCTTCAAAAATTGGAGATAATGAGCGCAGTGCAATGCATGTAGAGTCCATCCATAATATTTGCTTGTAGCCTAAACTTTTGGCAATGTTAAAACAATAAGTCTTAAAGGCGAAAGGAGCTTCGAAATGAGAGGGGCAGCCTTCAGGTACTTGTTCATCCCAATAAATAAAGTCACCATCGAACCCTACGCGAAAAAGACTTTCTTCTAGCCTTTTCAAGCTATTGGTATAAGATTTTTTACCAATACCTAAACTTATCACACAACGAGTAGGGAGTTTTGAATTAGAGCCAATCTGGGAAATTTTCATTTGGAATGGTTTACGCTATTGAAACATGTTATTCAATTGATTTGCTAATTACTCTGGGTACATAATTGTTGGCTTGAGATGAGAGTTTAGGTTGGTGCTCAAGATTTTCTTCTTGGTTCTTGAATGGTCCAATGGGCCACCATAGCCAAAGATCGCAAAAATGTCAATTTCTTTTGTGTGTATTTAAGATAGACATCACTGCTGCAACCTCTATTCTGCATGGTTGCAAGGTTATCCTTGGGATAATTGCCAAGAACGGACGTGGAGAAAAATTCAAGGCAATAGGAGGAAGTTGATCCATTCATGTAGCAGAAATCGCTGCCTACTCCTGCAAGGGTTTCAAAGATATCAAATAAAATCATCATAATCTGCTCAATGCTAACTCTGGGATGATTGACGGCATCCGCCGATGTAGTGTACCCAGATGCATAGACAATAAAGTTCAATATACACTATAGGGGATGTAGAGAAAATGAGTGTGTTCTTCTGAAACAGGGCCATGGGCCTGTTCATTGGCGGCATTCAGTACCGCCGGCATCGTGCCCCCCGCCCGGCCGGCGGCGTAGGCCAGTAGATAGCCTGAATTTCAGGGGAGTTAGTTCCTCAGTTAAAAGTATATCTTATGATCTACGTGTCGGTGGCCATCGGCATGATCAGACAGCAGCAGGCATTGTCGCCCATCAGCTTGGATTGCCTGCTTACGCTGATAATCTGCGAGACGTTCAGGTTGGGCAAGCTGGCAGATGCTTGGGCGTCGATCGATTCGCCAAGGGGGAAAAGCAATGATAAATGTTGTCAATTGGATTTTTGTTAAAGTCTCATTCAATGATTCAAGAAAATATTCCAACCGACAGTCGTTCCAAGGACGGATCGAATGTCAGCATTCTGGAAAGATGTTTCTTATCTGATACCAAGTGAGCGATGCATACTCGCCACGGTTTTCTTCATCTCTTCATCGGTGATCAGACCATCATCAAGCAACTGCTTGGCTAAGGCCAGTTTGGCGCGGTTCATTTGCAGTTGCAGTAAACCACTGCAACTGTTTTTGTAGCCAGTACCACCAAGTGGCACCAGCAAAGCAACGCCGCCACCCACACCATCCGAGGTATTGATTATACTAGGAACGTCTGGTGCTGTGCTTGAGGCTTCATTTCCCTTGCGCCAGCGGCCATAGACGACAAGCGCAGGGGGGGAACGGTCCGTCACAGAGCATGTGCTGCCATCGTCCATATCAACCTGAAGCCTTGGTTGGGGGGCGTAGGTCGCATCATTGTTAACTGATACACTGTCTGCCGCCATCAGGGGCTGACCCAGAAGCGAGAGCAAGATTCCGTAGCCAAAAGCGCGGAGCCACTCGTGGCGCCTCCTGGCCCTTCTTTGCGTTCGACAGGTGGGATGTAGAGAGCGCATAAAAAGAAAGGAGTTTTCTGGGTAACATTAGTGGTAAGAGTAAGTGTTAGTTTTTTCATCTTGTTTGGAGCTAATTTAAAGCTGCTTGGTGAAATTTCAACTCCCTCAGTCAGCACTTCACCCGCTTTGGTGGGATCACTGGTAGGACCCTTGACCCGAACCGTTAGGGAGACTGGCTCTGAACGGGAATGGGAAACTTGGAGTTTGACCCGTGCGGTTTGATTGCGCACGGCATACTCTTTCTTATCAAGAAAAACAGTCTGGGCAGAAACTTGCCCAGACCATAATACTGCTAAAAGCAGAAAACAACGCTTCATGAATCAGAGTGCGGTGCAGGTGGCAGTGGTCGCCAGTGAATACGCCCCAGCAGAAAGCAGTTCGCTAGCGTTGCTTTGGATGATTTCAGTGGTAATGGCGCCGGAGAGTTTGTTCACTCCCGTTTTGGGAGCACCATCCACGGCCTGGGTCGAGGAAGTGCTCGATACCAAGTTGGCAAGGTTGACCGACTGAGTGAAGGTTGCTGCCCCTTGGGGTGCAGACGGCGTCAGGGCACTGAGGGAGACAGTGGCATCACCATTGGCCGTGAACAAGTAGGCGCCTGTGCCGCTCAGCTTGTCCTTGCTGGCTGAAATTGACATGGAAATAGGACCACCAGTGTTGGAAATGTCACAGAAAGAGCTGGCTGTGCCAGAGGCATTGATGTCTGCCGATGTGCCAGCAAAGCTAGCCGAGGGAGCGCAGACAAGGGCCAGAACAGCTGCAAATGCAAACTTGTTTTTCATGGAGAGAAAGTGATTGAAAACGTGCCTTTTGAGGGGCTCCTGCTTTCTACCCCAGGACAATCTGTCGGGTCAAGTGAGATTCAGGTGTTTCTATTAATTCGGACCAGTATCATCGTTAAAGTTCTGTTTTGACATACTCTCGGTATGACTTAATCAACAAAGCAATGGGATCAAAGCGTCGGAATCATTCCCCTGAGTTCAAGACTCAGGTTGCATTGCAAGCCCTCAATGGGCAAAAGACATTGGCTGAAATCGCAGACATCTACGAAGTACATCCAGTCCAGGTTTGCCAATGGAAGCAACAGCTTGTGAAACGTTTACCAGAGCTTTACTGTCAAGCGAGCGCGGTTAGATCCCAAGAAGAGTTAATTCAAATTAAGGAGAGCTTGACTAAGCTTGAAGTTACTAATGGCAAATTAAATCAAGAACTTGATTGGCTAAAAAAAAACTTCTACAACTTCAGTCAGAACACCTTGAGATCAGTTACCGAGCCCGACAATCCACGTATCTCATTACGTCGTCAATGTGAGTTACTTGGCATAACAAGGTCAGGTTATTATTATCGTAAGCGTCCAGCTAAGCAAAAAATATTAGAAGTTATGCATTTAATTGATGGATTCTGTGAGTGCAATGAAAGCGCTAGTTATCTGGCTTTGATGCAATATTTGCGAGTCAATAACCATGTAGTTTCTAAAAGTGGTCTTCATAATCAATTATGTAGCATGGGTTTTGCTGCGTTTGAGCGAAAATTGATAAAGTCAGCTTGTAGCGGCTTGGTTCAGATCCCTTTTTTCCCATTACGACTAGAGGAAGCCGAAACCATTGAAGAGCAGTGGATCTTTGATATTGCCTTTTGGCCCTGCCAGAATGCGGTGCGCTTTGCTGCCTTGTTGATAGATAGCAAGTCGCAGAGATGTTTGGCTTGGGGCCTCTCCGACAGTCCCACACCCAACCTTGCAATTGAGCTTTTTAAGATTGCTATGAACAAGCATCCGTTGCCATTGATTCTACGCAGTGAATCTTACCTACCCTTATTCAATGAATACTTTCTGCGTCTGTTGGAATCAAAAGCTATCACTTTTATGGCACCTCGTTGGATTTCCCATCACAAGGGTCTTGGCCGATCAACCTTGCTGTCTCCCCTTTGGAGATCTTTGAAACAACAGGTGAGAGAGTTGCAAAAATCATATCCAAATGCCGACTCAGAATGGCTTCTAAATAATGTTATTGAACAAAATCTTACATAAAT
>CANGZM010000082.1 GCA_947458155.1 Synechococcaceae cyanobacterium | reverse complement strand
TTCGACTGGATCATCACCCACGCGCCAACCCGCCGCCTGCCAGCCACCTACCCCCCGGAGGAGGCCGAATCCCTGGCCCCTTGCCTGGCCCCCCCAGGCCCCGACCTCAGTGGCGTGGGCCCCTGGGCCAAGCAACTGGCCGCAGCGGTGGACCACGACACGGCCGCTTTCTTGATGCACTTGGCGGACACCATTCACCAGCAGTTCGACCATGTCGGTCGCTTCGATGGCGACCCCTTCGAACCCGCCGCCTGCCTGACGGCACGGCGCGGCGCCTGCCGCGACACAGCCATGCTCTACGTGGTCGCCTGCCGCAGCCTGGGCCTGGCGGCACGCTTTGTCAGCGGATATTCGATGCATCACCCCCCCGAGGTCACCGAGCACGAACTGCACGCCTGGGCCGAGGTTTATCTGCCGGGGGCGGGCTGGCGGGGCTATGACCCCAGTTTGGGGCTGGCGGTGGCCGAGGGCCATGTGGTGCTGGCGGCGGCCCCGGACCACCGCTTGGCCGCGGCGGTAAGCGGCCGTTACCGGGGCACGGGCGTGGGGTCTCAGCTGGCCTACCGGGTGGTGGTCCAAGCCTCCGCAAGCGATGCCCTGCTCTGAGGGCCCCGGGGGGCAAGGCCCCGGGGGACAGTGCCAGGGCCCCGTTAGGACGCTCGGCCGCTTGGTCGCTTGGTCGGTCGGTCGGTCGGGTAAACCGCCGCCACCGCTACCGACCGCAGGCGTTAACGTTTTGTGACGTTTTGAGGTTGCAGTTGATGACGGTGCCATCCCTTTCCCTGAGCCGCCAGTTCTCGATGGAGCTGCACGGTCGGGCCATCGACGAATGCGGCGACATCGAGGAGTTGCGCCGCGTCGCCAGAACCCTGCTCACGGCCTGGCAACTGCAGGCGAGCATGAGCGAGCAGTACGGCGCCGAACTGCTGGGACTGCACCGCAGCGCCGCCGGGCTCTGAAGGGCATCAACCACCAAGGTCCTGCCATGGCCGAGGCGCCCCATGGGGGCGTCAACCTGATCACGGCGTTGCCGCGCGCCACGGGTCTGGGTCAGGAAATGCGGTTGCGGTGTGAATGGCAGCCGGTGCGGCCCCCGGCAGGGGATCGCATCAAGCTACTGGAGCAGGGGGCCGCCAATCCGGCTTGATCTCTTGGCGGGCCCTGCCGAAGGCCAGGGCTCCCGCCGGCACGTCCTTTGTGAGGGTCGAGCCGGCCGCCACCGTCACGCCTGCACCCAAGACGATCGGAGCCACCAGTACTGAATTGGCGCCGGTCTTGCTGCCAGCGCCGATCACGGTGCGGTGCTTGTTTACGCCATCAAAATTGGCGGTGATGGTGCCGGCGCCGATGTTCACCCGGGCGCCGACGTCGGCATCCCCGAGGTAGCTGAGGTGGTTGGCCTTGACCCCCTCGCCCAGCTCGCTGTTCTTGACCTCAACGAAATTGCCGATGCGGCAGTCGGCCGCTAGGTGGGCGCCGGCCCTGAGCTGGGCGAAGGGGCCCACGGCGCAGCCGGCATCGACGCGCACCTGACGCAACACCGAATACAGCACCTCAACCCCTTCACCCAGGCTGCTGGCCTCGATCAGGCAGCCCGGACCGATCCGGCAGCCATCGGCAATCGTGTTGGCCCCCCGGAAATGGCATTGGGGTTCTACCACCACATCGCGGCCGAAGCTGGTGGCCTCACTGAGGCTGCAGCTGGCGGGATCGGTGAAGGTGACACCCTCCGCCATCCAATGGCGGCGCAGCCGATCCTGCAGGGCCGCCTCACATTCGGCCAACTGCAGGCGATCGTTGATGCCACTGACCTCCGCCAGGTCGTCCACCTCCAGATGGCAGGCGGGGCTGAGCAGGGCGATGGTGTCGGTGAGGTAAAGCTCGCCCTGGTCGTTGTTGGTGCGCAGTTCGGGCAGAACGGCCGCCAGCTTCTGCCAGTCAAAGCAATAGATGCCGGCGTTGGTGAGGGTGTTGCGGCGCTGTTCGGCACTGCAGTCCCGATGTTCGATGATGCAGCTCACCCGGTCATCCCCATCGCTGAAGACGCGGCCGTAACCCGTGGGGTCTGGAAAGCGGGCCGTCAACAGCGTCACCGCAGCCTTGCGGTGGCGATGTTTGGCCAGCAGGGCCTCCAGGGTTTGGGAGCGCAGCAAGGGTACGTCGCCGTTGAGCACCAGCAGTTCCCCCTGGAAGTCCTGCAGCGGACCCAGCAACTGTTGGATGGCGTGGCCGGTGCCGTTCTGGGGGGACTGCAGCACAAATTCCAGCCCTGCATGGCCGGCCAGGGAGGCTTCCACCCTCTCTGCCTGGTGGCCCACCAGCAGCAGCCGGCGGACGGGGGCCAACGGTTCGCAACTGGTCAGCACTCGCTCCACCAGGGTCGCACCGGCAATCGGCTGCAACACCTTGGGAAGCTGGCTTTTCATGCGGGTGCCCTTTCCGGCAGCCAGCACCGCTACGGCGAGCATCAACAGGGCCAACAGCTGGGAGGGAATCTACTGGCGAGGGCTGGACCAACCGCCATTACCAATCAGCAAAGCAGGCTAGGAAGCCCTCAGAGCAAGCCTGTTTGACTTGATGATGGCCTCCAATAGGCACTTATTTCTGAACAGCCTCAGCCTGGGAATCGCTGCTGTTTTGATGGCCGTTGATGTGCTTTTCACATGCCGAAGCCCCTGGCGCACCCAGCACAAGGCTTAACAAAAGCACCGTTCCTGCAAAGCTCCTTGTCATGAATCACCAAGTGTCCAAAGCCAATAATAGTCTGTCGAACGTTCCCTCCCCTAGCCACTTCTCCCCCAAACGCCCCTTTGTGCCGAGGGGGTTGGGTTTCCTGACTGGCTTGTCGCTTTACCTGGTTTCCCCCGGGGTTCTTGGGGGACTCAAATTTGCTTCAAATGAAGACTTAGATAATCAAGGAGCGATTCAGACCCTGATTCCCGCCTGAGAATCACCGGCACCGGCTGGATCAGAAGGGGTGCTGCTAGATCAATGGATGCTGGCCGACGGGGGGTGCAGCTGCTCGAGCGGTTGACAGGCCGCCGGGCCCATCTGATCCGAGTTGTTCACACACTCATGGTCGGCCGGCCATTCCATTGCTGGAGCAGCGCCCAACAGACCGACCAAGGGCACGCCGCCCAGACCCTGGCCTGGCGAAGTTTCACCAAGAGCAACGAGCCGCCGGGAACGGTGGCGCTGTTGGCCATGACCCGGCCCGGCTGCGTGTTGCTACCTGGAAGCCTTGAGTGTCAGGCTTCTTCGATCAAAACCAACACATTTGGGGGAACACATCGCAGATGTAATCAGGGGGTACGTTCTGTACGTTCTGCGAGTACCTAGTCACCGTGTCCTCAATGGATTGAACTATGCCGCCCGATGAAGTGGAGGTGGTTGTCTCCCGTGAAACCTTGGCTTCATTAGAAAGTCGTGGCTTTTCTTGAGCATAAACAGCTTGACCAATAGTGCATGCTGTCAGAGATAGGGCTATCGTGGCTGGCAATAACTTTTTGATCTGCTTTTTGATCTGCATCGTTTGTTGATTCAAAGGGCTTGAGCAATTTGACAAAAGTGCCAGGGATCTGCATAGAGTGCTTAACAAGTATTAATGTTTATCGTGTGGTCAGTTCCGGTAGTTGTGTGCTCCCAGCTTCAGGCCCATAGGCCCACCTGCAACCCCGCCACCATGCCCGCCCACCTTCGGCTCTTCGAGGTCTATGAAATTGTCGATGCCCTGGTGCTGGGTGGGAGCTGAGGCCCCCTGCCTTGATCGATGGCTGCCGCAATCCGGCGCGCCTATGTGGGCCAGTCTTGATGGCCCCGTCTTTGCGGGTACTCTATATTCCTGGAAAAAACGCACCCACCTTTTCACTCTCTGAGATGCCGTCTTCTTCACGATTAAGTACCCCCCATCATCTGCGTTTCTTGGCAGCTCACTCCCATTTATCCGATGTCTTTGGCGGTGACTGGTTCGCCAAGGGGGCCGAAAGTTTTGCGCGCTTCTTTGGCACCCCATTCTTTTTGATGGCCCAGTCTGCCATCGTTATTTGTTGGATTTTTCTGAATGTTGCCAACTACACTACATTTGATCGCTATCCGTTTATTCTGCTAAATCTGGCGTTCAGCCTTCAGGCGGCCTATGCTGCACCTTTGATTTTGCTCGCCCAGACTAGGCAGGCTGATAGGGATAAGGCCCATTCAGAAGCGGATGCGAAACACAGGGAGGAAATTGCGTTTGAAATGCATAAGGAGCAGCAATTGGCGCTGCAGCAGACGCGGCAACTTCTCTCGCTCCTCGATCAAAACAATGAAATGACCTTGGTTGTGCGGCAGCTAAGTGAGCGGATTGAATCGTTAACTTCTGAAATTCACAGTAAGGTAGTACTTTAAATGAACTATAAGATTAAAGCCGTCTTGATAGTTTAGGCTTATTTCCTAAACTTAACAGCTCGGCTGGCGGGTCTGTTGATAGCTCCAGATGTTGCCCAGCACCTTTTTGACATAGAGGCGGGTTTCGGGGTATGGGATCGCCTCGACCCACAGCTCTGGTGAGGCCTGCAGCAGGGGCGACACCCAGCCCTGGGCCGCCCCGGGGCCGGCGTTGTAGCTGGCCACCGCCAGGAAGGCATTCCCCTTGGATTGATCCAAGAGCTGGCGCAGATAGCGGGATCCCAGGGCCGTGTTCAGGGCTGGTTCCTTGAGGGCCTCGGCGCTGATCGGCCGACCCGCCAGTTCGCTGGCGGTCGACGGCAGCAGTTGCATCAGACCCACCGCCCCCGCGCCGGAACTGACCGCCGGTGTGAAGCGGGATTCCTGCCGCGCCACGCCCAGGGGCACCGTGGGATGCAAGCGAGCGGCGGATGCGGCGGCGGCAAAGTCGTCGCCGAAGCGCACCGGGTGCAAGCCCCGCTCGATCGCTGGTAGCAGCTCGCATTGATCCGGTCGCAACTGGGCGCTGGCCCTCTCCAGTTGGTGCAGGCCAGTCCAGTCATCCCCCACCGCCTGGCGCAGCCGTCCCTCCAGCAGCAGATCGCGGCTGGCCCGCAACTCTGGTTTGCCCCTGCGCGTGCGCCAGGTTTCCCAGGCTTCCTCCTTGAGTTTGAGGCGCCAGAGCCGATCCAGGTCGGCATCGCCACTGGCCAGGGGGCTCCAGGCCGCTTTTGCCGGCAGATTTACCTCAGTGGCGGCGCCTTGCTGCAACCGCAGCTCCCCCTCACCCAGCTGCACCGAGGCCCGCCAGCCGTAGTAGCCGCCGGGATGGTGCAGCAGCAGTTCTCGCCAGGTGGCGGTGGCCCCCTCGTCCTGGCCGAGCTGGTGCTGGCTGAAGCCTTTCCAGAAGCGGTGGCGGGCCGCCAGCATCGGCGGCAGCCTCTCGGCCCCGATCGCCTGCAGCAGCGTCAGGGCCCCGCCCCATTGGCCGGCCAGCAGCTGCTTGCGGGCCAGTTCCCACTGCAGATCCCAGCTGGCGGCATCATCCGGCCAGCGTTGCATCACCTCCAGGGCCAGCCGGCCGCTGGGATCGGCCAGGGCGCGGTGGGCCTGCACCGGGGCGCTTTGGCGCCATGGGGGGGGCAAGCTCGCCAGCTGCGAATCCACGCCGGGCCCCTCCTCCTGGCTGAGCAGCCGCACCGCCTGCTCGGCCTCGGGGCCCTGCGGTTGCTGCTTCACCACCTGCAGCAACAACGGTGCGACCAGGGCTTTCTGGGCGGTATCGCCCTTGGCCAGCGCCTCCGCCAGCAGCAGGGTTCCCCGGGGAGACAGGGCCGCCAGCGCCTGGGGAGATGGATTTGCAGATGGGTTTGCTTGGGGAATGGGGGTGGATGTGGTCGCCGTCGGCGTCGCGTCCCCGCCCAGGCAGGCCAGGGCGTCTTGGCCGGCACCCAGTTCCGCCAGTCCTGCGGCCAGATCGGCCCGCTGCTCCAGGCTGGGGCGGTCGCTGGTGCGGCCGCATTCCTGGCTGATGCGCACGTCGGCGCCGGGCCAGCGGGCGCCCCACTTCGCCAGGTGCAGGGCGCCCGCCAGCCGATCCGCCGCTGCGGGCCCCTTCTCCAGGGCGGCGGCCAGGGCGGCGGGATGGGCGGGGAACTGCTCCAGCAGTCGCTGGCGCAGGGCCGGATCCTGGCGGCCCAGGGCATAGAGCGCATCGGCGCTGGCGGGGGAGGTCGGGAAGCGGCGCAGCAGCTGTTGCCAGCGTCGTTCCGCCGCGGGACCCTGCTGCAAGGCCTCGGCCCGCTGGGCCTGTTGCTTGATCACCACCGCCGCCAGCCCATCGCGGCCCCAGCCTTGGCCATTCAGCAATTGCCCCTGGCGTTGACGATCACCGGTGGCCTGGTCGAGCAGCAACAGGCCGGCCTCCCGCCGCCGGGCCGGATCCGGGGCCCAGCGGCGCTGGCGCTCCAGGCTGCTGGTGGGGGTTGCGGGGGTCAGGGGCGGCAGCAGGCTCAGCAGCTGACGCCCCCCCACCAGGGCGGCCGCCGTGCCGAGACAGGAGACGGCCAGCAGGGTGGTGAGACGGGGCAAGGCGAGGGGGGCATCGCGCTGGCATTCTGAACAGACAACCGGAAGCACGCCCGGGGCGGCCTCTGCCCGGGTCCTCTTCCAGGAACCACTCCCGGGCCCCCTCAAGGGCTTTCCGTACCCCGCCGACCCTTTCCCCTGGCCCGTTTTTCCCTGCCCAGCCTGCGGCGACCGTTGCAAGGCTTGCGGTCCAGCCCCAACGACCTGCCTGGAGCCCAGCAACGGCGACGGGCCCTAGGGGTGGCCGTCCTGGCGGGGTTGAGCATCATGTTGCGCCCCTGGCCCCCTTTCCTCTGGTTGCCGGGCTGGGTCGTGGGGGTCCTGCTGCTTTGGATGGTGGCGGAGTTGCTGGCATGGCTGTGCTGGCCGCGCCGCTGGCGCTGAGGGCACTGCCCCAACCCGCGTAGCCTGATGCCGATGCGCGAGAACTGCATGCCCCTTCCGGCCCCCCAGCCCCTGGGCGCCCCCCTGGGCGACAGCGTGCCCGGATTCGGCACCGATGGCATCCGGGGGTTGGTCGGCACGGCGATCACTCCTGCCTTGGCGTTGCAGATGGGCTACTGGTGCGGCGTGGTGTTGCCGTCGGAGGGGCCGGTGGTCATCGGCAGCGACTCTCGGTTGAGCAGTCCGATGCTGGTGGCGGCCCTCAGCGCCGGACTGGCGGCAGCGGGCCGTGAAGTGTGGCAACTGGGCCTATGCCCCACCCCAGCGGTGCCCGGCACGATCCGGCGGCTTGGCGCCGCCGGTGGCCTGATGGTTTCCGCCAGCCATAACCCTCCCCAGGACAACGGCATCAAGGTGTTTGGTCCAGGCGGAGCCAAGCTCGACCGCGACCGGCAACGGGCCATCGAAGCCGGCCTGCGGGGGGATGGGAGTTTTCAGGGTGCCGCCGTTGAGGTGGCTAATCCTGCCTGCATTACCTTCCGCGGCGATGGTGTCGTCAGCCACCGTCCTGACCTGATGGCGGCTTACCACCAATCTTTGATCGACAGCGTGGTCGGCCAGCGGCTGGACGGCTGCCCCATCGTTCTCGATCTCTGCTGGGGTTCGGCGACCGCCTGCGGTGCCGCTGTCTTTGCCGAGCTCGGCGCCGACCTGACGGTGTTGCATGGCAGCCCGGATGGGGCCCGCATCAATCAGGATTGCGGCAGTACCCACCTCGAAAGCCTGCGCCAGGCGGTGCTTCAAACCGGCGCGGCCATGGGTTTCGGCTTCGATGGCGACGCTGACCGCATGCTGGCCGTCGATGGCCAGGGCCGCACCGTTGACGGCGACCACGTCTTGTTCCTGTGGGGTTCGGCCCTCCGCGATGCGGGCGACTTACCCGACGACCGCATCGTGGCCACGGTGATGTCCAACCTCGGCTTCGAGCGGGCTTGGCAGGCGGGCGGCGGTCGCCTGGAGCGCACGGCCGTCGGCGATCAGCACGTCCATGCCGCCATGGAGGCCCTAGGCGCCGGCCTGGGGGGCGAGCAGTCTGGCCACATTCTCTCGGCCCGCCACGGCCTCAGTGGCGATGGATTGCTCACGGCCCTGCAGGTGGCGACCCTGGTCCATGGCCGTGGCCAGACCCTGGCCGAGTGGATGGAAGGCAGTTTTAAGCCCTATCCGCAACGGCTGGAAAATGTGCGGGTGCCCGATCGGCAGCGGCGCTTGGCTTGGCAGGACTGCGAACCGTTGTCTCAGGCGGTGGCGGAGGCGGAGGCGGCCATGGCCGGCCAGGGGCGGGTGTTGGTGCGCGCCAGCGGCACCGAACCCCTGTTGCGGGTGATGGTGGAGGCCGCCGAAGCCGAACAGGTTCAGTACTGGACCGATCGGTTGGCGGCCATGGCCGATACCCATCTGAACTAGGGCTTAGAGCAGGTCCATCGCCAGGGCCAGGGCACCGGCACAGGCATCGCCGGCTGCCTCCGTCCACCGACTGCCCGGCACGGTGGTAGTCAAGCCCGCCCGGAAGGCTGCCAGGAAGGCCGGCAGGTGCTCCAGCGCCCCCCCCATGGGGCACACTGCTGGTGCGGCCAAGTCCAGGGCCGCGGCCACCGCCGCCACCATGGCGGCCAGGACCTCTCCGTTGCGGCGCAGGATGGCAAGGGCGTCGGCATCGCCAGCGCTGGCCAGGGCCGCCACCAGCGGCGCCAGGCGGGCGAAACCGGCGGGGCCGAAATCCGGTGCCACCACAAGCGCCTTGAGCGCCTGGGCTGCCTGGGCCTGGCTCGGCTCCAGCCCCAGGCCCTGCCAGAGGGCGGCACGCAGGGGCCCCTCGGGGCGGCGTCCGTCGGCCATCTGCAGGCTGAGCCGCAGGCCGTCCTGGCCGATGTCCATTGCCGACCCCCCCCCATCCAGCAGCCAGCCCCAGCCGGCGCAACGGTGTTCCTGGCCGTTGGCGTTGCGACCCACGGCGATGGTGCCCGTGCCGCTGATCACGACAATGCCCGCCCCATCGGCAAAGGCACCGACCAGGGCGGTGCGCTCATCGCCGGTAACCACCACCCGTTCCAGGGGCAGATGCAAGGCGCTGCAGGCCAGGGCCTGCCCCTGGGTCTGAACCCCACTGCCCTGCTCGATGCCGCTGGCGCCGATGGCCGCCGCCCGCAATGGCAGTGATTCATCGCCCCAATCGCCGGGGGCCAGCCTGGCCCTGGCCTGGCCCAGGCTTTGGGTCAGGGCCGCCTGGAAGCGTTGCGGCCCCCCGGACGCCGCCAGATGGCTCACCCCCGGCCCCTGTCCTTCCGCCACGACCACCCAGTCGATCCCAACCCCCAGGCCTGACTCCGCCAGGGCCAGCCGACAGGTGGTGTGGGTCTGGCCGGCATCGAAGCCGGCGATCAGTCCCGCCACGGTGCGCTCGCCCCCCCACCGGCCCAGCCGTGGCGGTGGGCCGCCTCGTTGCCGGCGGCAGACAGGGTGGCCAGGCTGAACAATCCCAGCAGCTGCACCTCCGGCCGAAAGAAAATCGTGTCCGTTAGTCCCTGAACCCCCAGACCCACGAAGACGGCCACCGCCGCCAGGGCGGGCAGGGCCAGCCGACTGGTGGAAGCCCATTGGCCCAGACCCACCTTCAAGGCGCTCCCGAGCAAGCCCAGGCCCACCAGCAGCCCGGGGATGCCGGCCTCCA
>CANGZM010000081.1 GCA_947458155.1 Synechococcaceae cyanobacterium | reverse complement strand
CATACTTGATGGAGAGCCCCCACGGGTCCTCACGGCAACGCAGACCGAGATGCCCCCCCTGAGCCCAGGCAGTCATCGTTTGACGGTGACCGCAGCTTGGCCTTGGGGAGAGGTTATCAAGAGCCATGGTGCTTTGGATCAAATTCGTCTGCATCGTGCTGCGGCCAATCCTTTAGCAGTGCCTCCCTTTGGGAGCGCCCAGTTGTTCGTTACATCTCCGAACTCTAATTCCAAGAATATGGGTCAGCCTGTATTGGTGGACTGGCTTTTAATCGATGCTCCTTTGCAAAATCTTCGCCAAGATGATGCCAGTTGGCGTCTGAGAATCACTGTGAATGGTGAAAGTTTTCTTGTGGATCAACAGACTCCTCTCTGGCTCAGCGGTTGGCGCTCCGGGGCCAATGCCCTGTTATGGGAGCTGGTTGATGGAAGGGGGGAACCACTTAACCCTCCTTTCAATAGTATCGTCAGTGAAATGTACTTGGAAGATTCAAAAGCGTCGAAGCCATTTAATTCGCCTTGGCTGAGTGGTCGAATCAATTCTGATGATCTAGCCGTATTACTGGGAAATGCATCCCCCGTGACTCCTGTTCCCCAGGTGCAGGAAGAGCCATTGCCTTCAATGGCAGTCCAGCCCGAAAACTTTACTTCTCTGCTGCAAGATAAAGATAACAATGAAATTCAAACTGACGCGAATAAAGGGTTGCTAGAACCTCCCGCTGAGGGGGTTGCCAATGGTGAATCGCCTGAAGATCTTGGCCATGGGCTAGGGGAGCTCCAGCTGGATAGTGGCCCAGACCCTTCAGCTCCAGCGGACCCGATTAACTCCATTGCAGATGCGCTCACCCTTTCGGTACCCAATCTCGAAACGCCTCCTCTCGACCCTCTGCCCGATGGCCCTGCCAAGCCCGAGACCCCCTTGGCTGAGGCAGGCTCAATGGGCTCTAAGGCAGATCGGCGAGAGCGAGAGCGGGATCGGCCCGCGACCGCATTGCCAGACACCGCTTCGCCCAAGGACATCGAGTTGGAGGAGCTCAAGGATGTCCTGTCCGATGCTGGGGATGGGGGGGATCTAGATCCAATCATGGTTCCGCCTCCTTCAGGGGGGGGGCTGGCTCGCCTGGGCCAGGGACTTCGCCGCCGACTGGGGCCTTCCTGAGATGCCGTTCACGCCGTCGAGGGTGGTGGGTCTCGCCCTTTCCAAAGAGGCCAATCCCCTATTGCTACGCCTGAAGCAGGCAGGATTGCTTGCGGAGATCCGCTGGCCTGAGGATCCGATCTCCCCTGCCGATTGGCTGGCCCGGGAATGGCCCCTCGCATCGGCTGTTGTTGTCGTAGCGGCTGTGGGGCTCGTGACTCGCCTCGTGGCACCGCTGCTGGTCAGTAAGTCCACCGATCCGGCCATCGTTGTTCTCGATCCTGAAGGCCGTTTTGCCGTGCCAATGCTTGGTGGCCACGGGGCGGGTGGCGAGGCGTTGGCGCGCCAGCTAGCCGCACTCCTCGGTGGACAGGCCGTGATTACTGGCAGCAGCTCGGCCATGGGGCGATTGTGCCTCGATAGCTTTGGCAGCGACTGGGGCTGGATTCGGGGGGCCGGCGACTGGCAAGCCCTGATGTTGGCGGCTCGCCAAGATCGCGATCGCCCCCCCTTAAGGGTGCTTCAGGAGAGCGGCACGGCCCTTTGGCAGGAGGGCGAGGCCGCCCAAGCTATGGCTCTGGTGCAAGTGCTTGGCCCTGACCTTGAACCAGATGGCAAGGAACCAGATCTGGTGATTGGTCCTCGCCTGGGGCGCGGCTGTCGTTGGCATCCCCCTTCCCTTTGGCTCGGTATGGGATGTGAAAGGGACACCACATTGTCGGTTCTGGAACGGCTTGTCGACGAAACCTTGCCGAAGCATGGTTTGGCCATCCAGGCCGTTGCTGGCCTGGCAACCGTCGATCGCAAGGCCGACGAGCCGGCCCTTCAAGCTCTGTGCGAACGGCATGGCTGGAGGCTGGTTTGTTTCTCCGCCTCTGCCTTGGCTGACGTACCAGTCCCCCATCCCTCCAGGGTTGTGCAACAGGCGATGGGCACCGCCAGCGTCGCCGAGGCGGCTGCCCTGCTCGCGGCGGCTGGACGTGATGGGACAGGGGCGACCTTGTTAGTAGCCAAAACGGTGGCCCATGCCGCAGCAGGGGAAAAGGGCGCCGCCACCCTGGCGGTGGCCGAGGCACTTGAACAATGGGGGCCGGCCCGTGGTGAGCTTCACCTGGTCGGTAGCGGTCCCGGCTCCTTGGATCTTCTGACTGGCGCTGGCCGCTGGGCGCTGGCTCGATGCGGTGTTTGGGCGGGATACAGCCTCTATCTGGATTTGGTGGAGCCCCTGCGCCGGCCGGATCAGGTGCGACGCGAGGGACGCCTTACCGAGGAATCGGGCCGTTGCGCCGAGGCTCTTGGCCTGGCGGCCCAGGGTCTGCGTGTTGCCCTGATCTCATCAGGGGACAGTGGCATTTATGGGATGGCTGGCCTGGCCCTAGAGCAATGGCTTGGCCTGGCGGCAAAGGATCGCCCCGTCTTTCAGGTGCATCCCGGAATATCTGCGCTTCAGCTAGCGGCAGCCAGGGCGGGGGCCCCGCTGATGCACGATTTCTGCACGATCAGCCTGAGTGATCGACTCACACCCTGGCCCGTGATTGAAGACCGACTAAGGGGTGCTGCGGCTGGGGATTTCGTGGTGGCCTTATACAACCCCCGTTCGCAGGGTCGTGATTGGCAGCTGGGTCGTGCCCTTGAACTCTTGATTCAGCATCGCCTGCCCTCCACGCCTGTGCTGATTGCCCGCCAGCTTGGTCGCCAAGGGGAAGCTGTGACGCTCACCACCCTGGAGAAACTGCCCATCGCGCAGATCGACATGTTGAGCCTGGTGCTCATCGGCAACAGCACCAGCTATGTCAAAGATGGCCGCTTCGTAACGCCAAGGGGATACCCAGGCGCCGAACTGGGTTGAGGAGGGTTGGGAATCAGCCGTGGCCCTTGAGTAATCGGGATGACAGGATTCGAACCTGCGGCCCCTTCGTCCCGAACGAAGTGCGCTACCAAGCTGCGCCACATCCCGATGGTTGAACTTTAAAGGATCGAACGATCCTCCCATTGCACTGACCCGAGCTGGTAGGGGTGGAACCAAAGCCTGGCCACTGCCTTGCCTAGGATTTCAACCCCCGTGGCAAAGCATGGGGCACCGTTTCGGCGGCATTTTTCCCTCTGCCTGGATTCCATGGCTTCGGTCGTGCCCAAACCGCCCTGGTTACGCGTGAAAGCCCCCCAGCGGCAGCGCATTGGGGCCGTTGCCGATTTGCTGCTCGATCTGCAGCTGAACACGGTTTGCCAGGAGGCCAGTTGTCCCAATATCGGCGAATGTTTTGCCGGCGGCACGGCCACGTTCTTGATCATGGGCCCAGGCTGTACTCGGGCCTGCCCCTACTGCGACATCGACTTTGACAAGAGCGTGCGGGCCCTTGACCCCAGCGAACCGGAGCGGCTGGGGGAAGCGGTGTCCCGGCTGGGCTTGCGCCATGTTGTGATCACATCGGTCAACCGAGATGATTTGGCCGATGGGGGTGCCAGCCATTTTGTCGCCTGCGTCAACGCCGTGCGGCAGCGCTCTACCGGCACAACGATTGAATTGCTTATTCCTGATTTTTGCGGTAACTGGGATGCCCTAGGGACTGTAATGGAGGCCGCACCTGAGGTCCTCAATCACAACATCGAAACGGTGCCGAGCCTGTATCGAAAGGCCAGGCCGCAAGCAATTTACAGCCGTTCGCTTGAACTCCTGCAGAGGGTTCACCTGGGTTGGCCCCGTACTTATACAAAGTCAGGCCTGATGGTGGGACTGGGGGAAACCGACGCCCAAGTGATGGAGGTACTTGCTGACCTGCGACGACATTGGGTAGATATCGTGACAATCGGCCAATATCTTTCGCCAGGGCCCAAGCATTTGCCGGTTGACCGTTTCGTCAGCCCTGAACAATTTGATGCCTATCGGCACCAAGGTGAGCATGGGCTTGGCTTCTTGCAAGTGATCAGCAGCCCATTGACCCGCAGCAGCTATCACGCCGGTGAGGTTCAAGGGCTGATGCGTCAAAATCCTCGCTGAACTAGAGGCACAGGGAGGCCGTTAAACCGCCACGGGCTCAAGGGTTGCCAAACCGACCAGTGCTTTCTCACTGGGGGGCACGATCACCTTGAAACGGGTTTTCCAATTGGCCCAGTCCGCCAGAATGGTCGCCGCCCTGGCACTGCCCGTGTGGGCCAGATGGGCTTCAAGCAGGGGTTTCAGCAGGTTCTCCTGTTCAGGGGTGCTGAGGGGCTGAAGACTCACCGTGCCGGGATTGAGGCGTTGCTGGACACCGTCGGCTTCATCCAGCAGGAAAGCGACACCGCCTGTCATGCCCGCAGCAACATTGCGGCCGGTGGTTCCCAGCACAACAACTACTCCTCCGGTCATGTATTCGCAGCAGTGGTCCCCGGCCCCTTCAACCACAGTGCGGGCGCCACTGTTACGCACCGCAAACCGCTCACCGGCGCGGCCGAGGGCATAAAGCTCACCACCGGTGGCACCGTAAAGGCATGTATTGCCGAGGATGACTTTTTCGCCTGGATTGATGCAGGCGGGAGGGGGGATCACCGTGATCCGACCCCCGTTGATTCCCTTGCCGACATAATCGTTCGCTTCACCGATGAGGCGCAGGTTCAGTCCCTGCAATAGGAAGGCCCCAAAGCTCTGGCCAGCGGCACCCTCGAACTGAAGATTGATCTCCCCAGCGAAGCCTCTATTGCCATGTAGCTCGGCAATTTCGCCGGCCAGCCGGGCTCCTACGCTGCGGTCTGTGTTGAGGATCCTCAGACTCCTGTCCAGGTGTCCGTGGCCCTTTATGGCCGCTGTGACAGCGGGATCGGCCAGGAGTTGATCTTCGAGAATCACCCCATTGCCGTGGGCTTCGGCAGCGTGCTTCAGCCAGGAACGATCATTGGCCTGGGGGATTGGGCTCAGCAGGCAGCTGAGGTCCACCCGGCTGGTTTTCGTGAGCTTGACTGATCTGGGTCGCAGCAGTTCGGTGCGGCCAATCAAATCTTCGAGACGGGCGACGCCGAGCACGCTGAGAAGTTGGCGTACCTCTTCGGCGACAAAAAGGAAGAAATTGACCACATGATCTGGTAGGCCTGTGAATCGCTTGCGCAGAGATTCTTTCTGCGTGGCTATGCCCACGGGACAATTATTGGTGTGGCAAACCCTGGCCATGATGCAGCCTTCGGCAATCATGGCCACTGAACCGAAACCAAATTCTTCGGCGCCAAGCAAGGCCGCCATCAAAACATCCCAGCCGGTTTTGAGGCCACCATCGGCCCGCAGCAGCACCCGATCCCGAAGTCCGTTGACCAGCAAGCTGCGATGTACCTCGCTTAGACCTAACTCCCAGGGGCTGCCGGCATGCTTGATCGAGCTTAGGGGTGAGGCCCCTGTGCCACCATCGTGGCCGGAAATTTGGATGACATCGGCATTGGCTTTGGCAACGCCGGCGGCAATCGTACCGATGCCGATCTCGGCAACCAGTTTCACCGAAACCTTCGCTTTGGGATGCACTTGATGCAAGTCATGGATCAGCTGGGCGAGATCTTCGATGGAATAAATATCGTGGTGGGGAGGAGGCGATATCAGGGCCACCCCAGGTTTGCTATTGCGCAGCCAGGCGATGTAGGCATCTACCTTGGGTCCTGGTAATTGGCCCCCTTCCCCAGGCTTGGCCCCCTGGGCGACCTTGATCTCCAGTTGCTTGCCACTGCGTAGGTAGGCCGGGGTGACACCGAAACGACCAGAGGCAATTTGCTTGATGGCTGAGCAGGCGCTGTCGCCATTGCGCAGGCCAGCGATGCTGGGCAACTTCGTCGAGCGGCCTTCGGCATCGACATCGTGGAGAGGGTGATAGCGGGCGGGATCCTCACCCCCTTCGCCGCTATTGCTCTTGCCGCCGATGCGATTCATGGCGACAGCCAGCACCTCGTGTGCCTCTCGGGAAAGGGCACCGAGGCTCATGCCGCCTGTGCAAAAGCGGGTGCAGATGCTTTCGACACTCTCAACCTCGTTCAGGGGCAATGGGGTTGGGGCGGGCGTGAGTTCCAGTAGATCCCGCAGGGCCGTTACCGGTCGGTGTTCAAGGAGTTGGCGGTAGGTGTTGAAGTGGTCGTAACCCGGACCCGCTGCCACGGCGGCATGCAGGGCCTTGGCCATTTCGGGGCTGTTCAGGTGGAATTCACCACCGCTTCGGTACTGCACAAAACCCATGAACTCCAGCTTGGTGCGGTTGAGTTCGGGATAGGCCTTGGTATGGAAGGCGAGGGTTTCGCTGGCAAGTTCTTCGAGGCTGAGACCAGCCACCCTGCTGGTGGTGCCTGAAAAGGCCAGATCAATTAGATCAGCGCCGATACCGATCGCCTCAAAAATTTGGGCACCATGATAACTCGCAAGCATCGAAATGCCGATTTTGGAGAGAATTTTTCGCAGGCCGTCTTCTAGGGCCTGGCGCACGTTTTGTTGAACCTTGATAGGTGTCAAGGCAGGTAACTTGCCCCTTTCGATCAGGGATTGGGTCTTGGGATGGGCTAGCCAGTGCCGGCTGGTTTCCCAGGCCATCCAGGGGCAGACCGCACTGGCGCCATAGCCGATCAGACAGGCCAGATGGTGGGTGGTCCAGCACTGGCCGGTTTCGATCACGATGGAGGCCTGCAGGCGCAGACCAAGCCTCAAGAGGTGGTGATGGACAGCCCCAATGGCCAGTAGGGGTGGCATAGCCATGGAGGCAGCGCCGATGCCACCGCTGCAGCGATCGGAGAGGAGCAGGATCTGGCTGTCGGCGCGAACGGCCGCCTCCGCCTCAAAGCAGAGGCGTCTCAAAGCTGCTTCCAGGCCCGAGGGACCCCCCTCTACGGCCAGGAGGGTTGAAAGGGTGGTCATGCGCAGACCCTTGGAGCCGAGGCTCTGCAATTCGGATTCACTCAGGACGGGGCTGGCCAAATGCAAGACGGCGGCTCCGGCGGCGTCCGGGCGCAAGGCGGATCCGCGCCGTCCCAGATGCATTTCCAGATCCATGACCAGTTTTTCGCGCAACGGGTCAATCGGAGGGTTGGTGACCTGGGCGAAGCGTTGTTTGAAGTAGTCGTAGAGGAGGTGGGGCTTGCTGGAGAGAATCGCCAGGGGGATGTCATCACCCATGCAATAGGTGGGTTCTTTGCCGGCGCCGGCCATGTCATCCATGACCAGTTCCAAATCCTCAGCAGTGAAACCAAATGCGGTTTGCTGTTGTAGAAGCTCGAGATCGCTTAGGATGGTTTGTTCTTGCCAGACTCCGGCCTCCAACTCGCGGCGATGTTCCGCTAACCAATTGCTGTAGGGATGGCGGGCAGCCGCTTCTTCCTTAACATCCCAGTTGCGCAGAATGCGATGGTGGACCAGATCTACGGCCAGCATCTGCCCAGGGCCCAGCCTTCCTTTTTCCAGAATGCGATCTTCCTCAAGTTCAACGACACCGGTTTCTGAACCCATCACCACATAGCCATCACTGGTGATGCAATAGCGGGCCGGCCGTAGACCATTGCGATCGAGAGTGGCCCCTACCGTCTTGCCATCACTGAATACCAACAATGCGGGGCCATCCCAGGGCTCCTGCAGGCAAGCGTTGTATTCATAAAAGGCTTTGATGTCGGGTCGGTCTTCTAGTTCTGGTTGGTCGCGGAACGCTTCTGGGACAAGCGTAAGCAGGCTATCTGTAATGGGTCGACCACTGCGCACCATGAGCTCAAGAGTCGCATCAAGATTGGCCGAATCGCTGAAGGCTGGATTAACCAACGGCCGCAGGTCACTGGCAGCTTCACCCCAAACAGCTTCGAGATTGGCTTCGGCCGCACTGGCCCAATTGATGTTGCCGAGCAACGTATTGATTTCGCCGTTGTGGCCCAGCAAGCGCATGGGCTGGGCCAGGGGCCAGCGGGGCAGCGTGTTGGTACTGAAACGCCTGTGGTAAACAGCAAAATGCACCGCAAAACGCTCATCCCGCAAATCGGCGTAAAAGAGGTCGAGTACCGCCGAGCGGACCATGCCTTTGTAGACGACGGTACGGGAACTGATCGACGCGAAATAGAGGTTGGCACTCTCGGCACCGAGTTGTTCCCGGGCCCGGTCGACGGCCCGGCGTCGCAGTCGGAAGAGCAGGGATTCGACCGCGTCAACCTCTTCGCTGACCTCGGCATTGGCCTGGGGTTCCAGCAGCAACCATTGCTCAATGGCGGGCGCCGACTGGCGGGCCATGGGGCCCAATACGGAGGGGTCTACCGGTACCGGCCGCCAGCCCAGGCTTACGAGGCCCAATCGGGTGGCTTCCTGCTCGCAGAGCTGGCGGACCGTTTCGCGCTGGGCAGGATCCTGGGGCAGAAAGACCATGCCGAGGCCCCTGACACCTTTGTTCAAATTTGTGGCGGCGGGCCAGACGGCCTCAAGCAGGCCCCAGGGAATGGCGCTGAGAATACCCGCGCCATCTCCGGAATCTCCATCACCACCGCAACCGCCGCGGTGTTCCATGCAGCGGAGGCCCTGCAGGGCCTGTTGCAACACCCAGGGGCTGGCTACCCCTTGGAGATGGGCCAGGAAGCCCACCCCGCAGGCATCCTTCTCGCCGGCCACCGCCTCCGGGGCGGCACTGTCGCGATGGGGCCAGACGGGAGGGGTGCGAAGGTACATGGCCGGGGGGACAGGCGGCGGATTCTGGGCCCGAGCGGGTCGGGATGGCCTCGAAGCAAGTGAGGCGGCGATTTTTTTCAGCTGGGAGTACGAACCCCCCTCTGAGCAGAGTTGGGATCCTAGGGATCCGTTCTCCCGTCCACTGATCAGGGCTAACTTTCTCGCCATCGCCCTGGATGCGGTTTGGGGAGGTTCGGTCGATGGACATTCGCACCTGGCGGCTTGGCGCTGCCACGGTCCTGGTGGGCGCTCTCCTGCCTGTGCAGGCGGCCCCTCCCCCTTTACCGCCGCTTCCGGCGGCACTCCCTGGGGGGCGTGACCTGACCAGGCCTGCGGCGCCTGGCGGCCTGGATCAGCGCCGGGCGATTGCAGGCGAGCGCAGGGGTGATCAGATCTTGATTAACGGCAGGCCGCAGCGGGTGGCCTGGCTCTGGCGCCCTGGGGTCGGGGGCGCGCGCGCTCAGATCTGGTTGCCCCTGGATGTACTACAAGGCCAGCTGGGTTTCAGCAGCAATGGTCGCCCCGATGGTGGTCTCGACCTGCAGTGGTTTGGCACGACCTTGCCGGTTCCAAGGCAGGCCCAGCTGTCCTTGGCGGATGAGGTGGGGGTCGATGCGGCCCCGTTCCTGGAGGCGGCTGGGTTTCGCGTCACGTTCGAAGGGCCCCAGTTGCAACTGGCTCTGCCCGGGGCACGGTTGATGCGAGTGCGTCGCAGTTCTGCCCCAGCAGGCACTGCTCGTTTTGTTCTGGACCTGAGTGGACCCCTTTTTGTTCGCCAGAGCGAAGCCGGCCTGCAGATCGGTTTGCAGCCGGGGCTGGGGTCCGAAGAACGCTTGCGGGCCAGTGGCCTGGGGGCCCAGGTGGTTGGCGATGATCTGCTGCTGGCTGGCCCTGGTGGCCGCCCCCTGCGGCAAGTCTT
>CANGZM010000080.1 GCA_947458155.1 Synechococcaceae cyanobacterium | reverse complement strand
TAAACAGGTTGGTGCCTGGGCCCGGTAGGGTCTCCCATGGACAAAGGCGACGCCTGTTTGAGCCAACCAGGGGCCTTGGCTGCTGATCAAATCCTCAGGCTGGCGTTTGCGATCGCATTGGCTTCTGGCGCATTGGCTTCTGGCTGGTTGGCTGTCCCTGGCTCAGCGGACTGCTGGGCGAGCTGCTCGGTGATCACCTGCAAGCCCAGCAGCTGGTGCTCTCCGAAGGAACGCAGGAACGGCACATCGGCGGCATCGCGACCACGGGCAATCAGCACCCGGCCGCTGCGGGGGAAGTTGTGGCGGGCATCGAAGATGTACCAGCGATCGGCCAGAAAGGCCTCGAACCAAGCGGAAAAATCAACGGGGGCCTCACCTATGGGAATGCCGGTATAGCCGAGGTAGCCGGTGCAGTAGCGGGCCGGAATATTGAGGCAGCGGCACAGGGTTATGGCCAGATGGGCAAAGTCGCGGCAGACTCCGGCGCCATCGGCGAGGGCACCGCTGGCGGTCTTGTGGGGTCGCACCGCCTCGTAATCAAAGCGAATCTGCCCATGCACCCAATCACAGATGGCCTGTACCAGCGGCCAGCCAGGGGCGACGCCGCCAAAGGTGGCCCAGGCCAGTTGCATCAACTCAGCAGTGTCGCAATAGGGGCTGGGGTTGAGAAAGCGGTAGGTATCGATCGGCAGGGCTTGAATCGGGCACTGGCGCACTGAGGGCAGCACCGGATCCGGGCTGTCCGAGCAGATCACGGTGGTGCTGTACAGCAGCTTCGTGGAGCCACTGGGTGCCAGCCAGCGTGTCCAGCGATTACCGGTCTGATCCGCCAGCACCTCCATGGTGCGGTCCGGGACCAGCCGCAGGTTGTCAGGGGTCTGGAGATCGGCCGTCAGGCTGCTGTGGGGATGGACCAAGGCCAGCAGCGGCGTGGGGGCCTGACAGCTAAGTTCGATTTGGCAGCCAACTTTCAGGTGCACGGGAAAAGCAAGGGTCATAAAGTGGTATTACCAAATCTTCTCTGAAGCAGGCGGTTCCTGTGGCTTGGGTCAGGATAAAAACGTCAAAGCTGCGGGTTCTCGACTCGGATGCGCCGCTGTGGACAGGAGACTAAGTATATAAATCATCTTGTCATAAATGCTCAAAATTTATACTAAAAAAACATGTAATCAAGGGCATGTCATGGTCATGATGAAATCATGTCAGCAAGTAGCCCCCCGCTGGGTTGCATTGCCTCCCCTTTGCATCGCCATGACCATTACTTTATCGCTTGGTGCGTAGCAGCGTGTAGGCGATGGCCAGGCAGACGATCACGACACCAGCACCCACTAGGGCCAGGGGATCCTTGTCAGGGCCCGGGGGCATCACGATCAATTTACGGGCAACGGCGGTGAGGGCCGTCAAGACCACCAATTCGGTGTGAATCGAATGATCCCGTAGATAGGCAGCCAGGTTCTGGAGTACCTCCAGGCCGATCAAAAGCAGCAGCAGTTGGTCCAGCAGGGCGAGCATTCCGCCTGCGAGCCAATTCTGGTCCATGCGCCCCAGCGCCTGGGCGGTGCCCAGGCAGAGCTGGGCAACGCTGACGGTCAGCACCACAATCAACAGGGCTGCCAGCACCCTGGCCAGGCTGCGTTCGAACCGTTCGATCAAGACCAGGAAACTAGGGGGCTGGGGAATGGGCATTGACGCTGCCTTGGGTGGACCTGGTTTGAAGCCTGCCACGGCTGCTTTGGTTGGCAGCCGTGGCAGGGCTTCAAGAGCTGGCTTCACTCGTAAATGACGAAGCCAGCAGCAGGAACAGTAAGGAGCACCGATTTACCATTGCGGAGTTCGACCTTGGTGTCTAGCCCCACTTGGTTGCTGTCAGTGGAGTAGATGCAGGTGAGCTGCTCGCCGCTTTGATGCAGTGTGTCATCGATGGTTACCCAGGCAGTGCTTGCTTGGGAATAGTTAGTGTTGATTGCCAGCAGCACTTCTTTGCTATTAAAGATGCGTGACCAGGGGACCACATAGCGAATCTGTCCAGCCACCATGGCTGGCAAACCAAATTGAACCCCATCATCTTTTGCGGAAACTTCTCGTAGATATTGGCGTCCACGCTTGAGCACGATGTTGTTTTGACGGATGCTGAGAACCTCAGCTAACTGTCGATAAACAGGATTGCTTTCGTCAAAGAAGTGTTTGCCTTGACTGGCAAACGCTCCAAAGTCTCCACCAAACATTGATTCTCGCAGGTAGCGATCAGCCCCATCGCCCTTACCATTGCCATCAAAGCATTGTTCACTCCCGTAATAGATGCAAGGAATTCCCAGGGTCATGGCATTTAGGGCCAGGGCATTAAAGATAACTTTAGCTGCATCAGGATCGGCACAAAATCTTGCTTTATTTTCGCCTTTGCGTACTTGGTCGTGGTCATCAAACATGGTTACAACCTTGTCTTTAAACCAGGTGTGGGAATCCTTGTTGATCAATAATGAGTTGCGGAATAGGCTGAAATACTCTACGGGATTACGATAGCCTTTGACCATATACTCTAGCTTGTCGGGGATATCATCAATGCCCAGGGCAGCATTTAGGCCAGTTACTGCTAAGGTATCGAAAGCATTTTTGCGACCCCCCGTAATTTCACCAATCAAATAAAAGTTTTCCTTGCCAAGGCTTTGAGTGAATTCATGAATGGAGGAAGCGAAGATACGGGTGGCGCCAGGATCCATATGTTTTACCGTGTCAATACGATAGCCATCAATATCAGTATCGGCAATCCAAAATTGATAGATTTTGCACATGGCATTAAGAGCTTCTGAAGCTTGATAAGTATTAGTTTCTCCCTGGCCATGTTGAACATCCTTTAAATCAAAGAAGTCACCTTCAAGATATTCGGGATAATTATCCCAACTATTAATGCGTCCTTGTTGGCGATAAAATGTCGGATTTTGAAATTCAACTGGCCAAACGGCTTGATCGAGCTTGGGCCATGTTGCCGCGTTGTTCGGATCGGTTAGCTGAAATGCAATTGAAGCAATTCCCTTCTCGTCATTGAAGCCCTTGACCTTGTAGGGCTTGCCATCCCAACGTGGATCTAAACTACCGCTTGATGTCGGGTAGCGATCAGCGTCATAGCTAAAGATATTGCCTGTATGATTCAATATGATGTCTAATACCACGTAGATTCCCTGCTGATGGGCTATCTTTACCAGGGTTTTCAGGTCATCGCGGCTACCAAAGTGTGGGTCCACCTCCAGAAAGTTCTGGATACCATAGCCATGATATGTATCTTGAAACTTGACCTGCTTAAAGATCGGGCTAATCCAGATTGCCGTAACCCCCAAACGCTTCAAATAACCAATCTTGCTGGTCAATCCTTTAAGATTACCACCGACATAGCGTCCACCTGCCTGCCGCCATTTAGCTGCTGCAGTTTCATTTTGAACAGCATTGCCTCGATCACCAGGTTGAAACAGGGGAGTCTTGCCACTGGTCACCAGATTGCCTAGGATATCGCGATAAGCTTGCTCATTGTCATCAGAAAAGCGATCCAGCATCAAGAAATAGAAAACTTGGTCTTCCCAGGCACTCGGCGAGGGATAGTAACCGCCGGCAGGATCGGGTATGGCGGCAAGATTGAGCTGGGCTAGTTGATTGACTGACATGGAAAACCTACAAGAAAAGTGAAATTGGAAGGACGAATCAATTCTTAATTAGGTCCCTGCGTATCTAACTATGATTGAAAGTTCAGCTGAAGCTGTCATCATGCTGACAGCTCAGCGTTGGGTTGGTGACACCCTTGGCGATCGGCGGCTGGGGCTGCCAGACTTGTATCGCATTGTAAGCGGATGTGCAAACCAGGGGCTGCGGGTATTGGTTCAGTGGTCCTTGCCTGTCTGCCTGTCTGCCTGGATCGTTACCGCTGGCGGAAGTTTGGCTCAGGTGAAGCTTGTTCCTCTCCAAGGTAAGTGCCGAGTTTGGCAGCTATCGCGAGCGACTGCGCCACGGGCTGACGCGCCCCAATGTGGAGCTGAAGGTCCAGGAGGATTTCATTGTCAGCGGCAATGAAACCCTGGCGATGCTGGATGACTACATCAAGGGTTGCGATGGCGTGATCCACCTTGTGGGCGATATGACCGGCTCACCGGCCGAGGCTCCCTCGCTAACGGCGATCAAAGAGCGCTATCCCGATCTGGCGACGCGCCTGCCCTTGGCTGAGTTTCTGCAAGCTGCTGGCCCCGTGCTCCCCTACACCCAGTGGGAAGCCTGGCTGGCCTTGCTGCATGGCTAGAGGCTGTTCATCGCCACGCCCACGCCCGGGGCAGGGCGGGATGGCGGCTACCTCCAGGACCCAGCCCAACAGGCGCTGCAGCAAGCCCACCTGGACCGCCTCAAATCGGTCGAACGCTATCCCGGCGAGCCCTTCAGGGGCCACGAGCGCCTTGCCGCCGAGGTGTTGCGGTCTTTTGTGCTCGACCTGCTGGTAAGTGCGGGGCCTGAGCAAGCGCTCGCAAACCCTGCCCTACGCCAGCCTCGGCAGCCTGTTCAAGGGCCGGCAGGTTCTGCTGAACGAGATCGAGACCATGCTGGGACCCATTGCAGAACACGCCGGTGTTGCTGCACCCGCGGTGGCCTTGGTGGGCCAGGGCGGGGTGGGCAAGTCGCGCCTGGCGATCGAGCAGGCCTGGCGCCAGTTGGGCCGCCACTGCGCTGTGCTGTACGTGCTGGCCGATAGCCCGGCAGCGCTCGAGCGCAACCTGGCCGGGCTTTGCGGCGAGCGGGGCCTGGATTTAAGCGAGAAGGCCCTGACCGAGCAGCCAGCCCAGGCCCAGGCGCTGATCAACTGGCTGGCTGCCCATCCGGGCTGGCTGTTGATCCTCGACAACGTCGACAACGAAGACGCCGCAACGGCGGCGAAATCGCTGCTGAACCAACTCAGCGGCGGCCAGGTGCTGATTACCAAGCGGCTGCGCAATTGGAGTGCCTCTGTGCAGGTGCATGATGTAGACGTGCTGGCGCCAGATGATGCCGCCGCCGCCTTCCTGCTGGAGCGCACCGACGGCAAACGCCGGGCGGCCCAAGATGACACCGCCACAGCCCTGCTGATTGGCGAAGATCTGGGCCATCTCGCCCTGGCCCTGGATCAGGCCGGCGCCTACATCAGCCAGCGCCGGCTCAGCTTTGCCGGCTACCGCAGCGAGTGGCAGCAGCGTCGGGCCCAGGTGCTGGCCTGGAATGAACCGCGCCTCACCCAGTACCCCGCCAGCTTGGCGATTACCTGGCTCACCAGCTTTGAGCACTTGGGCGAGGCGGCCCGCTCGCTGCTGCGCCGGCTGGCCTGGCTTTCGCCAGCGCCGATCCCCGAAAGCCTGTTGGAGGTGCCCATTGCCGGGGAGGAGGCGAATCCTGACGGGGCCTTTGATCGCTGGTGGAGTTGGAGGGTTTATCGCTGCTGAATCGCTCTGGCGAGGCACCCACATTTGTGGTTCATCGCCTGGTGCAGGAGGTAACGCGGCTGCGGCAGGAGTTGGCGCAGGTGCCCCATGAATTGGCAGCCGCCTTGGCCTGGATCGATGCGGCCTTTGCTGGTGATCCGCAGGATGTGCGCAGTTGGCCGGTGCTGGAGCCGTTGGAATCCCATGCCAAGGCGGTGGCCAGCTTTGCGTCTGGGGCTGGGGTAGCTGGAGTAACGGCAAAGGTATTGAACCAGGTGGGATTATTGCTGCTAAACAAAGTCGACTACAGCGAAGTGGAGCCGCTGCTGCGCTGTGCCCTGCAGATCGCTGAGGCCAGCTACGACCAGGATAATCCTGATGGGGCTGCATGTCTTAACAACCTGGCCGGGCTGCTGCAGGACACCAATCGGCTGGCAGAAGCGGAAACGCTGATGTGGCGGGCACTGGCGATCGCTTGACTGGCTAGCGCTTGACGGCATAGCCGACCAAGGCCGAGGTCAGCGAAAGCAGGGCCCCTCCGGCGGTCTGCTGCATCGTGTCGCTATAGCGGTTTTCCCGATCCAGGGCGATCCAGGCCGACAGGCCAAGCACAGATACCACTGCAGTGCTAGCCAAACCTGCCACTAACCACGCCATGCGCCGGCGATGTAGTTGCTCTGCCGGATCCGCTGGCCGCTGTTTGATCGCATCAAAGTGCTCGAATGCAGCCACCAACTGGTCGATCGGTACCGACGGGGGCGAAGAGCGCTCCTCCCCGTCCTGGATCACAGGGCGACCACCTGCTTGACGATCTGGCGATCACCTTCCTCGGTGAAGAATCCCAGCTTGCGCCCACTGCGGGCCTCCTCTCGGGCAAAGGCATAGAGGGCCACCGCGCGGCGGATGATGTCTGAGCGGCTGACCTGCTCTTCGCTAGAGAGCTGATCAAGGCCATCAAGGAAGGTGTCACTCACCCGTAGGGCCAGGCGCTCGGTCTTGGCAGCCATGGTGCGTACTGTTCACCGTTTGTACCCACAACTGTACTTGGAAATGGGCAGGGTTCTGGCCGGCTCGCTCCTTGCCTTGCCCAGGCAGCCTCCTCAAACTCTTGCAGTAGCGGCTCAGCACGCAAGGCGCAGGCGCGGCGCACCTACGGCCAGTTCTGCAGAAACGAGCTTGTCGCCGACCGACCAACTTCATTTTCGCCGGACATCTTGGGCCTGCCCGGTTTCTATGCCCAGGGGTGGATCGGATCGCCACACCATGGCGCGTTTAGATTGAATTAGCCAGATTACCAATCCATCATCACTTTCGTGCAAAATTTCACGAATCAACCCCATGGCTAACCCCGACCAGTATTGGGATTTCAGGCCCGAATTGTTTGTTTCTAAAGACCAAGGCCAAATTGAATTGTTTGTCAGGGGTGAGGGCCCACCGCTGATTCTGCTCCATGAGCTGCCAGGCCTAGCCGATAAAACCTTTGAACTTGGCGACTTTTTCGTCAAGGCAGATTTTAAGGTGATTTTACCCCTGCTGTTTGGCAGGGCTGGTGATGACAACGTCTGGTTTGGCCTCGCCAGAGTATGCATCCGCCAAGAACTGCGGGATCTCTGGCTGGGCAAAGACACCAGGATTGTGCATCTGATTCAAGAGTTGGCTACCCGCGAAAGCCAGGCCGCCAACAATGCTGGCGTTGGGGTCGTTGGCATGTGTTTAACAGGCAACATGGTCTTGGCGCTGTTACTCAATGATCACGGCACCCGATCTCCAATAACAGCACCTGTGCTGGCGCAACCTTCCTCCTGTTACTCAGCTCCTGCCCTTGCAGCCGCAAAAAAAGGAGACATTGGCAGACCTGTAATGGCACTTCGCTTTGAAAAGGACAGGATTTGCAAACGGAGTAGCTTCAACAAACTAGAGCAGGCCTTTGGGCCCTGCCCCGCTGCGAATGGCCAACGTTTGATAGTTCGTGAACTTGAAGGCAAGGGCCATTCCACACTTACTTATCAATATGATCCATGCGGTGTGGACGCCCGTACTAAAGAAGAAGTAGATGCCCGTAAAGAGGTAGTATCATTTTTGAAACAGCAGATTTGACTGACTAAAACAGCTCAAATCAGACAAACCTGCTCAGATCCAGAAGCGCAAAAGCTCAGAAGCAGAACGGCAGAAACTGGGTGTGGCAGGCGGCATAGCCATCGACCAGGGGGCCTAGGCCGATCTGGTGGGCGATGCCGGCTCCAGTCAGGCCCTCGGTGATGATGCCGATGACGATGCCAAGCATGGCGGCGCGGCCATTGAATAGCTCAGCCCGTTTGAGCTGTTCCATATGTATCTCGGCTTCGCTGCCGCTGAAATCTTTGTCGTTGGCGGGGGTGTTTGTCATGGTGTCAAAAATTGTTGGAAATAAAACAGTGTTCAGGGTTCGAACCTTGGCGCAACAATCAGCGAGTTTTCGGGGCCAGGTCGCTGGGGCGGGTCAGCACGTAGGTCACCATTCCGGTCAGGACCAGAACGAGGGCAACAACGCTGGTGATGGCAGTGGTGTAATCGCTTTCCATGACAGTGAACCCGTAAAGGTTTCGAAGTGTTGATAAGACTGTAACAGAATGTGAAGCAGATGGGTGGCTGGGATCAGCCGCTTTTTCCAGAAACCTTCCCCGCCGCTGCAAAGGGGCCCTAATTTCGACCCAGTCTCAAGGGCGCCAGGGGCGTCAGTGCGCTTGCAGGCCGGCTGGCGTTTCTGGGTGGATCGGGGCGGCACCTTCACCGACCTGGTTGCCTTGCCACCCCACGGCCCCCTGGTGGTGCGCAAAGTCCTGTCGGTCCAACCCCAGCTCCCGGGGGATCCGGCGGTGGCGGCCATCCGCGAGCTGCTGGCTCTCGAGATCGGCGCCGCCATTCCGCCTGGCCTGATCCAGGAGCTGCGGCTGGGCACCACCGTCGCTACCAATGCCCTGCTTGAACGCAGCGGCGTCCCCACCCTGCTGCTGGTGAACACAGGCTTTGCCGATGCCCTGCTGATCGGCGATCAACACCGTCCGGACCTCTTTGCACTCCAACCGATCCGGCCCGCCCCCCTCTACCAGCAGGTGCTGGAGGTGGTCGGGCGCCTGGGGGCCGATGGCCTCGAAATCGAACCCCTGCGCCTCGATGACGCCTTGGCCGCCTCGGTGCGGGCTGCCCGCCAGGCCGGATGTCGCAGCTGCGCCGTGGTGTTGCTGCATGCCACCCGCCAACCGTTGCACGAACTGCGTCTCGGCGAATGGCTGCAGAGCTTCGGTTTTGAACAGGTGGTGCTTTCCCATCAGGTGAGCCCCAGCCCCCGTTTTGTGCCCCGCGGCCATACCGCCCTGGTCGAAGCATTTGTGGGTCCGCCATTGCGGTCATACCTGGCCCAGTTGGGTGCCGATCTGGGGGCATCCAGTCCCCTGCGGGTGATGCAATCCAACGGCGGTTTGATTGATCCGGTTCAGTTGCTGGCTAAGGACACGATTCTTTCCGGTCCCGCTGGGGGGCTGATGGGGGCCCTGGGGGCGGCGAGCGCCGCTGGATTGGCCGACCAGTCGCTGGTGGGCTTTGACATGGGCGGCACCTCCACCGATGTCTTTCACGTCGCCGCCGGCAGCCCTGGCGAGGTGTTCATCCCCGAGCGGCGCCAGCGGGCCGAGCTGGCCGGCTTTGCCTTGCTGGCGCCCATGGTCGCCATCCATACGGTGGCCGCCGGCGGCGGCTCGCTGATCCATTTCGATGGCGAGCGCTTGCGGGTGGGGCCGGCCTCCGCCGGCGCCGATCCAGGACCGGCCGCCTACCGCCGCGGCGGGCCGGCCACCCTCACCGACGCCAATGTGGTGTTGGGCCGCCTGCAGCCGGCATTCTTCCCCCAGGTTTTTGGGCCCCAGGCAGACAAGCCCCTCGATACTCAGGCATCACGAGACGTCCTGGCGGCATTGGCGCGGCAGCTGGAGGCGGCCAGCGGCCTCCGCCACAGCCCCGAACAGGTAGCCGAGGGGGCCATCGCCATTGCCACGGCCCGCATGGCCGAGGCCATCAAACGGGTATCGGTGCAAAAGGGCCACGCCATCGACCATGCGGTGCTGTGCGGCTACGGCGGTGCCAGCGGCCAGCACGTCTGCGGCCTGGCCGAGGCCCTCGGCCTGACGCGGGTGTTGCTGCATCCCTTGGCCGGAGTGCTATCGGCCTTTGGCCTGGGGCTGGCCGATGAGCGGCTGCTGCGCGAACGGGTGCTGGACCTGCCCCTCGAATCCAGCC
>CANGZM010000079.1 GCA_947458155.1 Synechococcaceae cyanobacterium | reverse complement strand
TCCTGCCGGCCCTCAGAAACCTGTTGAGACCGTCCCCGACAACCCCAGGGGCTGGGGTGGAAGCACTTTTACTGATCAAGCCCCAATTTGAGGTGGGACGGCAACGGGTGGGTAAGGGGGGTGTTGTGAGGGACCCCCTCGCCCACCAAGACGCCATCAACCGGGTGATCGAGGCCTCAAGGGCCCAGTATTGGAAAGCCGCCGGTTTGGTGGCTTCGCCCATCACCGGACCGGCCGGCAACCACGAATATCTAATTTGGTTGGTGGATTTGGATCAAGCCACATCAGAAGTGGATCCCAAGCAGATTGGGGCCATCGTTGCGACAACGCTGGCAGGACCAAGGCGGCCGGTTTGAGCCGGGCTGGTCAGATGGCGCTGCTGTCCCGATCTCCAGTACGGATGCGTAACACCGAATCGACCGCAGTGATGAAAATCTTGCCATCGCCGATTTCCCCCGTGCGGGCGGCCTCCTGAATGGCGTTGATCACGGTATCGACGCGATCGTCATCGACAACAATTTCCAGCTTCAGCTTTTGTAAAAATTCAACAGTGAACTCCGAACCCCTGTACCGCTCCACTTGACCTTTTTGACGGCCGAAACCGCGTACTTCCGTCACGGTCATGCCGACGATACCCGCAGTCACAAGGGCAATCTTTACATCCTCAAGCTTGAAGGGTCGGATGATGGCCTCGATTTTTTTCATGGAGGAAGACTGGATAACAGGAAAGAAAGCACTTGAGAGAAAATCTCTCAGAGCTGGATGCGCTTGGGAGGCGTCGGCACAAACAGTATCGGCGCTCTGCCTAGCCATGGCTAGGCCCAGGGTCAAGGGCCCCGTGGTATTAAATGCTAATGGGGCGTTTGCCAGGCTGCCTGCCAACCCCTGGCCTGCAACGATCTTCGTAGGGTCATGGAAATACCATTTAGCCCCCACCCCCTCCACTGGCCCCGGCCCTAGCCCAAGCCCCCATGTCATCCCCCCCCTCACCCCTTCCGGTCCCAAGGCCCGCTGAGCGACGGGCTGCCCCCGAAGAGGCAGCTCAGGCCTTGGCCGAAGTGCAATTGCTGACCTTTGAGAATCCTGCGCCGGCAAGGGTATACGAAGTCTCGATCGAACTTCCGGAGTTCACCTGTCTTTGTCCGTTTTCTGGGTATCCAGATTTCGCCATTCTGCGCTTGCTCTATCAGCCGGGACCGAGGGTGCTGGAGCTGAAGGCCCTGAAGCTTTATGTCAATAGTTTTCGCAATCGCCCCATCTCCCACGAAGCGGTGGCCGTCGGAATCCTTGAGGACCTGGTCGCGGCAGCCGATCCGCTTTGGATCGAGCTCGTTGCCGATTTCAACCGTCGCGGCAACGTCCATACCGTGGTGAGGGTGAGTCACGGCGAGCGCCAACCCTGTTGAAGCAGGCCCCTTTAGGGAGCTGCCGTTGGTCTCAATCCTTGCAGCATGGCTGGAAGTTCGGTCGCCAAGGCCGTTAAGTTGCGATTGCAGAGCCCGCCTAGATGGAGCCGACCCTGGGGACCTTCCCCTTCGGCAATAGCCCATAGCTGTCGGGTGGCGATCAGGCTGAGGGCACCGCCCACCAGTGAGATCGCAAAGCCGCTGTAAACGAGGGGCACGCCGGGATCTTTTTTAAGCAGGATGCCGCTGGCGGCCAGCACGCTTTCGATGCGCAAGGGCAAGCCCAGCACGTCGACCGCCGGTCCGCCAGGGATGATCTGGGCCAGCAATTGGCCTTCCCCGTTGAAGACCTGGGCAGGTCCCTGTTCACTGCCAAGGCTCACCAGGACGGGCTGGCTGCCATCCGGCCGGGTCGGCAGCACCAGACCCCAGATTTGCTCGCCTAGCTGGGGGAAAGCCTGAAGTGGCAGCTGCAGTACGGGGCTGCGACCGATCTGCAGATTGACGGCGACCAAGGCCCAGTCGGCTTGGTAGAGCGTGATTCCTTTGTGGCGCAGGGGGTGATTAACACTGATGGTGGCCTCTAAGGGAGCCTCTGCCTTGGCAGCCTCCCCAGGGGGCAGCAGGCGCAGTTTGGAGGTGAACTGTTCAGGCCGACCGGCTGGATCCCTTCGGATCGAAAAGTCGTCTAAGGCCAAGGTCAATTGTGTCTGGCCGCGGGGATTGAGGAGTTCGAGGTCATGGCCGGGGGCTAGAAAGCGTTCTAGCCGCTGTCCGGCCAGAGCTCCCCAGCTGGCCCCAAGCATCAGAACGACCAAGCCGGCGTGAACAAGCAGGGGACCAACGCGACCGGCCACACCCCTGCGGGCCGCCAGCCGGTCTTGCTGGCGTCGAATCTGCCAGCCTCCTTGTTTTAATTGTTGTTCGAGGTGATCTAGATCTGTTGCTGGGCTCTCCGTTTCTAGAGTTTCTGCTATAGATAGCTTGCTGAGCTGGCGCGGTTGGCTATAGTCAATCCAGCGCAACGAGGCTTGCAGGGCAGGCCACTGACGGCGCCAGCTACAGAGGATCAAAGCCAGGGCCAGAAGAGCCAGCAGGGCCAGAAACCACTTACTGGAATACACATGGTCAAGCTGCAGCTTCAGAACACCGTCACCACGGAGGAATCCAAGCCAAGGATTTGGATCGTAGCGTTGATGATAAAACTCAGTGGTTTCTTTCTGAGGAATGGCGGTGCCGATGCCGCTAGATAGGGCAATAAGCAGCAGCAGTCCGATCGCTACTTTTAAATTGGAGAGCCAGGCCAAAGGGCGCATCAGCGCTGTCGACAAAGCGCTCATGCCAGGTGGGCCACAAGGGTGAGGGCACCTGTCACGAGTAGAACAACTCCGCTAATAGGTGGCACCCATTGACCTATTTGCCTCAGTTTTAACAGGGAGGGAAGGGTGGCCGCCGCCGTGCCAGCCAGCAGCAGGGGCAGCACCTGGCCGGCCCCAAAGCTGGTGAGCAGCAGCATGCCTACCAGTGGCTTTCCGGTCTCGGCCATCCAGGCCAGAAGCACCGCAAGCACTGGGGTGGTGCAGGGTGTGGCCGCCAAACCAAAGGCCAGACCGGCAGCCAGGGGAGCCAGAGGGGCCGGAACTAGCCGGCGCCACCGCTCTGGATCGGGGCCGGCAGGGAGGCGCAGGGGCAGGAAACCAAGCAGGTTGAGTCCCATCAAAAGGGCCAGACTGGCCACCAGCAGTGGAATCTGATCTGGAAGGCTTCCATAAAGTCGACCCATCAGGCCACTGGCTAGCCCTAAGAGCACCAGCGAAATGACGATTCCCAGAGCGAAGCACAGACTGCGCTGCCACGGCAGTGGACCTTTGTCGCGGGAATGGTCGGCAAAACCGGCCAGGTAGGCCAGAGTCACGGGCAGCAAGGAAAGCGAGCAGGGGCCCAGGCTGGTGAGCAGTCCACCAGCGAAAACGGCTCCAAAGGTGAGCGGACCTGGATGGGCAAGGCTGCCCTGGAGGAGTTGTTCGCTGCCCCGTGCCAGATCGGCAAACTGCAGGGCGAGGCTGGGCATTGCCAAGGCGAGCAGCAAGGTTGCCAGCCTATCTGGGGCCCGCGGCAGGCCGACGCTTGGGCCGTGCGGATTCCAGACCCTGGCTTTCGAGGGCGCAGCGCACAAGTAAGCCGGCCAGAAACAGGCTCGACAGTAGGGAATTGCCTCCATAGCTGACCATGGGCAGAGGTAAGCCGGTGGTGGGCATGGCTCCACTGGCGACGGCGATGTTGAGGATCGACTGGCCGACGAGCAGCGTGGTGCAACCAATCGCCACAAGCCGTTGTTGGGGACTGCCGCAGCCGAGGGCAACTTTGAGGCCGACAAAGGCAAAGACCGCAAGAAAAAGCAGCAGCATCAAAGAACCAAGGAAACCAAATTCTTCGGCAAAGACTGCAAAGATGAAATCTGTTGTCTGGATTGGTAAATAGTCCAGTTTTTGAGTTGAAAGCCCGAAGCCAGAACCCAAAGCCCCTCCTGAGCCAATGGCCAAAAGGCTTTGAACGAGTTGATAACCATTCCCCTGGGCATCTTTCCAAGGGTCTAGAAAGGAAACGACGCGAAGTCGTTGATAGGTGTTTAGCATGATGCTGGCTCCACCCAACAGCGCCCCAGCGGCGGCAGCTCCTAGCAACATCAACTTTGGCAAGGCTGCGGCAAGGGCCATCAGCCAAAGCAAAAGACCCATCAGTGCAGCGGTACTTAGATTGGGCTGTTTCAGAACCAGCAAGATAAGAACGCCGAAGATACTGAGCCAGAGCAACTTTTGATCCAGGGCGATTCTCCGCCAGTGGGCGAAGAGCACGGCTCCCTGAAGCACCAAAAATGGTTTCACCAGTTCGGTGGGTTGGAGTTGGATCGGCCCGATCACCAACCAACGACTAGCCCCATTCACCGTGCTGCCAACCACCAAGGTAGCGGCAACCAAGAGGGTGCCCAGTAGCAGACCTTGAGCCCCAAGGGCGAGCCAACGACGCATCGACGTGCGGAGGGCCAGCAAGAAAAGCCCCCAGCTGGCAAGCAACCAGAGGGATTGACGTTTGATGTAATAAGCCGCATCGCCCATTTCCTGGGCTGCCACCCACCAACTGGCCGAGGACAGCACAAAAAGACCGAGCACGCTCCAAAGGGCGATCAGCCCCAGAAGCAACCTAGCTTCGGCAGACCAGAAGGGCCAGGGCAGGGGCAGCAGCCCCTGCGGCTGAGTGGCCCCTGTGGCAGCCCCAGATGTCGGGTTAGCAAGACTGAATTGGTTGTCACGGCCAAGGGATTCAGCGAAATCTCCGGAACGCGGCACTTTTGATTGGGCGGGCGGTCGGGGCAAGGGCCTTCTGGCGTAACGTTGTTTGCCTATTTAGGCGCGACGTGGCCTGTTTTGTCGAGTTGTTTCAGACAAAATGCTTGCTGGCTGCCAACAAAAAAACCCGACCTTGAGGTCGGGTGGAGGGAATGGAATGAGAAGCGGAAGGTTCAAATTCGCTAAATACCGACGTTCTGCTGACGTTTGCCCGCGGCCAGCTCAACCTTCAGGATCTTGCCCCCCTGTTTCATGATTCGCTGTTGTTCAGCAAACCAGCTATCAAAAGGAACCCACTTGGTGAAGTAGGTGTTATGGATTTCCCGCTGGGATCGGGATTTTTCAGGGCAAGGGATGCAGGCTGTGATCTTGAAGAGACGCATGGAGATGATTCCTCGTTAGACGGGGCCGCTTGAGCTCAGAAGGAGGAAAAATCAGTTTCCTAAGCCGGAACTGATGTAGTCAAAATAAACGCCCATTTCACGACCTGCGTCAGGTCCGACAAGTGCGGCTGTCGCTTCCTTCATTGCCTGAATCGATTGCACTGTGGCACCGATGGGCACACCAAGGGAGTTGTAAGTCTCTTTGAGACCATTCAGGACGCGCTCATCAAGGATCGACGTGTCACCAGCCAACATGGCATAGGTGGCGTAACGCAGATAGTAGTCGAGGTCTCGGATGCAGGCCGCATAGCGACGGCAGGTGTACATGTTGCCACCCGGACGGGTGATGTCCGAATACAGCAAAGACTTGGCGACGGCTTCTTTGATGATGGCCGAGGCGTTCGCGCTGATGGTGGCGGCCGCCCTGACCCGTATTTCGCCACTGGCGAAATATTGTTCAAGGCGTCCCATGGAGGAACCGTCGAGGTAAAGACCCTGGACGTCTGACTGATTGATGACGTTGGTGATGGCGTCTTGCATTGATCCGTTTGGTGGCGATGAAGGGGTGGGACTGGGCCTTAGGCGAGCGCGCCTACCAGGTAATCGAAGAAGAAACCGGCTTCTTCGGCATCGGCTCCAGTGAGGATGCTGGTGGCCACGGCCTTCATTTCACGTACGGCTTCTGCCATCGCTTCAAGGGGGGTCCCAAGAGAGCGATACATCTCGCGGGCGCCGATGATTCCGATTTCTTCGATCGGAGTCACGTCACCGGCAACGACGCCGTAAGTAACAAGACGCAGGTAGTAGTCCATGTCTCTCAGGCACGAGGCGGTCATCTCTTCCCCGTAGGCGTTGCCGCCGGGGGAGATGACGTCGGGACGCTTCTGGAAAAGCTGGCCTGCGGCCTGCTTGACGATGCGTTCCCGGCTTTCGCTCAAGACCTGGGCGACACGCAGTCGACGTTGACCGCCAGCCACGAATGACTTGACCTGGTCGAGTTCGCCAGGGCTGAGGTAGCGGGCTTCGGCGTCCGCGTTGATGATCGAGTTGGAGACGATGCTCATGCAGTTCTGCCTCGAAACAAGCGGTCACCGTTAAGGAGACCGGTATCCAGTGGGTAAGGGTGCTGACGGGTTCCCGTCAGCCGAATCATTCTGCGTTAGAGGCGTGCGCTGGCCGCAGCAGCGGTAACAGTTCTTCACGGCTGTGTTCTGCCGGAGAGCCATTGGGGCGCAATGGTTTTGCCATGATTTAGTCTGATTTTCCCCCGGCGGCAATTTGGTGGTGTGTGGATGGCTGGGTTTGGTGGGACCCGCCTAGGAAAAATGTTATTTGCATCGGCTGCTTTTCGATCAGCAAAAAACCCCTGCTTGAAAAAGCAGGGGCTTATCGCAGTTCAAAGCCAAATAGGGCTGGCAGTAAATTTTCTGAATGCGATTTTAATTTAGGTAGCTAATTTGGGGTTTGGCTTGAGAGCAGCGTTACCACCATACAGAGCTGCTGTTTTATTCACTGTTGCCAAGGGGATGCCATTGCTTGTCTCGAGGCCACGCCAGTAAGGAACAGTATCTCGGGCAAAAGCAGAGGCGTAGTCAGGGCTGTCCAGGATTTCGGCGATCGCTGTTGGCAGCCCGGAGCGCACGCGGGTTGCCAAAAAGCGACTGGCTTCGACCGGCTGGGGAGCTCGACCCAAGAGGGCCAAATAGGCACCTGAGGCGGCTCGCAGGGGGGCAAGCTGGTTGAGGCGATTAAGGAACAGGTCGTTGCTGGCCACAAGGGCTACGAAACCGGCCACGTCAATTTGGCCATCATTTAATTGGGATTCAGCATCACTCAACCGTTCTGCCACATAGACATCGCGATTGAGAAGTTGGCGATAGGTAGCACTGATGACCTCAGCGACCTGATCCCGTTCTGGGGCCGCTAGGAGGCGGACAGGTCGGCTGAGGCTCTGGCGTCGGCGGAATCCTTGGGGTGACTCGGGTCGGAACGCCCTGTCCATGGCCGCCCCTGGCGCTTGGGCGATGCCGCTGGCTAGTCCCTGGCCCACGTTCGCAGTCCAGCTACCAATGATGCGGGCGCCAGCCGCAGCCACGCTTCGCGCTGGTGCGGCCGTGGTGGAGGCCGCTACTCCACTGCTCCAGGCTACGGCGGCGCCGTTGCTGGGGGAGGGACGCCAGGATCGCGATGGGACTGGAGATTGTCTCAGGCTCTCGGGACCCGACGCTGCTGGCCGGGGAGGCGCCATGGATTCGCCACCAGCAAGCTGGGCGCTCCAGGGGCCGACCACAGGTGGACGGCGCTGGGGAAGGTTGCGGGTAACCGTGTCGGCAACCGTGCGCAGCGCGGTTGTCTGGGGAACATCAGGCCGGCTGGCGGGGGTGAGATCAACAAATTTGGAGGGGTCGAAGGCACGGCGCAGGGCTGGAACCTTGCGAGCATTGCGATCGGCTGCGGTGACGAAGCGTTCGTAGGGAACGGTGTCCTCACCGAAGCATTCGTTATATTCAGAGCTGTTGATCATGGCGTCAACTACGCCGTAGAAGCCTTGGCGAGCGGCGGTGTCGAAATAGGCGTTGATCTCCCAACGCCCAAAGGTGGGCCGCCCTAGCAGGCGCCTGTGCATAATCTCAATCGCTTTGCAGATATAGAGACCACTCCAGTACCGGCGTCGGAAGGCGTTGGAACGGGCCACCTGGCGTATGAATTCACGCAGGTTGATATCGCCATTTTCTAGTTTGATTTCCTCAACGGTGTTGCGCTCACCTGCATAACCGGCATTGCCGAGAATTTGGGCATAAACCGCCCGGATCACGGCCTGCGTGGAAGCTTCTGTCCCCCGGATGCTGGGCTGGCCACCGCGGCGAGGTACCGAGTTGCCGCCGGTGGAGATCTGCTGCAGCCTTACCACCTTGGGGCCCACCCGGCGGGGGCTGGCCTTGCGGAACTGAACACTGTTCATCTGGCCGGGCTGGCTTAGACCGTTACCAATCAGGATGCGTCGCGTGTCGTAGCCGAAAGCGGCCGCACGAGTGGCCACGGAGGCTGTTCCGGAGGGGAAAATGGCGCCGTAATTTAGAGCCAATGGATCATTGCCGCCGCCATAGGGATGTTGATCGGGGAAGGGTTGCCGGTAGGAGGCGTAAAGAGTGATGTATTGAGGTGCTCCTTCAAATGGGGCACTGAAACGGAATAACTTGCGATTCGATCCCCATCCGGCACTTTCTTGGGCGTCTTCTCCCAAGTCCCGCAGGAAAGGAACAGTTTCTTCACCAAAAGTCCGGGCATATTCCATGCTGTTAACAAGCGCATCGACCAAGCCATTGAGGCCTTTGGCGCTGACGATTGCAAAATATTTGCGGAATTCTTCTATGGAACTCACGCCCCGTCCAAGGAAATGGCGGAATGCCAGTTCCACGACTCTACTGTTGGAAAAACGACCGTAGAATTGTTGTCGATATTCCTTGCTACGACCTAAGGCACGCACAAATTCCCGCATGGAGATCTGGCCTTGGCGGAGCTGGGTGGCTTCAACAGGGCAGACCAATTGGGAATAACCCTTGACCAGGTCTCTTTCAAAGACTTGCCGATAGGCCGCTCGAACCACCTCGGCTTTCTGGGCCCCTGTCAGGCCAGGCTTCATCACAAAGCGCTGGGCCCCTTGGGCGGAGAGGGCATAAATCGCCGGCAGTTGCAAGCCTTGATTGACCGGGCTGCCGAGCCTTTGTCGGGCCGAGGGGGTGGGAACTTCAAGCTCCTTGAGTAGAACGTTGAAGCAATCGATCACCAACTGGCGGGCGGCGGGCTCTGCTTGGAACAGGGAGGCAGCAGCGGCCCGCATCTCCTGCAGGGCCACGTTGGTGGCGCTCAGGGAGCAGGCTTTTTCGAGTACATCCTTGAGGCCGCGCGTATTGACGGCCAGGATGCTGGGATCACCAGCAACGACTGCGTAACCGACATAGCGCAGGAACCAAGCCAGGTCGCGCACGGATTTCTTCATCCGTTCGGTGCCGTAGCGACCCACGGCAATCGGACTGAAGCCTGGGGGCAGCACGACCCGCACGTCCGCGTCTCCCGAAGCGCCTTCGAGGAGCCGTCCGAGCAGGTTGCCCCCCCGTCCGGCCTTGGCACCCACAAAGGTTCGCACCGATTGCTGGAACGCCGATTGGTCGGCGGCCAGGGGCTCGTTTGCGCCTGGCGAGACACCAGCGGAGGGCAGTGGTGATTCCAGATAGGAGAGAGGGGTTCCCCCAGCAAAGATGCGGTTCGCCGCCTTGGCGACGATCTCGGCCGCATTTTCGGAGAGCCTCTGGGCGGCTGCCACCCGGGTCTGGCCGCTCTGGAAGAAGGTGATGAGGGTCTGCAGCTCGCTCCCATCGGGGAAGCGATCCTGCTGCTCGGCTTTCCGGACACTCGAGAGCGGCAGAGTGTCGTAGAGCTGAGGGGTGACCCTGGTGCTGCCGCTGCTGGCGGTCACTGTCATGTCACGGGAGTGAGCCGGGCTTTGGAAGGTTACGGCTCGCCCTGAGGGCCTCCGGCCAGCCATGAACAAATGTTTGCAGCTTCGTG
>CANGZM010000078.1 GCA_947458155.1 Synechococcaceae cyanobacterium | reverse complement strand
TGGAGCTTCGAGCGTTGGGCCTCAAGACCTAGGCCGCTCTCACCTTGGCGAGCGGTTGAAACCCGGTAGTAGGCGATCAGTTCCACGGCCGCATCCCTTCGGTGTACCAACAGGCTACGACGGTAGAGGGTGGTACAAGATGGGGGTGGGGCCGGTTCGTTACGTGGTGCAGTAGTTCAGCAAGTCAGCAAGCGAGGCAGGCATCAGTGGCCGCGGCGATCCGCCCCGCGAAGCAAGCCACTCGCCCAGGGCCTGCCGGGCTAGGTCGGCTATCGGCGGAAAGCGGTTAAAGACAAGTTGAGGCCATCTAAATAGATACGGCAATGGGTAAAACCCCATTGCCGTATTAAACGGCCAATCATAAAAATGGAGAATACAATGATCTATCTGTACAAAACAATTAGCCTCGTCTTTAGCGCAAGCCCTAACTGGATTGTTACCACATTGTGGCTAATGCTCATTACGTGTATCGCCGTATCAATCGCCGCCGCATCCGTGAAGCGATGACGTTTGTTGCGATTAACACGAACGCTCGTGGGCCGCCGTAAAGAGGAACGGCATCAGGACCGCGAAGCAAGCCACTCGCCCAGGGCCTGCCGGGCTAGGTCGGTCATCGGCAGCTCACGATCCACTGCGGCGAGCTTCAGGCGCTTGTGCAGTGATCGGGGAAGGTCAACCGTGAACCGGACACGGGCTTCTCCATCGGCAGCAGCTGGAGCAGGGGCCGCGGCAGGCGATGGGGCTGGGGGCTGGGGGGCCGGTGCTGCAGGGGCATCCCCCCGAACAAAGGCGGCGGCATCGGCGGCGAGCAGGGGCTTACGGGCGGGCATGGTTGATGGGTTCAGTAGAGCAGCAAAGCAGGCGCTCAGAGGTTCAGTAGCTCAGCAAATAGCCGGCCATATTCGCCGGCCGCTTCGAGCGGGGGCCCGGTGCCGGGCTCGAACACGGTCCCCCCTTGCGCGAAGCAATCGGACAGGGCCTGCCGTTGCGTGATGGCCTGGCCCAGGGCCCGGAAGCCTTCGAGCCCGGCCAGCACCTCCCGGGCCTCAGTCAGCAGCCGGGTTCCCTTTGTGGCGCGGTTTAGGAACACAGCGGCATCGGGTGGCCCCCCGCGAATCCTGCGGGCCTGGGCGATCAGCCGCAGCACCTCCACAGCTGACCGCAGATCGGCCCCGGCTGGCTGAACAGGGGTCAGCACCACATCGGCCAGCAGCATCACGGCCCGGGTCGCATCGCTCAGCCCGGCGGGGCCATCCACCACCACCACCCGGCCCCCTTCGAGCAAGGGGGGCAGCTGCTCCAGAACAGAATCCGAATCGGGGGGGATGGCGCTGCAGGGGATGGCGAATCCTTCGGCGGCCGCCAGCCAGACGCTCGAAGTCTGCTGGGGGTCAAGGTCGGCCAGGTGCACGGCTCGCCCTTGCAGCTGCAGCCAGCGGGCCAGGTGCACGGCGGTGGTGGACTTCCCCACCCCGCCTTTTTGGTTCAGGACTGCGATCAGCAAGGCATGACCTACTGAACTACTGCAGTAAGCAAGCAAGGCCAGGGGATACGGTCAAGCCCCGCAGGGATACCGGCCGGGATACGGGCAGGCTTGGCCGATCGACTGGGCCTGCCCTGAGTCAGTGAAAGCCAGAAGCAGCCCTATACACCAGCCATAGAGGCAAATCCTGGTATCGCCCACTACTGATGGCGGAATTAAGCAAGTGCTGACTTTTACCAAAGCGCACTACGACGCTTGGTTAAAGGCTCACCAAAATAACTTTGCCAAACCTGTTAGGGTCGTTAATGTACGGACCGGATAAAACCGAACGTATTCAGCCAAATACCACCACCACCACCCCAATAAGCAGGCAGTGCCTGTTTATTGGGGTGGTGGGAAGCAACTCAAGCCGCCATGACACCCGCACTTCTTGCAGGCTCAACCGACGCCATCGGCACGGCTGGCGGTCTGCCTTTACGGGATAAGGCAGCTACCGAGTGCATTGCTCGCATGCAAAAGGCCAGGCAAAGGGCCAGAATTGCTCTTGCGAATAATCAATCGAAAGAAATGACTCAGCAGGAGATAAACGAGGAGATCGCCGCTTATCGTAAGTCTAAACGGCTTGCGGCTACTTCTTGACACAAACACTGCCGTCTCCGGCCTGATTTGGCAGGGAGTTCCTGGGCAGTTAATAGACGAAGCCGCCTTGGGGCGAATCCAGTTAATCAGCACGGAAGCTTTACTAGATGAACTTCGGGAAGTATTGCAACGTCCGAAGTTCAAAAAGAAGATGATAGAGATTTTCTTAACGGACGAAGAGTTGTTTGAAGGCTATGCCGATCTGGTGGAGTTAGTGAAACCTGTTGCGCTGACAAATTCTGTCAGCAGAGATCCTGACGATGATCAAGTTTTGGCTGCGGCCATCGGTGGACAAGTTGATCTGATTGTATCCGGCGATAGCGACCTGTTAGTGCTGGGTAACTACCAAGGAATAAGGATTATCAGAGCAAATGAAGCTATTTCTTATTTGGTTCCTCAATGATCATCTCTCATCGACGCGGTAAGCGGCTTCCGATGATGGGCCTCGGCAGACGGCATACCAAGCAGACGGGGGCGCGATTCGTCCACCAGCCAGCCCACCGCAGTAGGGGGGCAAGTCTCACGGGTTCAGGTTGTGGGCGGCCTTCACTGCGGGCCAACTTACCTCCTGATCTTATGTCGCACCACCCCAGGCAATCGGGTCAGCCTGCGAATTGGATGCAGCAAGTACGGGGGTCGCGGCCGAAGCATGACCGGGCGCTTCGAGGGGCCAGGATCGAACATGGCGCCAGTAGATCGGTCAGATGATCAGCATCGGCATGACTTGGGTAAATGTCGCCTAGTCAAATGCAGTGACTTCTTCGGTTTTCAAAGACATCCTTCAGGCGACCCTAAATTTTTCAGGCGATTGCCGACGATGTCGAAGGAATTACAGTCCGTCGTTACTACAGTCACATGGTCGAGGCTTTGGATCACACCTGAATCTTCTCCGTTATTACTCATCACAATTGTGACACGTTTATAGAGAGACCGTTTCCACGTCTCCGTGCTGCCGGGGGGAATAGCGAAGTAGCCATCCTGCCCCTCTCTATTCGCCTTGCTGATCTTTACCCAGAACGTGATTCCTTCTTCGTCTCGGTTCGTGATACTGATCTTACCCTTGGCAGATGCGAGCCTCAATAAAGCTTCGTGATCGAGTTCGGCATCTTGATCCACCATGCTCAAAAGCTGCGCTTTATAATCAATCGTCACTTTGTTGCCAGCTAAGGATCAAAATTATTAAAGCATGCTTTTAAGCTAAGCAGCCAGGGCCAGGAGCAGCCGAAGGCGGGCGGGCATGGCGGCGGGGTTGCAGGTGGGCCTATGAGGGCGAATCTACGGACCACCCACCTACCGAAACACGGGCCCAGGGACTGCCACCCCCCCCCAGAACAGGAAGCAACCGGCAGGGGTTTTTGCACGTTTTCACCACCCCCTAAAAGCTGGCGGGCCGAAACCTCCCTATCCGGTGACGCTTCGATGGGTCAGGGGCCAGCAGCAGGGGGCCCAGGGCGGCGCAGCGTCAAGCCTTAGCCTTAGCCTTATCCTTAGCCTTACTCGTTAGCCTTACTTTAAGCCTAGGCTTAATGGGGTAGGGGTTGGTATATCTAATCAGCTAGCCTAATAAGGCTAATTTTTTAGCACGCGCTAGAAAAAAAACCGGGGCAAGAATTACCCATATATTCTTTTTTTTAGGCCAGGACCCAAGGCAGGGGCCCCCAGGGGCGGGGCCGCAGTTCAGACGGTCAGCAGCTCAGCAGGGCCCCGGCCGAAGCCCCTCGGATGGCCGCGGCCTGGGGGCGGGGGGCCTGCAGCCCATGGAATCGACACCACGGCCGCCAGTGGCCAGCGCAACGGGGGCCGTGGTGGGGCATGGGGTGGGGCTGGGGCTTTTTTCCCCCATACAAGGTTTTCTATATGGGGAGATTTAGCCCCAGCCGGCAGGACGGGGCGGCGCAAGGCTTCGAGCCAGGCAGCAGCCAGGGCCAGGGCATCCACCCCCTCGGGCAGGGCCACCCGTGCGGCCCGGTAGGTGTAGGTATCGCGCCCCCCCTCACGGGTCTTGATACGGCCCGCTGGCTGCAGCTTCCAGCCCACGGCCGTCAGCAGGGCCCGCAGGGTGCCGGTCGGCTTGGCTGCAGGGGTTGGGAGGGTCGCCGCGGCCAGATCCCTCTTGTAGGCGATGGCGTGGCTATGCAGGGCGATCAGATCGGGGTCAGTGGCTGCGATCGTCTCCCCTGCTGCGAAACGGCCCAGCAACTGGGGCAGCCCCAGGGCCTGCAGTGCTGCCACCTGCGGGGCCAGGGTCACCCGCGGGCGATCAGGTGCAAAGGGCCGGCCGTCGGCATCGAGGGCCGCCAGGCGCTGCTGATCGTGGCCAGGGATCAGGGCCACGGCCTCGGGGGTGGTCAGCAGCCAGCCCCGCTGCAGGGACTTGTCGAGCTTGTCCCGGTCGGCTTCCAGCAGCTCCAGCGAGGGGGCGGCGGCTCCCAGGGCCCAACGAGCGGCCAGCTTGTAACGCTTCAGGGCGGCCCTTTCGCTCGGCTCCAGTTGGCGGCGGCGGGCCAGCTCGGCCGCTTCGGCGGCGGTGATCGGTTCGGCTTCGATCAGGGCCTGATCTTCGGCGGCCAGGGCCGCGGCGGCGATGGCCTGCAGCCGATCAGCGATCAGCTTGGCCGCTTCGGGGCAGGGTGCCGGGCCTGGGGCCTGCAGCTCCCAGCCTTCGGCCTGCAACAACCCGGCCAGGGTGGCGCGATAGGCGAAGTTCTGGCGGTTGCGATGGGCCCCCAGCTCGGCCCATGCCTGCAACAAGGCACGATCAGGGCCGATCGCTTCGAGCATCCCTAGCAGCGGATCGGTGACGGCCCGCAGGCGGGCGATCAGCTCGGCCGGATCGGTGGCGCCACTACCCACCCGCAGGGCGTGCCCTGGGCTGTTCTCGGGGGCGAAGACGTAAGCGGGCACCTCAGGCGATCGGACCCGGGCCACGGCCTGGGCAGCGTGTTCCGGGGCGATGCGGCCCCCGCTGTAGGCGATCACGGCCGCAGGCTTCCAGTTATCGAAACTGATGCCAGAACTGATCGCAGGCGAGCAATACAGGGCCCAACTGCCCCCCTTGGCGGCGGCTTCGGCGGTGCGGCGTTCTGCGAATCCGTCAGGGTCGGCCGCCAGCTCGGCCGCCAGCTCGGGGGTGGTGCTGTCGATCACGTCCACAAGGTCAGCAGGGCGGGCCTGCCGGTGCCACTCGGCCAGGGTCTGGGGGGCGTTGGGTTGGCCGGCCTGCTGGGCGCTGCTCCAGCAAAGGAAGGGCCGGCCGGCTTCGATCAGCTCGGCCAGCTTCACCCGGAAGGCAGCTACGGGCGGTTCGGTGCCGGCGTAGCAATGCAGGGCCCGGCCGGCCATGGGCTTGTGATCAGATCGGATCAGATAGGCCCGGCGGCCCGTCAACCGCTCCAGCAGCCCCACCCCCCAGTCGGTCAGTTGGGCATCCATGGCGATCGTCTGCCGCATCCGGGGCAGTTGTTCGGCCAGGGTGCGCAACACGGCCACCCGGCGGGAATCACCTAGGGCGGTGCCGGTGCTCAACAGCAGGTGCTCCACTTGTTGCATCCACTCATCGAGCAGCAGCACCCCCCCGCTCCAGCCGTCGCCAGTGATGCGCAAGCGGGAATCAGGGCACCACGAATCGAGGCAGCCGGCCACCCCCTGCAGCCGTTCATCTGAATCAGGTTCAGGACACCACGGCACCCCCACCTTTGCGGCGGCGGCCTGGCCCAGGGCCTGCCGGTGCGAGGGCATCAGGGGGGGCACCCCTTCGGCCTGCAGGGGGGCCATGGCGGCGGCGGCGGCCCTTGTTTTGCCGCATCCCATCGGGGCCTGAATCACCACAAGCGGCGCCACCTCCGGCGATGGGAGGGGGCAGGCATCCCCCAGCCATTGGCCAGCAGGGGCCACGGCATCGGCAGCCCGCAGGCGGGGCAGTACGGGGCGGGGGCCGATGTCGGCCAGGGCCCTATCGAGGGCTTCGGGGCCTGACGCGGCCAGCAGATCATCCAGGCCTGTTTTGTCGGTCCCCGGCAGGAGGGGCAGGCGGGCAATCTCAGGGCGGCCCCCAGCAGCTCGCAGCGACCAGGCCAGGGCTCCGGCCGCGGCGCCCACCTTCGCGGCGGTGCTGTGCTTACGCTCGGCATCGAAGGCGATCAGCCAGGGGCGACCATTGCCCCCCAGCAGCTGCAGGGCAGGGATCAGGCGGGCGGATTTATTGGCATCCACCCGGCGGCCCATGGTGACGCCAGAGAGGGCCACGGCGGCCCAGCCAGCCGAGACGGCGGCGAGGGCTTTTTTGAAGCCTTCGCAGATCAGCAGCTGCAGGCGAGGGGTCGCCGCGGCCCAGGGCCAGAAGCCAGCCGCTCGGGTCGCCTCATCAGGGAAGGGCAGCCCTTGGCGCTCGCAGATCAGGGCCCAGCAACGATCGGGAATCCTGGGCAGCAGCAGCCCGCCACCATCAGGGCAGCCGGGGGGGGCTTCGTACTTGACGCTCTGGCCTGGCAGGGGCTCCCAGCGGCCAGCGGCATCGCGGCGGCCCTTGGGGCGGGCCTGCGCTGGCCTCCACAGATCGAAGATCGGCACCCCCGGCAGGGCATCGGAGAGGGTGCGCCAGCCCCCGGCCTGCAGGTGCCGGTAGCTGGAATCGAGGCGGATTAGGCGATCAGCCAGGAAGCCGGCCTGGTCTTGGGGGTGGCCGCTTGCTGTGGTGCTGCTGGTTTGGATCCGCAGCCGGGCATGGGCCACAAGTTCGGCCCGTTCCGTTTCCCAGTGGCGATCGGTGCCAGGCCCGAAGCTGGCGACGTTGGCCGCGGCCACGTCTGGGGCGATGGCGGAAGCCTGCAGCTCGGCCCAGTGGTTGGGCAGTAGGGCCGCCGGTGCGGGGGTGGTGCTCATGGCTGCACCCCCGCACCGGCGGCTTTGTAGCCCGATGCGGCCATGCACAGGGTCAGCTCTCGCTGGCTGTAGACGCGGAAGGATCGCCCCATTGGATCGCGGGGGGGCTCCAGCTCAAACAGTCGCCGATATGCCGCGGCGATGGCACCACCACTAACCCCAATCCCCCCTACCCCAACGGTTGCCCAATCCGCCAGCCGGCGGCGCTGGGCATCAGGTGGGCAGGGGGTCCGGTCAGGGTCCGGCGGTGGTGGCGCTTGTTTTGGGCGTTTGCTGTGACGGCCCCCAAAACCTCGGCCGGTGGGTTGCTGATAGAGGCGCTCCAGCCGGCAGCTCTCAGGGCTAAACCGGAATCCTGGTTCCACTGCTACGACCAGATCAGTGCCGCACTGGCAGCGAAGGGAGATCAGTTCCCGCCCCTGCAGGAGGATCGCTGCGGTGATCGGATACTTTCGCCAGTCCCAGTGATGGCGCCGGCTGCAGTCCGGGCAATGCAAAGCGAAGGACTGACAGGCCCGGCAGCACAGCTGGGCGGTCAGAGCATGAACGCGATAGGGGCTGCTCACAGCACCACCCCCAGGTCATGGGCCGCGGCGGTTGTTGCTGCCGGCTGACCACTTAGCAACCTGTCACAGTCCCGCCAAAAGCCATGCCCCGCAAGGCTTTTGGGCTCCGGCATGCCCCCTTTCATGCTTTGAAACATGCTTTGAAACATGTTTTGAAGCATGCCCATTAGTAATGTTTTGATGTGCTCCCCATGGGGGGTGCCATCCTGCGGAAAAAGACCGGTTCCCCGGTCGGGTTCTGTAGAATGCGACAAGATGGGCCACCTCCAGTGGTCTGTGTTGTTGGTCTCAAAAGCGAATCCCCCGCGTCGGCAAACAAACGGGGATCCGCAGCTATTTATGAGAGGGTCGGGCGATTGCTCGGCCCTTTCTCATATCCATCGGTCATTGTAGTGATGGAGCGGTAGAACCGATTCGAGCCGCTACCGCTTCACGCGCAAGATCGGACATTGTTAGGCGTCTCTCCGTTGCTGCGTTGCGCCAGTCGTCCAGCTCCTGCCCTGTTGCTCGGATATTGAACAACCGGTTTCGGATTGGATCGGGCGCCATGCGATGCGGGTCTTTACGGCAAATCAAGCGTAAGGGGAGTCAGAAAAGGCGCGGGCATAGGTAGCGGGCTTGCTATGCGGGGCTAGCTAGGGGTGAGGTTCGATCAATACTGGGGTTTCAAGGGGCGGGGTAGAAAGCGCAGAACCGGCGCTGAACCCTGAATTTCCCCCAGGGGCGCTACGGGGGCAGGGGTGCGGCTTGATCAACACTGGGGTCTGCTGCCGTGCAACCCGCAACTTGTAACTTGCAACCTATGCAGGGTTGCGAGGGTACAAGGTTGCGAGGCGCCTTAACACCCAAGCAAGCCAGTCACAGCAACCGATCTCAGCCGTTGGTGGGGGTGCAACCAGGCAGGTTGCGGGCAGTTTGTAACCTTGTTTTAGGGGCGTTATCAACCCACAAATGGAGGCTTCGAGTCTCCCTCGCTAAGGCACCGCCAGGAGGACCCAAAGGCAGGGGGGGGGTGGTCAGACACAGCCTCCAACACCATCAGGCTTTCTGCCCCAACGGCTATCGGTGGTGATGATTCGCGCCGAACCAAAGCGGCACCATGATCCGCCCCCGGTCGATTGCGTGATTGTCGCCTCGCCTCTTTTTTGCCCCAGCCGCTGCGAGGGGGCAGGTAGGCATACCCCACCCCTTGCAATCGCTGGGCCCAGGTCATAGCCTACGGATCAGGTGGTGCGGGCCTTGCGCATCTGCTCCAGCCCCTGCAGAAGAAAATGCCGCCCCAGGGCGGTTCGGCTTGTGCCCATTTGATCGGCCACGGTCTGCAGTTCAGCGACGACTTCGGCGGGCAGCTTTAACGGGAAAGGGGCCATAGCCTGGCCAGGGCGGCGGCAATCGGCGATTAGAAACTGAACGGGGCCTGGGGTTTCCATGGGCTGTTTGCTGTACTCCGGCAGGAGTTAATAGTTATTCCAATCTAATCCCTTTAGGTATCCGTAGGGGGCCGATACAGCCCCCTACGGTTATCAGATCAGCAGGCCAGCCCCAGGCGCTCCAGATGCCGGCGGACTTGCGTAGGGCTCAAGGGTTGGCCGGCGGCGGTGCGGGTGCCTGCAGCAGCCAAGGCCCCGGCCATCGCCCGCAGGCTGGCCCCCTGGGCAACCATGGCGGCCAGGATCGGGCGGAGTGCTTCGGAGCGGCCGGCGGCGGCGGCCTTCGCTTTGGCGTTCTCCTGCAGGGTGCCGGGGCGACTGCCGCCCAACTTGACACCACGGGCCTTTGCCGCGGCCAGGGCTTCGCGGGTGCGTTCGGCGATGCGGCGGCCTTCGTATTCAGCGACCGAAGCCATAACGGTTAGGACCATGCGGCCGGCGGCCGTGGTGGCGTCAACCTCGGGCAGATCAGCGAACAGCAGCCCCCCGAAGCCGTTGCGGTCAGCTTCCCGGGCCAGGCGCAGAACCAGCTCAGCATCACGGGCCAGGCGATCGAGCTTCGCCACCCCCACCACGGCCCCACGCTTGCGGGCTTCGGCCATCGCCGCGGCCAACTGGGGGCGTTCAGCCTTGCGGCCCGATTCGACTTCCACAAACTCGGCCACCACCACGGCCCCACGGTCGGCCGCCAATTGCTGGAGCTTCGAGCGTTGGGCCTCAAGACCTAGGCCGCTCTCACCTTGGCGAGCGGTTGAAACCCGGTAGTAGGCGATCAGTTCCACGGCCGCATCCCTTCGGTGTACCAACAGGCTACGACGGTAGAGGGTGGTACAAGATGGGGGTGG
>CANGZM010000077.1 GCA_947458155.1 Synechococcaceae cyanobacterium | reverse complement strand
AGCACCTTGTCCATGCTGCCGCCCCGGATGAACTGGGCGGCGGTGATCAGAGCGAATAGAAAGCCGCTGCAGGCCGCAGTCAGATCAAATGCCACAGCCCGATGGGCTCCCAGGACTGCCTGGATCCGGGGGGCGGTGCCGAACAGGTCGTCGGGGCTGGAGGTGGCTAAAAGGATCAGATCAAGGTCCTCAGCCTGCCAGCCCGCCAGATCCAGGGCGGCTTGGGCGGCGGCACTGGCCAGGCTGGTCAGGGATTCGCTTGCGGAGGCGATTCTGCGGCTGCCGATGCCGGTGCGATCACGAATCCAGTCATCGTTGGTGTCAACCCGTCTGCTGAGCAAGTCATTGCTAACCACGCTCTGCGGTAGGCAACTACCACAGGCAACCAATTCCATGCCGCGAGGGGGCAGGAGCTGGGGGAGGTTGCTCAATTCAGGCGCGCTGAGCACCACTGAGGACCGGCCCATCGTTTGGTCAGTCAACCACAGGTTGCCGCGGGTTGCGGGGTCGATCCCAGGTCATGGAGGTCATCCATGACGCGATGGCTGGCGGCGGAGTGGGCCAGGCGCAGGGCGCTTACGACCGAGAGGGCCTTGCTGCTGCCATGGCCGATCACGCAGATGCCATTGACCCCAAGCAAAAGGGCGCCGCCATGTTCGGCGTGGTCAAGGCGCTTTTTGATCCGCACCAGATTGGTGCGCAAAAAGGCGGATCCCACCTTGCCGCGACGGCCCCTGGGCAGTTCGGCCCGCAGGACGTCCAGCAGGACGCCCCCCACGGATTCAAGGAATTTCAACAGGACATTGCCCGTGAATCCATCACACACCACCACGTCGAAATCGCCGGAAAGCACATCCCTCCCCTCGCAGTTGCCAGCGAAGTGCAGGCGGGTTTCAGCGGCCAGCAAGGGGTGGGTCTTGAGGGCCAGGTCGTTGCCCTTGCATTCCTCCTCACCGATGTTGAGAAGGCCAATGCGTGGTTGACTAACCTGCAGCACATCTCGGCTGTAAATATTGCCCAGCAGTGCGAACTGGTGCAGCCAGGCAGGTTTGCAGTCGGTGTTGGCCCCCACGTCCAGCACCAGCACCTGTTGATCGGGGTCACGGGTGGGGAAAAGGGCGCCGATGGCCGGTCGTTCGATGCCGTTGAGGCGACCCAGTCGGAAGATGGCCGCCGCCATAACGGCACCGGAGTTGCCGGCGGAGTAAACCGCGGTTGCTTCCCCACTCTTGACCAGGTCCATAGCCATGTTGATACTCGCGTCGCGCTTGCGGCGCACGACGGTGGCTTCGTCATGCATCGCCACTGAGGGGCCACTGGGAACCAAGCTGATCAATCCCCTGGCAAGGGCCCCCTCGAGGGCTTCGCGCAGTCCATAGGCATCAATGCAACGGTGCAGGGGCTCGCTTTCGGCGACGAAGAGGATACGCACTGGCAGCCGCTCCACGGCCATGAGACAGCCCTCAAGGATGGCCCCCGGGGCGTTGTCGCCCCCCATGCCATCGACGGCCACCCAGAGGCGCTGGTGGTCATCGATGACGGCGTCATCACCATCGATGCCGCTTTGCTGCAAGCGCCGCAGGGGATCGAAGACGAGGGGTTGCAACACGTTCCCGGCCACGGAGGTGGCGGCACCGGCCACAGATGTGGCGGCACCGGCCACGCTGCCGGCCATGGAGCCGGCCACTGAAGCTGATCCCGCCAGGGAGGTGATGGCGGCGTTGCGTCGATACCAGATCACCAGGCGCCGGATCGTGCGATTCGGCTTGGTGCGCCGGCTTGTCATCCGCCGGACGGCCGGTCGGATCGGGTCAGGCTCCTTCGGTGGCAACGGGTTCAACGATGCGCTGGAACAGATAGCCGGTGCCCCGGGCCGTGAGGATCAGCTCGGGGTTGGCTGGATCATCTTCCAGTTTGGATCGCAGCCGGGAGATGTGGACATCCACGACCCGGGTATCGACGTGACGTTCTGGTGTGTAGCCCCAAACATCCTTGAGGATTTCACCGCGGCTGAAGGGTTCTCCCGAACGGCTCACCAGCAGTTCAAGCAGGCTGAATTCCATGCCGGTCAGGCGGATGCGTTCTTCGCCCCGATAGACCTGGCGTTTGTTGGTATCGATCCGGAGACTGCCCACCTCGATGACGCCGGTGTTGGGCAGGCCAGCCACCTGTTCTTTCTCAACCCGCCGGAGCACGCAGCGGATCCGCGCTTCCAACTCCTTGGGGCTGAACGGTTTGACGACGTAGTCATCGGCTCCCAGCTCTAGACCGGTGATGCGGTCGGCGACATCGCCAAGGGCCGTCAACATCACGATCGGCACGTCCGATTCCTTGCGCAGCTCCTGGCAGACCCCATAGCCATCCAGTTTTGGCATCATCACGTCCAGCACCACCAGGTCGGGTTGACAGTTCTGGAAGGCCACTAGGGCCTCCTCGCCATCGCAGGCGGTCACAACCTGGTAGCCGATCATCGAAAGGCGCGTTTCCAGAATGCGTCGGATGCTCGCTTCGTCATCCACGACCAGGATGGTCTCTTTGGCTGGGACAGGTGCCGTCATCGCGCCGACGATCTCGTTACAACGGATCGGTCCTACTGAAAAGGCCCGAGGGCCGCTCTGTTCACCGAAAGCCACCTTTGTTCATAAAAATCTGTCCTTGAGTGCGATTGGCCCGCCCCGTCTCCGTCTACATCTGTCAGAGTTGTGGTGCCCAGACCCGCCAGTTTTTTGGCCGTTGTTCCAGCTGCGGCAGCTGGAATTCCCTGGTTGAACAAGCCGCCGCAGTCACCGATGGTCGCCGCCGCAGGCCCTTGACGGCCGGGAGGAAGGACGGGGTCGAGGGCGCCGGTGCACCCCAGCGCTCCGAACCGATCACTGCGGTGGGCGAAAAGCCGTTGCGGCGCTTGGCTAGTGGTTACGGCGAACTGGATAGGGTTCTCGGTGGCGGCCTCGTGCCCGGCTCCCTGGTGCTGCTGGGCGGCGATCCGGGCATCGGTAAGTCGACCCTGCTGCTGCAATGCGCCCGGGCCATGGCCGGTCAGGTCTCAGTGCTGTACGTCAGCGCCGAAGAATCGGCCCAGCAGGTGAAATTGCGCTGGCAGCGCCTGGCTGAGCCCGGGGCCCCCGTTGGGGACGCCTTGCGCCTTCTCGCCGAAACCGACCTCGAGCTGGTGCTGCAGGAACTGGAGGCCTTGCGGCCCGCCGTTGCCATCATCGACAGCATCCAGGCCCTGCACGATGGCGAGCTGGCCAGCGCCCCCGGTTCGGTGGCCCAGGTACGCGAATGCGCCGCTGCCCTGCAGCGGGTCGCCAAACGGCAGCACACAGCCCTGATGCTGGTGGGCCACGTCACCAAGGAGGGCCTGCTGGCCGGGCCCAAGGTGTTGGAACATCTTGTCGATGCGGTGCTCACCTTCGAAGGGGATCGGTATGTCAGCCACCGCCTCTTGCGGGCCGTTAAAAACCGCTTTGGGGCAACCCATGAGTTGGGGGTCTTTGAGATGCGCGGCCAGGGCCTGGTCGAGGTCAGCAATCCAAGCGAGCTGTTTCTGGGCGGTAGTGCGCCCAGCCCAGGTAGCGCCGTCATTGTTGCCTGCGAGGGCACCCGTCCGCTCTTGGTAGAACTCCAAGCCCTAGTCAGTCCGACCAGTTACGCCAGCCCCCGCCGTACCGCCACCGGCATCGGCACCAACCGTCTACATCAGATCTTGGCGGTGCTTGAAAAACACTTGGGTCTGCCCCTTTCTCGGTTTGATTGCTATCTCGCTGTGGCCGGTGGCTTGCAGGTGGAGGAGCCGGCCGCCGATCTAGGCGTAGCTGCCGCCGTGGTGGCCAGTTTTCGTGATTTGGTGCTGCCCCCGGGCACCGTGCTGATCGGGGAACTGGGTTTAGGGGGGCAGCTCAGGCCAGTGGGGCAGCTGGAGTTGCGTCTGCAGGAGGCGGCTCGCCTCGGCTTCAACCGGGTGGTGGCTCCAACTGGCAGTGGGCTGGAGCGGCAGGCGCACCAGCTGGGGGTGCAGTTGTTGCCCGCCGCCACCGTGGCTGAAGCCTTGGTGGCGGCCTTGGGCGTGGACCCCCAGGTCCAGGATTGAGCGAAATCTGCCAGTCAAATCAGATTTAATAGAATTGAATCAAAAGTAGACGTCTACCGTACCGCGGCCGGTGGTTTTTAACCAATTTTGGGCTTCGATGTAATTGTTTGGTGCTAGCCGGATGGCCTTGGCCCAGAAATCGGCGGCCAGATCGAAACGCCGGTCTGCTTCGTCTTGGTCGCCTTGCTCTTCGGCGATGGAGCCAAGGTGGTGATGGATGACGGCCATATTATTGAATACCTGCGGCATGTGGCTGTTGAGATCCAGGGCTTCATTGTATAATTCCATCGCCTTGTCATGGTCGCCGTTGCTGGTAAAGACTAGGGCCATATTGTAAAGAATAAAGGCCTTGTCGTTTGGGTCGTCTTCTAGCTTCAGAGCCTCTTCATAGTTTTCCAGGGCTTCGGCATATTCGCCATCTCCCTGGGCGCTCATGCCGTCGCGGTAGTAGGCAAAGGCTTCCTTGGCGCGACGGTTCGTGGGCATGACCTTCAAGATCAGGTCCGCCATCACCGTGAAGCTTTTGTCGATGAAGTTGTCGTTGCGCTGGGAACGGGGCACGCGGGGCTACATGGCATCGGTCCCCCATCCTGCCCGGGTCCCTGCCCAGCTGCTTTGGGGCCAAGGTGGATCGGCGGCTTTCCTAGCCTGGTCAAGGATCCGGATTCATGCCTTTGCCTGCCCAGCCCGTCGTTGATCCTGTCGCTGGGGCCTCGACCCATGCAGGGGACAGCCCTGGACCCAGTCTTTTGTTGGCCGTAGAGGGGATGAAATGTGGCGGCTGTGTCCGGGCGGTCGAGCAGCGCCTGGCCCAACAACCGGGCGTGCGTCATGTAAGTGTGAATTTGCTGACCCGCACCGCCTGGTTGGAGCTGGCCAACGCCAGTGTTGACCTGAATGTCTTGCTGGCCAGTCTCGAAAGCCTTGGCTTCAGCGCCCACTCCCGCGATCAGGACGCACCCCTGGTGTCCCGCCGGGAGCTTCAGAAGCAGCAGCATTGGTGGCGCCATTGGCAGCAGTTGCTGGTGGCCCTGGCCTTGCTGTTGCTTTCGGGCCTGGGCCATTTGGCTGAGTCAGGTGCCTTGGGGACCGGTGCATTGGCCTCCCTGCTGGCCCGCAACGGCTTGCATGCCCTGGTGGCCACCACGGCGTTGCTCGGACCCGGTCGTTCCATCCTGCAGACGGGGGCCCGATCCGCCCTGGCCGGCGCCCCTGGCATGGACACTCTGGTGGCCCTTGGGGTCACCAGCGCCTTCTTAGCCAGCACTTACGGCTGGTTATGGCCTGCCAGTGGTTGGCCCTGTTACTTCAACGAACCGGTGATGCTGCTGGGTTTTGTGCTCAGCGGTCGCTTTTTGGAAGAACGGGCTCGCTGGCGCACGGGGCGGGCCATTGAGCAATTGGTCGAACTGCAGCCCGACGCAGCCCTATTGATCGTCGATGGCGGCCCGCCCCGGTCGGTGCGGGTCGGGGCCCTGCGCCCTGGAGATCGGCTGCGACTCCTGCCCGGCGATCGCATGCCCGTCGATGGCGTCGTTCGGGACGGTTGCTCGACTGTGGATTGCTCCGCGTTGACCGGAGAAAATCTGCCGCTGCGGGTGGAACCAGGTAGCGAACTGCCAGCGGGGAGCCTCAATCAGGAGGCTCCCCTGGAGCTGGAGGTGCTGCGGTCCGGGGCTCACAGTGCCCTCGCCCGCATCGTCCAGATGGTCGGCCAGGCCCAGGCCCGCAAGGCGCCGATCCAGGGCTTGGCCGATGCCGTGGCCGGCCGCTTCAGCTTGGCTGTTTTGCTCCTGGCAGCCGCCACTTTTTTGTTCTGGTGGCGCTGGGGCTCCCGGCTCTGGCCTTGGGTGCTCACGGCCCAGGGCGCCAGTGGCCATGGGGGCCATGGCATGGCAGCGGTGGCCCTCTCCCCCCTGGCCCTGGCGCTGCAGTTGGCCATTGCCGTTCTGGTGGTCGCTTGCCCCTGCGCCCTAGGGCTGGCCACCCCCACCGCCATTACTGTCGGACTTGGCTTGGCAGCCCGTTCGGGCCTCCTGTTCAGGGGAGGGGATGCCATGGAGGCCGCTGCGAGTCTGAAAACCGTGCTGTTTGACAAGACGGGCACCCTGACGACGGGATGCCCCCTGGTCACAACCGTGACGACAACTCCATTGGTTCTTGATGGGAAGTTGGCTTTGGAGGGGATCACCGCAAAAACTGATTCTCGGGTCAGCGCCGATCGACTGGTCCAGCTGGCGGCCAGTCTTGAGCAAGCCAGTCGCCATCCCTTCGCGCACGCCCTTCACCAGGAGGCCCAGAACCGCAAACTTCCCTTGCTGGACTTGGGGCCCACGGAAGTGGTGCCGGGGGATGGTCTGGTTGGGTTCGTCGATGGGGTGCCGGCCAAGCTCAGGGTGGGTCGCCCCGAGTGGTTGGCGGACCAGGGTGTCCTGGGCGTTACGCCGCTGGCGGGCGGAGCTCAGAACGGGGGATCCCTGCTGGCGTTGGCGGCGGACGAGGTTCTGTTGGGCTGGATTGGCTTGGAGGACCTTCCCCGGGACGAGGCCCTCGCCACCTTGGCCAGCCTGCGGGCCCAGGGATTACGCCTTGGTCTGCTCAGTGGTGACCGTCAGGGCAGCGTCCAGAGGCTGGCGAGTGAGGTCGCTTTGGCGACAGATGAGTTGGCTTGGGATCTCCGACCCGAGCAGAAGCTGCAGCGGATCCTTTTGGCCCAGGAAACGGGGCCGGTGGCCATGGTTGGAGATGGGATCAATGACGCTCCCGCCCTTGCCGCCGCCGACCTTGGCGTGGCCGTGGGCACTGGCACCCAAATCGCCCAGGAAGCGGCTGACCTGGTCATCCTCGGAGATCGGCTCGGGGGCCTGCCCACCGCTTTGGCTCTCTCGCGTCGCACGATGGCCAAGGTGCGACAGAACCTTTTTTGGGCCTTTGGTTACAACCTGCTGGTCCTGCCGATTGCCGCTGGTTTGTTGTTGCCCTTTCAAGGCATCAGGCTGACGCCCCCCCTGGCCGCTTTGCTAATGGCCATGAGTTCGATCACGGTTGTGCTGAATGCGGTGCTGCTTCAAGATGGCAGCGGCATCGGTGGAGGGATTCACCGTGAACCCTGAGGCGCCCTTAGGCACCGGCTTGACCCGAGGCCGATTTGTGGTGCTGGAGGGGATCGATGGTTGCGGCAAGACCACCCAGCTTCAGGCCCTGCGCCAATGGCTACCCAGAAGTGGCCTGATGGCCCCTGGTACCAGTTTGGTTGTGAGTCGCGAGCCGGGGGGGACGGCCCTGGGCCAGGCCTTGCGGGAGTTATTGCTGCATCCGCCCCAGGGTGTGCAGCCTCTGCCACGGGCCGAATTGCTTCTCTATGCAGCCGACCGCGCCCAGCATGTCGAAGCGCTCCTGTTGCCTGCGTTGGAGGCCGGAGATTGGGTGCTTTGCGATCGTTTCACCGGATCGACAGCCGCCTATCAGGGCTATGGCAGGGGCTTGCCCCTGGCCCTGATCGACACGCTGGAAAGCCTCGCAACAGGCGGTCTTCAGGCCGATCTCACCCTCTGGCTGGATGTGTCCCTCGCCGAGTCCCGTCGCCGCCGTGGCGGCCAACCGGCCGACCGCATTGAGGCGGCGGGGGAGGTCTTTATGTCCCGGGTGGCCGATGGCTTTGCCACCCTTGCCGCCCAGAGGGGCTGGATCCGCATTGAGGCGGGTCAGCCTGTGGCTGCTGTGACGGAGTCCTGTTGCGCCGCCATCCGCAGCTGCGTCACCTCCCACTGTGGTGGGCTCTGGCCAGGTCCCTAGCCTCTATTGATATGGCTCCGGCGCTCTGCCTTGACGATGGCGCTTCTTTCGCTGCAGGCGGGGAGTTGACTGACGCTTTCTCAGCTCCTGTTCCACTTTTTGCTGACCTGTTGGGGCAGGATCTGGCCACCCACTTGCTTACGGCGGCGCTGCGTTCTCGTCGCCTGGCGCCGGCCTATTTGTTCGCCGGTCCCGATGGGGTGGGCAGGCGACTTGCTGCGTTGCGATTTCTAGAGGGTGTAGTGGCCATGAAACCCGACAGCGGCGGCCAGGCTGCCGCCTTGGACGTTCTGGCGGGGGATGGTCGTATCCGTCGCCTGATGGCCCAGGGCAATCACCCCGATTTGCTCTGGCTGGAACCTACCTTTCAGCACCAGGGTCGGCTGATTCCTGCCTCCCAAGCCGTTGAGAGCGGCATCAGCCGCAAGGTACCGCCCCAACTCAGGCTGGAGCAGATCCGTGAGGTCTCCCGCTTCCTTTCCAGGCGACCGGTCGATGCTGGGCGCTGCATGGTGGTGTTGGAGTCGGTCGAGTCGATGGCCGAGACGGTCGCCAATGCCCTGCTCAAAACCCTGGAAGAGCCAGGGGATGGGGTTTTGGTGTTGATCAGCGCCGCCCCCGATCGCCTGCTCACCACGATTCGCTCCCGCTGCCAGCGCATTCCCTTCCGTTCCCTGGCTCCTGAGCAGGTGCGGGCGGTTTTGCAGGCCACCGCATCGGCAACGGCTGACGGGGCTTCCCCGGATGCGCTGGCTTGCCCCCCTGATCCCCCCGAACTCCTGGAACTGGCGGAGGGTTCCCCTGGGGGCCTGCTGGCCCATCGCCGACAGTGGCATTCCCTGCCCGAGGGGCTGGCCGATCGCCTCCTCGCCCTGGGGCCAGACCCGTTGGAATCCCTGGCCCTGGCCAGGGATCTGAGTGAAGCCTTGGAGGGGGAGCAGCAGCTGTGGCTGCTTGGTTGGTGGCAACTCGCCGGCTGGCGCCGGAGCCAGGATCCGTTGCGCTGGCGTCGGCTCGAACGGCTGAGGGCCCAGTTGCTGGGCCATGGTCAACCCCGTTTGGCCTGGGAGGTGGCGTTGTTGGAGCTCGCTGCGTTGCCGGCTCTGCCCTTTGGGGCTGGCCGCCCGTCCGACACTTAGACAGGGAGAGAAGCCGACGGCCCTGGGTGATGGAGCGTCAGGAGGAGTGGCGACAACTGTTGGCGGACGGCCAGTATTTCAAGGTGGTCTGCGGCGCCGGCCACGAGGTGGAGGCTGATGTGGAGCGGCTGGCCTACGTGTATACCCTGGCCGGTTGCAATGGTTTTGATGTCTCCGCCAAGCCTGAGGTGGTCGAGGCCTGCGGCCGCGGCATACAAGCCGCAGTCGAGGTCGCTCCCGCCTTGGGCCTGAGCCTGGGGGTGCGCCCTTTCATCACGGTGAGTGTGGGCATGCCAGGGGATCACCATGTGCGCAAGGCCGTGATCAGCAGCGATTGTGTGGCCTGCGATTTGTGCATACCGGCCTGTCCAACGGCGGCGATCACGGCGAATTTATTGGTTGTGGACCCGCTATGTATCGGCTGTGGGCGGTGTGAGGCCGTTTGTCCGCCAGCGGCGTCGGCGATTCGCTGGCGCCATGATGCCAAGTCCCTGCGCAGCATCCTGCCGGCCTGTCTGCAGGCGGGGGCGGAAAGCATCGAACTCCACGCCGCCGTTGCCGATGAGGAGGCCACTTTGGCCGAATGGCAGGTGGTGAATGACTGTTTGCCCGATGGCCTGGTTTCCCTTTGCCTCGATCGTCACTACCTTTCCAACCACGATCTCCTGGAGCGGATCCGTCGGGCCCATGCAGTGGCCGGGAACCGTTTGATGCTCCAGGCAGACGGCGTCCCCATGGGTGGGGTGGCGGGATCGGGTTGGAATGCCACACTTCAGGCGGTGGCGATGGCGGATGTGATTGAACGGGAACTCAAGGCGAGAGATCCCCGCTTTCGGCACCTGCCGGTTGTGCTTTCCGGGGGTACCAACAGGGGGACAGGTGAACTCGCGGCGCGTTGTGGCGTCCCGTT
>CANGZM010000076.1 GCA_947458155.1 Synechococcaceae cyanobacterium | reverse complement strand
CGTTTGTCGAGTCGAGCGCCCTCTACAAGGGGGCGGCTGCGGTAGGTCTTGCCGTCAAAGATCTCCGTTTTGTCCAGCTGGGCGACAAACCAGTTGGGGAACTCGGGGCTGCGGATGCCGCCGGGGCGGCTCAGGCCGCCGGGGCCAACGTCGTGGATGGGTGGTTTACGCAGGCGCAGGGCGCCCACATTGAGGCTGTGGCGCAGCTTGGCGATCAGGCGCGGTTCATCGATCTCCTCGGGGGGCTGATCAGGGCCGTAAATCCAGAGGTTGAGGCCACCGATCACCACCGAACAATCGGGCAGATCGACCATGGCGCCGGGGCCATAGGTGGTGATCAGCTGGCTGTGGCGCACCTCCCCCTGGGGGCGCAGGGACGGTTGACGGGCCATCAGCTCAGCTCCTCGTCGCCATCGGGGCGTTGGCGGATCAGAGCTGCGCTGGGTTCGACATCACGCAGGCTCCAGTTGGCCAGGAATTCCTGCTGCATCGCCTTGAGCTCCTTGAGCTCGGGGTCGAGCGGGGTGTGGAGCAATGGGGCCACTTCTCCCTCCTCGCGGCCGTACTGAAGCAGGCCGTCATTATCGCGGGCGATGCGAATCCATTTGTCGAGCAGGTTCTTCACCCGCTGGCGCACGTCAGCCTCGGTGTGTTCGCTGAGGGCCTTGCTCGGTGCCGAGCGGCGGGCCCGATCACCCAGCCGTTGGGCCACCTCAGCCTGGATGGCCCCAATGGCGTCGAACTGTCCGGCATTCTTGGCCCAGGTGAGCTCGGGGCTGAGGTGCCTGGCGAGCGCCACGGTGATGGCCGGCAGTCCTCGGTCTAGGGCCCTGGATGACCAGGGCGTGACGCTGGTGGCCTCCACATCGCGATAAAAAACCGAGTGCCAGTAGCTGAAGCGCTCGTAGTGGGAGCGGTCGCGCGGTCGGTTCGGGTTGAGCAACACCACCACCAATCCAGGGCGCTGATCATCGCGGCCGACGCGGCTGCTGGCCTGGATGTATTCGGCCGTGGTTTTGGGCTGGCCCAGCATCACCATCAGGCCGAGGCGGCTGATGTCCAGGCCCACCGAGATCATGTTGGTGGCCAGGGCCGTATCGACCCGTTGCTTGTCGTTGTCGAAGCTGAGCTCGAGGCGGGCCTTGGTGGTGCTCACTTCTGAGGTGGGCACCCGGGAGGTGAGCTCCAGGGGTTCGTTGGCGATCTTGCGGCGGGCATAGCGCGCTTTGGTTTCGTTGAGGCGGCGGCGCTGGTCGTAGGTGGTGAGCAGAGAGGTGACCTCTTCTTCCAGCAGGCGGCGGCTGATGCCGAGCTCCTTGATGGTGTTGAAGTAGCCCAGGAAGGTCATGTAGGGATCAACGGGGTTGGGGCCCTTGTCTGCGCCGCTTTTCTCGCGGGCCTTGCGTTCTTTTTCGGCCTGGACATAGAGCTGCTGGGCCGTGCTCATCAGGGCCAGGCCCACCCGCAGCAGCAGGGCCTTGATATTGCGCCCCGGCGCGGAGACGCCGAGGTAGATCCGTCCTGCTGCTGCGGTGATCGGGGCGGTGTAGGAGAAAAAGGAATCACGGCGATCGGGGCCCGGGGCCGGGAAGACGGCTGGGGTGCCGCTGCGTCCGAACAGGGCTTGCATCTGCTGGCTGGCGCGGCGCACGGTGGCGGTGGAGGCCACGATCTTGGGCCGCACGATCTGAGCTCCGTTGGCTGTCTCCACCTGGCGTGCACAGAGTTCATCGATCACGGCTTCATAGAGGCCACCCATCGATCCCAGCGGCCCGGAGATGAGATGGAGTTCGTCCTGGATGATCAGATCGGGGGGCTCCAGCCCCTGGGGCAGCAGGGTTCCAGCCTGATCGCTGCCATCGCTGGGTCCAACGAAGCCCTTGCCTGGCTGGGCATGGGAGACGCGGCCGAACAACTTTCCGGTCGCTCCCACCCAGGGCAGGGCGGCGAACTTGTCGACCGTGGCGATCACGAAGGCCGGCAGCCGTTGATAGAGCATCTCATCGACGGCCACCAGCGGCAGGGTGCTGTCGCCCGAGAAGCGGCACTGGCGGTTGCGGCAACAGACCCGCAGCTCCTTCGGGTGATCGGCATCGGGGAGCAGGCGGAACACCCCGCGGGCCACCGCCGGGCGCTCATCGGCCAGGGAGGCCTTGCCCAGCTCGGTGCCGCACCAGGGGCAGTTGTCGATCGGGATCGGCTTGTTATCGCCGCCGCTCCAGGCGAGCACGCGGGAGCGGGCGCTGTTGTCATCGCCATCGCCTTTATGGCCCAGCTTGTTGGGGGTGCCGCTCTGGCCCACCCACAGGCCGATTTCAAAGGGCCACTGGCCGAGCAGTTTGGGATCGTTGCGGCGTTCCAGCTCCAGGGCGCAGATCAAGGTGGAGGCGCGGCCGAGCTGATCGAGGGTGAGCAGGCGCAGGGTGTAGCGCATCAGCACGGCCATCCCGGCCGACTCGATCGAGCCCCCGTGGCGCAGCCGGCGCAGCACCAGGGTGTAGGCCGCCAGCCCCAGGTAGGCCTCGGTCTTGCCGCCGCCGGTGGGAAAGAACAGCAGATCGATGGTGTCGCGATCGGCATCGCTGGGCTCGACCATCGCGACGAGGTTCATCAGCAGGAAGGCGAGCTGGAACGGACGCCATTGGGGCCGCACCTCCTTGGGATCCCGACCCTGCATAACCCCAAAGCGCTGGCGGGCAGCGGCAGCCATGGCGCGGTTGGCGATGGCAAAGGCCAGCCGTACCTGTTCGTTTTCAAGGGCTTCGATGCCCCGTTCGATGCGCCTGGCTTGCTTGCTGGCCTCCTGCAGGAGTTCGGTGGCGGTGGCCTGCTGCTGCTTGCTGAGCGTGTCAGTCGTGGCGCGCTGCTGCTCGATCCAGTCCGTGTAGGCCGTGACGAGCGGGCGCAAGGCCGCCTGCACGGGGTCAGCCCCATATCTGGCCAAGCGATCCAGCTCCGCCATCGACAGCACCAGGCCACCGGCTTCCAGCTCCGCCACCCGAGGCAGTACTTTTTCGACGGTGGCCTGGGGCAGCCAGGTGGTGCTGATCTGGTGGCAGTGGCCGTTGGCATCAATCCGGGGGGCCACGGAGATGTTGTGCCCCACGGCGAATTCGTGGTCGCCCCGGTAGTGGAGGTTGTTGACGCGATGGTCCCAATCGTTGGCGTTGACCGCTAGGTCGGCGGCGCGGGGGTCGCGGCGCGGCAGGAAGCCGGCGCTGCAGGCCACATCCAGCTGCACTTGGAAGGCACTGGCGCGGTCGCGGTCTTCGGCGCTGCGGCCCTCATAGCTGCGTTCGTTGGTGAGGAACAGGCTCACGGCCACGGCGCCGGGGGGGTAATCCTGATCCGCAGGTGCGGGCCTCAGGTGCCAGTGCAGCCATAGGCCTTCGCTGCCGGGCACCTCCTTTGCTTGAGCCGATTTGCCACTGGGCGCCAGCCATTCGGCGGGGATGCTGAGCTGCTCGGAGTGGGGTTCGCGCAACCAGGCTTCGTCGGCCTTGCTGTCTGCTGGCGGGGCGGTGGGCTTGTAGCTGGCCCAATGCACCGTGACCTCCAGGCCGGTGGCCGCCGGTATGAGCAGGCTCAAACCAACGGAGCAAGTGAAAAACACCCGCCGCGCCGGCCCAGCTTCACTGGCGCCGGTGTCATCACCGCTGGCGTTGCTTTTGCGTTTGGCGGAGAGGTTCTGGCCATCGAGACCGGCGAACTCGTCGTCGGCCGCATCATCGGCGCGGTCGCCCAGGCTGGTTTCGCTGGGGATCAGGAAGCCGCTCTGGTACCAGCGGTTGGGGGGGCGATCGAGCAGCTCTTCGCGCAGCTCAGCGGCTTCCTCCGTCCGCCCTTCCAGCTCAAGTTGGGCAAGGATGTCTGGGGTTGGGCCTACCAGATCAAGGCTGAGAGCCTGGATCAGCTGGCTGCGGATCTGGGCAGAGGTGCTCATGCCTTCACCAGAGCAGGCGGCAGGGGAAGGTGGCCAGCGCAGGGTCAAGGCTCACCAGTTGCAGGCCCTCCAACTCCGCCTGGGCCGCCAGCAGCCGGTCGAAGGGATCCCGGTGAGCCTGGCTGTAACCACCGGCGCGAACGCCGTGATGCAATTGCACGGCCAGCGGCTGGAACCCCTGTTGTTGCAACAAGGAAGGCAAATCCTGCAGCAGCCCTTCGGCGCCGGGAAGCTTGCCCAGGCGAACTTTGGTGGCGAGCTCCCAGCCGGTGGCTGCACTTACAAAGATCGTGGCCGCTGGATCGTTGATGGCCGCCTGGGCGAGGCTGGAGAGCTTCTCGGGTTCCACCAACCACCAGAGCAGGGCATGGGTGTCGAGCAGGAGGGATGGGGCCATCAAGAGGGCAACGGGGCGCCGAGGGCGTCGAGATCCTCAGGGGGGAGGGGGGCGAGAAGCACATCAATGGGGGGTAGCTGCAGTTGGCCCCGCAGCAGCCCGGGCTGCCGCCGGGGTTGATCAGTTTCAAGCGGCACCAGCCGTGCCCAGGGCTTGCCGTCCTTGGCCACCAGGATCGTTTCGCCGGCATGGGCGGCGTCGATCAGCCGGGAGAACTGGGTTTTGGCCTCGTGAACGTTGACGGTGCGCATGGTGGGCTCCCAGGCATCACCGAAACTTAGTCCAGATGTGGGCCCAGTGCCCTGAATTCGCTTCCGCCCAAGACAGGCCGGATCCACCAGCGGCCGATGGATATGGCATGCATTCACCGACCTGCCACATAGGGCTAAAATATTCCACGCCACTTGCGATGAGCCAGATGTCGACCTCCGTTGAAGTGTGCTTGGGTCGCCAGGGGCGGATGGTGATCCCCGCGCCGCTGCGGCGCTCGCTAGGGCTGAAGGAGGGTGATCGGCTGGTGGTGCGCCAGGACGCAGGCCGCTTGGTGCTGGAGAAGCCGGATCTGATCAAGCAACGCCTCAAGGCTCGCTTTGCTCAGATCCCCGCCGAACGCGGACTTGTGGACGAATTGATCGCCGAACGCCGCGAAGAGAGCCGGCGGGAGGGTGGGGGATGACGGTGGTGCTGGATGCCTCAGCCCTGCTGGCTTACCTGCGCCAGGAGCCCGGCGCCGAGGAGGTGGATGGGCTGTTGGCCGACGCGCGGATGGCCAGTGTGAACTGGGCTGAAGTGGTGCAGAAATCGCTCTCGGCGGGGGTGGACGTCGAGGGAATGCGGGAGGAACTGCAGGTCCTGGGAATGCTCGTTGTGCCCTTTCTCCCAGAGGATGGGGAGCGGGCTGGTCGGTTGTGGCCGCTCACGCGGCAGCAAGGCTTGTCGCTGGCAGATCGCGCTTGCCTGAGCCTGGGATCGCGGCTGGGCCTCACGGTGGTGACTTGCGATCGGGCCTGGGCCCAGTTGCCGCTGGAGCAGGAGATTCAGTTGCTCCGCTGACATGCAGCGGCTGCAGCCTGGCGGTGGGTCGCGGACGGGTGGCTCACTACAGGTTGACAGGCGTCGGCCAAGGCAGGGATGCCATCGCGATAGTTGCGGATGACGTAGTAGATGTCAGGCGAGATCCGTCCCGTTTGCTTCTTGGACACGAAAGACCTCGACCAAAGGTCAATCCACCCACAACCACAAACTTGCCCTTGTAGCTGCCCAGAATCTGACCTATCTCCAGCAGTACTGATTTAACAGCTTCTGTACTTCTGTCGTCGTAGTTTGCAGCTGACTGGGGTTCCAGAGGGCTCATGGCGACCACCTCAGAAGCTTGCTGCGCAGATGCTTGGCGGCTTCCTTGCCGCGCTCGCCTGCGGCGGATAGATCGAGGTACGTCTGCACAGGGCTGGTGCAGGCGATGCCAGGAGATGGATGCACGGCATCAAGGAACACACCCAAGGCTCACCTCGGCCGTTTGCGCGAGCTCTGTGACCAGCCAGGGTCGCCAGGGATCCCTGAGTAGGACTCGCAGCACCTGGCCAGCCTTGGGGCTGAACAGGTTCTTAAGGTCACGGCGTACCGCGGCAGGTTGCCCCGCTGCCACCCGCTCAATGAATATCCCATCGAACACCAGGCGAGCATTGCCCTGGTGATCCAGAAAAGCGACCTGGTCTTCCTTGCAGATGGCCTGGCTCGCAGGGGAGAGGAAAGGAGCGATCAGCAGCGGGATGGAGTCAGGGCAAATCCGACGAATCGCATGGTTGAGCTCCCAGAGGGCCAGGCGGACATGACGGGGCTGGCCATGGGCCAGCACTGCACAGGCCAGGGGCTGCCGCCGGTCTTCCAACTGAAGCCAAACGAGGGCGTCGATGCCGCTGCCGGCCCGGGCTTGGGGCAGAAGCGGCTCCACGCCGGCGGATCACAGGGACCTGGGCCAGCAGCTCCAAAAGCGGCCGCAGGCCCAGATACTCGTAGTGAGCATGGCGCCCTAGGCCTATAAAGGGTGTCCAACCCCGGATGGCACCCTAGAATAAGGTTTAATCGAACCGCTGACAGTTTGCTCCATCAACTCAAGCTTCTGAATACTGGTCCAGCACCAGAGTTCAATCTGGAGTTGGCGCCGCGCCTAAATCTGTTTACTGGAGACAACCGCCTTGGCAAGAGCTTCTTGCTCGATACAGCTTGGTATTCCTTAACGCGGCGCTGGCCCCAAGAGATAAATCCAAAGATCAGTGGCGGATCCATGGCGATGCCGCGCAATAGGGAAAAGCCAGCAACGATTCAGTTTACGGTCGATGGCGAGCTGGCTCAAAGTCAATCCAAAAACTACACTTGCGTATTCAGCCTTGAGAGAGATGCTTGGATAGGGAAACCCGGGAGGCCTGTCAATCCTGGCGTTGTACTTTATGCAATGGCTGACAGTTCATTTGCAGTCTGGGATCCAGCGCGAAATGCATGGAGGATGGATGAAGCTAGAGATACTCCCGAGAGAATCAGGCCCTACGTCTTCAGCAACATTAATATCTGGGAGGGTTTGCCGAACCCCGATCTGACTCTTGGGATGCTTTGTAATGGATTGATTCAGGACTGGGGGAATTGGCAGCGAGAGAATGGTTCTACTTATGAGCAGCTTAAAGCTGTTCTCAAAGCGCTCTCTCCAAGTACAGAAGATGAAGATCTTCTTATTCCAGGCCCACTGATGGATCTAAGAGTTGGAGATACACGGCAGTATCCATCAATTTTGATGCCAGACGGTACGCCAGTGCCAGTCGTGCATGCCTCGTCTGGATTGAAGCGGATCTTATCCATTGCCTACCTTCTGGTTTGGGCATGGCATGAACATATTAAGGCATGCAAGCTGTTAGCAAAAGCACCTGCAAAACAGATGATTTTTTTGATTGACGAGGTAGAAGCTCATTTGCATCCTAAGTGGCAGCGAAGCGCAGTAAGAGCCTTGATGAATGTTGTTGAGAATCTCAGCGCGAGTACGTCCGTACAGTTAATGATTGTTACTCATTCGCCACTAGTTATGGCATCTGTAGAGCCAATCTTTGATCCAGGCCAGGATAGCTGGTGGGACCTCGACTGGTCTGTCGAAAGCAGCCAAGTACAACTCACGAACAGACATTTTGATCGACTCGGAGATGCCAATAGTTGGCTGCAGAGCGAAGCATTTGACCAGAAAGATACTGGATCTATTGAGAGAGAGTTTATCCTTCGGCGAGCGCGCCAAGTTATTCGCATGGGAAAAGAAGCAAACCCAGACGAAGTCACTAAAATGCACAAAGAACTTCAAACTGTTCTAGGTAGCACTGATGTTTTTTGGAATAGATGGCGTTTTGCTGCGAAGCAAGCAGGTTGGCAGTTATGATTTCAGTACAGCTACCTGATGAGCCACCTGATTTCCGTCAACGGGTACGAGACGAGGGACTGGCTCATTTGCAAGAGCAACATCAAGACCCCGATCAGCCTAGGACTAACCCTTCTATTTGGAAGAGGCGCACACTTCCAGATGGTACAAGCCATACCCCTGATTATTGGCGAAGAGCGCGAGAAGCAATTAAGAAAGGATATGCAAATCGATGCGTTTACACTTGTTTTAAGCTCGAAGATGAGACTTTCCCAGATGGTATCGCATATGGAGGGCAGATTGATCACTTCAAGCCCCGTGATTCAAGTGCTGCAAAGCTTGCCTACGAATGGTATAACCTGAGGTGGGCATGGGCGAAAGTTGATAGCGAATACAAACAGAATAATATAATTCCAGACGATCACGATCCGGTACAGATTGCCGTCGATGCAATGATGCTTGAGGAGGATGAAGATGGAGATCTTGTGGTAATTCCAAATCCAAGTTTTTCGGACGGGGAGAAGAGACGACTCGAGGAGACCATTCGCATGCTTGGATTAAATCGGACCCCGGTTAAACTGGCACGGAGGAGATGCTTTGAGCATTTTATTGATCCGAGATATTCCTATAGTCGTGACTTCATTGAGGAAATGCAGCCATTTATCTATCAGCAGATGCTTGCTTGACTCATCGGTTTCCAAGATCAGAATGCCCCCCGCAGCACCAGAGGCGCCAGCGGCCCTGCTGGCCTTAGCCGCCTGCTTCGCCCCCTTGCTGTGCAGCCCCAGATTCACCTCCTCCTCATAACGCTCGGCATTAAGCGCCAGCAGGCGGGCGAGCACGTCATCGCGTACGGCATCTGGCCAGCGGTGGCGCCAGGGCAGCTTGCGGCGGCCGGTGCTGGCGCCGCAGGCCGGCAGCTAGCCCTGGAAATCGAGGGCTTCGCCTGCATCCCTATACCTCCGCCGTGCCAACCTTTGCCGGATCTGCCGGCTGATGCAAATACCGGCTGGATGGTCTGTTCCTGCCGCCGCCGCAGCGGCCCGATCTGCCGGCCCTGATTCTGGAGGCCCAGATGGCTGCCGATCCGAAATTCCTGCGGCGGCTCTATGCCGAAAGTGCCCGGCTGCTGGAGCAGGAAACGGAGATCGACCACTGGCGGGTGGTGGTGCTCTGTCCTAAGCGGCACCTGAGCTACGGGCGGCCCCAGGCGGCAGAGCTCGATGACCTGATCGCCGCTATCCTGATTTCACGCTTTAGTGGACGATCAATCCAGGAGCTCTGCGCCATGGGCGGCATCATCCTTGAGGATTTCACCGAGAGCGTGGCCTATAGGGAGATCTTTGGGCGGGGTGAGGCCCGTGGCGTCGCCCTTGGTGAAGCCCGTGGCGTCGCCCTCGGTGAGGCCCGCGGCGTTGCTCTTGGCCAAGCCCAAGGAGAAGCTAAGGTCACCCTGCGCCAGCTAAGCCGCCGCTGTGGGCCCCTGAGCGCGGAGCAGGAAAGCTTGATTCGCAGCCTGCCGCTGCAGCGGCTGGAGGCCTTGGCCGAAGCCCTGCTCGATTTTGAGGGCATGGCCGATCTCGATGCCTGGCTGGCGGCCAACGTCTGAGCACACGGGTTGCCGTGGGATTGAGCCACACCAGCACCTTGACTCATGGGAATTGGTGCCCATCTGGTTGTCGCTTGGCAGGTGGGCCCGCAGCAGCGGCAGAACTTCGTCTGTGGTGGGTGCACTGAGGATCTAGGCGAGAGAGATTGCTCATGGCCTCGCCGATATTAATGAATTCCCTCTCCACAGCAGAGCAAATCAGTCAACGATTGCAGTAATCATCCAGGCCGATGCCATGAATCGCCTCCAGGTCGTCAGCGGCAGCATCGACTATATCGAACAGTTCGAAGGATCGGCAGCCTAAAGCCTTCTGAGCACACAGGCCGGCAGTTGTAATCAACAAATGTAATAGAGCGAGAAGCGAAGATGTCACCGTCGGCACATTCTACCAATTTTTTATAATCCAGAGCGAAGATATCCTGTTTTTGTTGTTTCATATCAAGTGACAAGCCTCGGGATGCGGGATCAAGCTTTTGTATCGCGGTGAACGGTAATAGACGGACCCGTATACAACGACATGAGCCCCGATGCTATTCCGAAAACCACTGCCATAACAGGGATCTGGCCATGCTGCCAGTCGGCATCCTAGGTTTTATGCTGCAAGTGGAGCCGTAAAAGGGTTTTTATGCGGATCCGCCCATTCAGCGTTGGACCAAGCCGCTGCGCGGCAGATTCAACAGACTAAGACTATCACCAAGCTGTCTTTATTCGCCCGCTCAACACCATTGCAGATCCAGCTCCCAGCTCTACAGCGATGCCGGCTCAACACCAGTTACACTCCTTTTCAGGCCGAGAGAGCCATGGAGCAAGCACTTCTACCTACGATCGAGGCGAATCGTAAAGGGAATCTTAAAAACGAGCGGACATATCTCCTTTAGTAGGGGGCCCCTAGGCCCCAGAGCCTCAGAGTTGCGGGGCTTGTCCAACACCGGATAGATCGTG
>CANGZM010000075.1 GCA_947458155.1 Synechococcaceae cyanobacterium | reverse complement strand
CGAGGCAGCGATGAGGGGGATTCCCCATTGCTGCTGGAGGGGGACGTTGCGGCCGGCGAAGGTGATGTGGTCATAGGAGGAAAACAGGGCGATCAGGCCGAGGACAAGACCGCCGATGGTCTGGGTCAGACCGAGCCGGTCGAGGCCGAGGCTGTCGAGACCGGACCAGGGGCGAGACGCTGAAGGAAATTCTGGCGGATCCGGGGGCTCCTCGCTGCCGGCAGGCGGCGGGGCGGGATCTGGGGGGGATGGGGGCACAAGGGGGGAGGGGAGGACGCAGCAAAGGCCTCCATCCGTATGTGCCACCGTTGTGACTAAGGTTCGCCGTCACCTGGCCGCAGAGCGTGTTCAGCGAAGCAAACTGCCAAACGGTGGCGGCTCAGGTGAGTGGCGATGTTAAATGTCAATCCTTGAATTTCTCAAAGTAGGTAGGGTCAACATCGTAAACAGTCCGTTTGAAGACACCAAGCTCAACCCTCTGGAACATATCAACAAGTTTATCCCCGTCAACAAGTTCCACCTGAGGCGCGCCTTCTCTGCTCGCCTCCTGGATCGCAGCATTACTAAAACCTGACGTAGTTATGATGATTCCCTTTTCAGCTCTGCCAAGCATTGTGTTACGGAAGTCGCCGACTTGCGCGCGCGAGACCAAGTTGCCTTTCGCATAACGTTTGCATTGGAAGAGTACTCTGAAGCTCACGAAAGGGTTGATTTCAAGAGTTCCATAGCCATCAATCCCTCCGTCAGCAGAGCCGCCCGTCACTTCGACGTTCTCAAAACCGGACTCCCTGAGAAGCTCTCTGCATACCTTCTCGAAGCCCGTAGGGCTTATTGACCTCAGGGTACTTAATAGATCTATCTTTTCGCCCTTGTCTGGTTCATCTGCGGGCTCTCCTAATGGCAGCAACTCCTCTTCGGGTTCTTGTGCTTCTAGTTTCTGTTTGCGATTGTCGGCATGAATGGAAACCCACTTTAGGAATATCTCGCGTGATTCCTTGTCGCCAAGATGAGCATTGCGCCCTTTCTCTGTCAGTGTCCAAGTTCCATGCTTAGACGAATCCAGCATGCCTTCCCAGACAAGATATTGCCTTGCCCAAGCAACTTGGTTGTGAAACTTACTTCCGCCTGACTTGAGAGTCTGATCCAGCAGCTCATCCGGCAAGTTTAGATTCTTAGAAATACGCGCAGAAACCTCTCTCGGCCGGCCTGAATCTCCTAGATCCCGGAGAGCATCTAGGAGGGGTCCGAACCACCGAATGAATTCAGCCTGCGCCTTCTTCGCCATTAATAGAGAGATGCCGCCTCAGTGTAGATGCCCTGCACCGGTCCAGCTTTCCTATACTTCTAACTCTTTAATGGGATATTCCGAGAACCACGCCCGCGGGTGCTCAGACCCTTCGTCCGCGAACCCCATGTGCGTGGTGCTACACAAAATCTGCAGGGCTGAAGTTGAGATCATTCGACGGCTGCAAGCAAGGTCGTAAACCTGGGGCATCCGGCTTCTGGCAAACTAGGAGGCAACAGGCAATTAACTTGTTTATGTATACAATAATCTCTAATTCGATAGGACTTGCAAAACATCAACCCCCACGCGTATCGCCGGTCTCTCCGACGGCAAATGGATCTTTTGGCACTGGTGATACTGCTTTTGTCGGCTTGGTGCCAGGGAGTAGCTCAAAGTCTGTTGTGAACTTGACGAGGAGGCTTCTGAGTTGATCAAATGGTTTCCGATCTCCGACAAATTTGGCTTTGCCAGTCTTGATTAAATCATCAAAGGTCGCAGTGCCACCCATCACAGATTCAAGGTCGCTGCGATTCACCGTGATCGTTAGGTCTGGGTTTGTTGACTGCTGGCCTTTGATGTTGGTGAGCGTTGCATTGCTCATCTCCACCACAAACTTTTCGCCGTTATCAGGGGTTATTAGATTGATGACAAATTTCAAGCCGTCTGCCTTGGTGCTATCAAGGCGGATACCCAGGAAGTTCAGCCAGAGATCCGTCGACATCCCGCGGATCGTGTCCGGTCCACTGGATTTCGGTGGTGCACCAGTGGGCATGCCGCGACGTAGTTCATAAGCTGCACCTAAGAAGCTGTTGCGAACACTGGGACTTTCCTTTTGGTAACCAATTTGTTCGTAGACATCCGCCAGTAAGTCTTTGGCTGCCACGTTATTAGGTTGGGCGTAAACTAACTTATTCAGGATTTCCGTGGCTTCTCTGTATTTGCCCTGGTTATAGAGCTGCTTTCCTTTTTTCATAATTTTATTGGGTCCACCCATCATCTCAACATATAATGGTGCCGAATCCTGCGGCGAAAGCGGCATCAACGTTGCAGGGTTGGCATCCCAGTAGCCTAGGTAGCGATTAATCACAGCCCGACTGTTGTGCTCCTCGGAGCCGTGGTAGCTGTGGGCCGACCATTGGTTTTGCAGGCTCTTGGGTAGCTTGTAAACGTTATGGATCTCGTTGATTGTCACCCCTTGGTTGGCGAGATGCAGAACCTTGTTGTTGAGGTTGGCGTAGGCGTCACGCTGCGTGCGCATCACTTCCTGGATGCGACCATTGCCCCAGCGGGGCCAACTATGGGCGGCAAACATATAATCTGCTTTTGTTCCATAGCGGTATAGTGCCTCATTGATGTGCTTAGACCAGGCCAGCGCATCTCGCACGAGTGCGCCGCGTAGCGTGTAGATATTGTGGATGGTGCCTGTGATGTTTTCGGCGGCCCAGAAGGCTTTAAATTGTGGAAACCAGGTGTTCATTTCTGATGGCGCTTCGGTTCCAGGAGTGTTTTGGAACTCCATGGTGATGCCATCAATAGTTAAGGTTTCAAAATCCTTCTCGATGTAGCGGGTTGGTTGGATCAGACCAATGCTGCCATTGGCCGTATTCTTCCCGATCGACTGGTCTACGTGGCCGAAGGGACTACGCGGCAGCAACACTCCATACTGGAAGAACATCCGCCGGTTCATGGCGTTACCTGCATAGACATTCTCCGCGATCGCATGCTCCATGAAGCCCACCGGCGCGATGATCGGTACTTTTTTGCTTTTGACGTCAGCCTCGTCCACCACACCACGAACACCGCCATAGTGATCGGCATGGGAATGGGAGTAGACAACTGCCACCACGGGCCGCTTGCCGAGCTTTTCGTTGATGAATTCCAGCGCTGCCTTGGCTGTTTCCTTGGTGGTCAGTGGGTCAAATACGATCCAACCGGTATCGCCCTTGACGAAGCTGATATTGGCGAGGTCGAACCCACGAACCTGATAGATCTTGCCAGGCACCACCTCATAGAGGCCATAGGCCATGTTCAAAATGGCCTGGCGCTGCAGTGATGGATGGATGCTGTCGAAATTTTTGCCCTGTAGCAGAAACTCGTAGCTACCCATATCCCAGGCCACATTCCCGGCCTCGGCTTTGATTTGTTTGAATTGCGGGACGGCGATCAGTCCCCTCTTGGCTTCTTGGAAGTCCCGCTGGTCCTCAAAAGGCAAAATTTTTCGTTGGCCGTTCTGAAGTTCGACCGTAAACTTTGATGGATATTTGCCTTTTGGGTCGAAATGCTTGCCTTCCATGGCGCCTGGACTGGCAACCACTGCGCCACCACCTGAGGCATAGCTGGGGCCACATATGAATAAAGCACTTGCCAAAGCCAGGCCAAGTGTTTTGTTGCGTCTCATCTGAGTTTCCCTGGTCGTTGTAAGCCTTGCGGGGGCAAGCCTAAGGTATTTTGGTGTTGCTTGTAAATTGCCTCACGTTCCCCTCCTGGCCGAATAATCCTGGTCAATTTCTTTGGCAAGATTGTGCTATCAGGTTTTGTTGCTATAGCAAGTCCCCCATCGCCTTCCCACCATCACCCCTGCGGCGCCAATCTCACCGCCCCATGGCTATCCGCTGCGATGCGGCCCAGTACCTGACGGTAGTGCGCCGCCCAGGCGATTGATAGGCCAGCGAGGGTGGTGGTGCCGCGGCCGATCTCATCGAGCAGCACCATAGATCGCTCCCTGGCGTGGTGCAGGATGTTGGTGGTTGCGGCCATTTTCACCATGACGGTGGACTGGCTCGTGGCCAATTCAGCCACTAAGGGCCCCAAGCTCAGTGATCTTTTGGGTCTGCTTGACAGTGCTTTCCCATCGAGTTTCAGCAAGACTCAGGCGCTTGTAGATCAACTACTGGTGCTGCAGATCAGCCGCTGGTCGATCGCCACGAGCCGCCAGGTGTCCTGCACTACCTGGAGCAGGCCTGAATCGTCCATCATTGCGACCGCTCCTTGAGCAGCGATCAGTAATGAAAAGCTGCGCTGCTACATCACGGCCCCAAAACGGATAAAGTGGCTGCCTGCATGCCAAGTCACCTCAACCTTTATTCTTGGAGTCTTATCCAGCATGCATGGCAAAGGATTGGTCGGTAAAATCGCCTTGGTTACAGGGGCGAGCTCTGGTATTGGCCAGGCGATTGCCATTCGCTTGGCGCAGGAAGGCTGCAGCGTAGCTATCAACTATCGCAAAGATGTGGATGAAGCAGAGCAAACGAGGGCTGTTGCGTTGCAGAAGGCGGCGGAATCGGGACATTCCGATATCCAGGTTCGGCTGATTCAAGGCGATGCGGCCAATGAAAACGACATCATTCGAGTCGTGAACGATGTGACGGGTACCTTTGGCGGCCTGGATGTTCTGATTAACAACGCCGGTATTCAATCAGAGCATCCCTCCCATGACCTACCAGCGGATCAGTTTGATCGGGTGATTGCTGTCAACTTGCGCGGGGCTTATCTCTACAGCCGCGAAACCATCAAGCACCTGCTGGAACAAAGCCGACCCGGTGTGATTATCAATGTTTCCAGCGTTCATGAAATGATTCCGCGGCCCCAGTATCTCAGTTACTCAATCAGTAAAGCCGGCATGGGCAGCCTGACAAAGACTTTGGCTCTTGAATATGCCAACCGTGGCATTCGTGTTAACGCCATTGCCCCCGGCGCCACCGTCACACCGATCAACCAAGCATGGACCGAGAATCAAGCCAAGAAAGACCTTGTCGAGAGCTACATCCCCATGGGGCGAGCCGGCACGGTGAACGAGATGGCGGCAGCGGTGGCCTTTTTGGCATCGGATGAGGCTGCTTACATCACCGGCCAAACTCTGTTCATTGATGGTGGGCTGACCCTCTATGCGGACTTTCGCGAAGCTTGGTCAGCCTGAGTAGTAGGATTATTTTATTGTCCTATTCAGACAATGGTTGACTCTAAATCCCAAGAATCGCAGCGGCTTGAGCAGGCACGGGATGGAGAGGCTGATTGGTACAAGTGGGGTCCGTATTTGAGCGAACGCCAGTGGGGCACCGTACGCGAAGATAGATCTGATGATGGCAATGCTTGGGCTTCCTTTCCCCATGACCATGCACGCTCCCGTGCCTATCGCTGGGGTGAAGATGGCTTAGGCGGCATCACAGACAGCCAAAATAAACTGTGTTTTGCCCTTGCACTTTGGAATGGTAAAGATCCGATCCTTAAGGAGCGTTTGTTTGGGTTGACAAATAGCGAAGGAAACCACGGCGAAGACGTCAAAGAGTACTACTTCTATCTGGACAGTACTCCTACCCATTCCTACATGCGATATCTCTATAAATATCCCCAGGCTGCCTTCCCCTACGACGATCTTGTCGCAACCAACAGGGCTCGCAGCCGTTATGAGCCTGAATATGAACTTCTAGATACGGGAATCTTCGATGACAACCGCTACTTTGATGTGTTTGTTGAGTATGCCAAAGCAACACCGCACGATGTATTGATCAAAATCAGCATTGCCAATCGGGGCCCTGAAGCCGCAACCCTGCAACTGCTGCCCACCTTGTGGTTCCGCAACACCTGGAACAGCTCCGAGAAAGGTGCCAAGCCAGTGCTGCTGCAGCTAAATGCCGAAGGCCACAGCGTGGTGCATGCTCAACTGGGTCTTGCGAATGAATCACAAGATTGCAGTGATTACTTTTTCTACAGCGAGCCGGGCGGGCAGCTGCTATTCACTGATAACGAAACCAATCATGAACGGTTGTTTGAAACTCCAAATTCCAGTACCTTCGTTAAAGACGGCATAAATAATTATATTGTTCATGGCCGTAAAGATGCTGTTAATCCCAATGGCAAGGGAACGAAAGTCAGCCCCCACTACGATCTATCGGTGCCAGCCGGGGAAACAACGGAACTTAGATTCCGACTAACGACAGCAGCTCCCGATCAACTTGGCGATCCATTTGATCAGTTGTTCGAGCAAATCTTTGCAAACCGAATTCAAGAGGCAGATCAATTCTTTGCCACTGTGATTCCCCCTTCAGTCCTGGCCGATAGCGATCGCACCAATGTGATGCGGCAGGCACTCGCAGGCATGATGTGGACCAAGCAATACTTCCACTATGACCTTGACCAATGGCTGCGCGAGCGCAATGTCAATCCATGGTCTGCTCCTGCCGAGCGGCGTCACGTGCGCAATAGTGAGTGGTCTCACATGCACAATGCAGATATTATTTCCATGCCCGACAAGTGGGAGTATCCATGGTATGCCGCCTGGGATTTGGCTTTCCATGTCATTCCGATCAGTTTGATGGATCCAGAATTTGCCAAAAAGCAGCTTAGCCTTATGCTTCAAGAGGAGTATTTGCATCCAAATGGTCAGATCCCGGCCTATGAATGGAACTTCAGTGATGTGAACCCGCCGGTTCATGCCTTTGCAACTTGGGACATTTACATTCGTGATCGCCAGCTGAACAACGGCGTGGGGGACTTGCAGTTTCTGCGTTTTGCTTTTTCAAAATTGCTCATCAACTTCACGTGGTGGGTTAATCGCAAAGACGCGGGTGGCAATAATCTGTTTCAGGGTGGTTTCCTCGGCCTAGACAACATTGGCGTGTTTGATCGCAGTTCCCCCCTGCCTACCGGAGGTCACCTGGAGCAGGCCGACGGCACTGCCTGGATGGTTTTCTTCAGTCAGCAGATGCTCCAGATTGCTGTTGAATTGGCCCTGCACGATCCCCTCTACGAAGACTTCGTCGTTAAGTTCTTCGAGCACACTATGTGGATCTCCGGTGCCATGGACCGGATTGGCACAGACCAAGATGAACTGTGGGATGACGAGGATGGGTTTTTCTACGATGTCCTGCAGTTTCCTGATGGCACGGCCACCCGCATCAAGGTGCGCTCTCTGGTGGGTCTGCTATCTCTAATGGCGGTAGTTGTTTTCCCTCAAGAAACCCTGGACAAACTGCCTCGCTTTCGGGACAAGTCGCAACGGTTTTTTGAGAAGCACCCTGAGTTGCAACACAACATCCACCTCGCCAGCCAGCCCGGTGAGCGGGGCCGGATGTTATTGGCAATCCTCAACGAAGATAAGTTGCGCCGCGTGCTTGCCAGAATGCTCGATGAGTCCGAATTCCTGGGTGAGTTTGGCATTCGTTCCCTTTCCCGCCATCACCTGGAGCATCCTTACTCTTTCAAGCATGATGGAAACGAGTATAAGGTGGGTTATGTGGCAGGAGATTCAACTTCAAGCATGTTTGGTGGCAATTCAAACTGGCGAGGCCCGATCTGGATGCCTGTCAATTACTTGCTATTGAGAGCCCTGCTGCAGCTCTATGGCTATTATGGCAATTCATTTAAGGTTGAATATCCCGCCGGATCGGGCAGTTATCTTACTTTATACCAAGTATATACGAAAGTCGCCGAGCGACTCGAAAATATCTTCCTGCGGGATGCAACTGGTCGTCGCGCCGTTAATGGCAAATATGAGAAGTTTCAGACCGATCCCCATTGGCGTGATCTGATTTTGTTCTACGAGTATTTTAACGGCGACAGCGGCGCAGGCATTGGTGCCAGCCACCAAACGGGATGGACAGGTTGTGTGGCCCGGATCATGCAGACGTTGGGATTCTTCACGCCGGAGATGGTGCTGGATGCAATCGCCTGTGGAGGGGTTTCCAAGTTTGCAGGTGAACAAACTCTTGAGGGCCAATGACATGAGTCCGTCTCTAAGCATTGTTCTTGCTGCAAGAGCCCGCCTCGGTGAGTGCCCGGTTTGGCAGGCAGTAGGTCAGAAACTGTTCTGGGTGGATGTCTACAATCACCGCGTTCACCAGTTTGATCCTGCCACTGGCAAGGATTGTTACTTTGATACCGGCGATGTGGTCAGTGCCATTGCCCTGGCGGGAACTGATCGTTTGCTGATTGCCCTGAGTGATCGACTGGCTTGGTTGCATCTGCCAGCCGGCGAAGTAGAGATCATCCATCGAATTGAGTTTCCCTACCCTGTGGGTACTCGCTTGAATGATGGCAAATGTGATGCCCAGGGCCGCTTCTGGATCGGCTCCTGCAGTGATCATCCTGGTCAGGCGGCACTCTACCGATACGATCCGGATGGTTCGCTGCATACCATGGAAACTGGTTTAACCATTGCCAATGGTGTGGCCTGGAGCCCCGATGGCTCAACCTTTTATTTAACCGATTCGGCTCAGCATAAAATATTTGCTTACGATTATCTGGCTGAGACTGGCTCAATTGTTAATCGCAGGACCCTGATTGACCTCAGTGCCGAAGCAGTTGAACCCGATGGTTTGACAATCGACATCAATGGAAATCTTTGGTCAGCCCTCTGGGATGGTTGGTGTGTTGCTTGCTTTGCTGCCAGCGGTCAAGAACTATCGAGGATTCAACTGCCGATTCCACGCCCAACCTGCGTCGCTTTTGGTGGTCCTGATCTAACGAACTTATACATCACTTCTGCGTCCGTAGGCCTGAGTCAAAAAGAAATCCAGAAATGCCATACGGCTGGTGACGTCTTCTGCCTTGCTGCTGCTGGCCAAGGAATGCCTACCCAGTCATTTGGAGCCAACCCCTCCTAACCCCTGCGGCGCCAATCCCACCGCCACATGGCTATTCGCTTCGATCCGACCCAGCACCTGGCGGGCGCGGCGCACCACCGCCGGCGGCACGCCGGCCAGGCGGGCGGCTTCGATGCCATAGCTGCGGGAGGCGCCGCCGTGGACGACGCGATGCAAGAACAGCAATTCGTCGCCGGTTTCCTCTACCAGCACCTGGGCGTTGGCCACGTTTGGTAGCAGCGAGGCCAGCTCGTTGAGCTCGTGGTAGTGGGTGGCGAAGATGGTGCGGGCGCCGATGGGGCTGGCCAGATGTTCGGCCACCGCCCAGGCGATTGACAGGCCATCGAAAGTAGCGGTGCCGCGGCCAATTTCATCGAGCAGCACCAAAGATCGCTCGCTGGCGTGGTGCAGGATGTTGGCGGTTTCGGCCATCTCCACCATGAAGGTGGATTGGCCCGTGGCCAGATCATCTACCGCCCCGACCCGGGTGAAGATGCGATCCGCCAAGCCCAGTCGGGCCGCACGGGCCGGGATCCAGCTGCCGATTTGGGCCATCAGCTGCAACAGCCCCGTCTGGCGCAGATAGCAACTCTTGCCACTGGCATTGGGGCCGGTCAGCACCAGCAGATCCGGGCCCTCTTTTCCCCCCAACTGCAGATCATTGGCGGTGAAGCGCTCCTCCACCAGCAGTTGCTCCACCACCGGATGGCGCCCCGCCTCAATCACCAGCTCGCGGCCAGCCACCAGCTCGGGCCGGCAGTAGCCCCAGGTGGCGGCCACCTCGGCCAGGGAGGCCAGGGCATCCAGGTCGGCCACCAGCCTGGCCGCCGCCCGCACCGGGGTGGCCTGTTCGCCCACCTGGCGCCTTAATTCACAAAACAGCTCGTATTCGCGTTGGGCGGCGCGGGCCTTGAGTTGCAGGATGCGGCCTTCGCGGGCCTTGAGGTCCGGGGTGACGAAACGCTCTTCATTGGCCAGGGTCTGGCGCCGGATCCAGTGGCTCGGCACCGACGCCGCCTTGGCCCGGCTGGTGGCCAGGAAATAGCCAAAACTGCGGTGATATTGCAGGCGAAGGTTGGTGTTGCCGCTGGCCCGACGCTCTTGGGCCTCCTGCTCGGCCAGCCACTTGTCCTGGTCGTCCAGCTGGTTGCGCAGGCCATCGAGCACCGGATCGAAGCCATCGTGGATCAGGCCCCCTTCGCTGAGGCCCAGGGGCGGTTGCTCCACCAGGCACTGGCGCAGCTGCAGCGCCAGCGCCTCCAGCTCGGGCCAGGGACGGGCCAGGACCCGCAACGGGCCGCTGCTTGCCGCCATCAGCCGCTCTGCCAGCAAGGGCAGCCGCTCCAGGCCATCGGCCAGGGCCACCAGGTCCCGGGCTGAGGCCGTGCCCGCCCCCGCCCGGCCCGCCAGCCGCTCCAAATCGCCCATGGGCCGCAGCAGGCGCCGCAGGGCCAGCCGCAATCCCCGCTG
>CANGZM010000074.1 GCA_947458155.1 Synechococcaceae cyanobacterium | reverse complement strand
GTCGGACTGGAGGATGCGCTTTTTGAGGGCAATGGTGGCCAGGGTGCGCAGGGCGGCGGTGGAGAGATCGACGGGCAGCAGATCCTGCACCAGTTCCGCCAAACTGGAGCGGAGCTGGAGGCTGTAGCGCGGCCCTTCCTGGTGGATTTCCAGGGCGGTATCCCGGTGGGCGTAATCCGCCATCAAGGTGATCAGGGCGAGTTCCGCCTGCGAGCGATCGATGCCGGCAATATCCGCCAATTCCGCCAGGCTGAGGGGACGGCCTTTTAGATAGAGAATGGCCTCAATTCGGGCAGGAAGGGATAGGCCAAAGCTCGCCGCCAGGGGCGTGATTGGGCTGGCCTCCCGGGGCGCGGGTTCGCCGGACATCAGAACTCCAGCTCCACATTGATGGCAAGTTATCGCAGGCCCAAGGGTGCCGCCGCAGCAAGCGCAGGCGCCGGCACGCCATCTTGTTGGCCGAGAAACAATCGGTAGGCTGGATTATCTGTCTCCTCCCAGTGCTGATAGGGCAGTTGGGCGAGGAAATGCTCCCAGTCGCTGGTTTCAGCCGGAGGAACCTGAACTCCCACCACAATGCTGCCAACGTCGGCCCCGTGATTGCGGTAATGGAAGATGCTGATGTTCCAGTTGGGATGCAGGGCGGAGACAAAAGCCATCAAGGCCCCAGGCCTTTCGGGAAATTCGAAGCGGTAGAGGCGTTCCTGACCCACCTCAAGCGCCTGTGGGGCCGCGGCGCCCAGGCGGCCGCCCACCATATGGCATATGTGCAGTTTGGCCAGCTCATTACCGCTGAGATCCAGGCAGGCGAAGCCGCCTGACTCCAGATTGCTAATCAGTTGCCGGGTGTCACCGGGGTCGCGGCTTTGCACCCCCACGAAAATATGGGCAACCTGGGGATCGGCGAGTCGGTAGCTGAATTCGGTGAGGTTGTGGCCGCCCAGCAGGCTGCAGAAACGCCGCAGGCTGCCGGGCTGTTCGGGAATGTTCACCGCCAGGAAGGCCTCCCGCTGCTCGCCGATTTCGGCCCGTTCGGCCACGAACAGCAGACGCTCAAAGTTCATGTTGGCGCCGCAAGCCACCGCCACCAAAGTGCTTCCCTGGATGCCCCGGGCCTTGACATCGGCCTTCATGCCGGCCACGGCCAGGGCGCCGGCGGGTTCGAGGATCGAGCGGGTGTCCTCAAAGACGTCCTTGATGGCCGCGCAGATGGCATCGGTGTCCACCGTCACCATGCGGTCCACATAGAGCTGGGCCAGGGGGAAGGTGAGGGCGCCCACCTGCTTGACGGCAACGCCGTCGGCGAACAGGCCCACCTGCTCAAGCCGCACCCGCTCGCCGCAGGCCAGGGAGCGGGTCATGGCATCGGCATCGACGGGTTCAACGCCGACAAGCTCGACCTGGGGCCAAAGGCTTTTGACATAGGCGCCGATGCCGGCAATCAGCCCACCCCCGCCGACGGCCACATAAATGACATCCGGCGGCTCGGAACACTGGCGCAGGATCTCGATGGCGATGGTGCCCTGGCCGGCGATCACTTCCGGATCGTCGAAGGGGTGGATGAAGCAGAGACCCCGCTCGGCCTGGAGCCGGTGGGCCTCCAGGCAGGCTTCGTCGTAGGTGTCGCCGTGCAGCACGACCTCGGCACCGCGGGTGGCCACCGAGCGCACCTTGACGGCAGGGGTTGTCACGGGCATCACGATCACCGCCTGACAGCCCAGCCGCTGGGCCGCCAGGGCCACCCCCTGGGCATGGTTGCCGGCGCTGGCGGCGATCACGCCCCGATCCAGTTCCTGCCGGCTGAGGCCGGCCATTTTGTTGAAGGCCCCCCGCAGCTTGAAGCTGAAGACGGGCTGGAGGTCTTCCCGCTTGAGCAGGACCCGGTTGCCGAGCCGGGCCGAGAGGTTGGGGGCCGGATCGAGGGGCGATTCAATCGCGACGTCGTAGACCCGGGCGCGCAGGATGCGCTGCAGGTAGGTGGGGTCTTCGGACACGCCGCTGGGGGGGGAAAGGGTCGGGGGGGGTTAGTTCCAGTGTGACAAGCCGGGAACCCTCTTTAAAGGGAATGCCAGCTGCCCCATTGGCGGGCGTAGATTGGCTGCTTCTGTCTGTGGCCGCATGCACCTCAGCGAGCTGAGCCATCCGAATCAGCTGCAGGGCCTGAGCACCGCAGAACTTGAGCGTATCGCTGCCCAGATCCGTGAGAAGCATCTGGAGGTGGTTTCGACCAGCGGGGGCCATCTAGGGCCCGGCTTGGGGGTGGTGGAGCTGACACTCGCCCTCTACCAGACCCTGAACCTGGATGAAGACCGGGTGGTCTGGGATGTGGGACACCAGGCCTATCCCCACAAGTTACTGACCGGTCGCTACAGCACTTTCCATACCCTGCGCCAGAAGGGTGGGGTCGCCGGCTACTTGAAGCGCAGTGAAAGCCCCTTCGACCATTTCGGCGCAGGCCATGCCTCCACCAGCATCTCGGCGGCCTTGGGCATGGCCCTGGCCCGGGATCGACGCGGTGAAAGCTTCCGTTGTGTGGCCGTCATCGGTGATGGCGCCCTCACCGGGGGCATGGCTCTAGAAGCCATCAACCATGCCGGGCACCTGCCCAACACCCGCATTCTTGTCGTCCTCAACGACAACGACATGTCGATCTCCCCGCCGGTGGGAGCCTTGTCCACCCACTTGAATCGCATGCGGTTGAGCAAGCCGGTGCAGTTCCTCTCTGGCAACGCGGAGGAGGCGATTCGGCACCTGCCTTTCCTGCACGGGGAGTTGCCCGCCGAGTTGCGCAACCTCAAAGAGAGCATGCGCCGTCTGGCCGTGCCCAAGCTGGGCGCGGTGTTCGAAGAATTGGGCTTCACCTACGTGGGCCCGGTCGATGGCCACGACATCGCCGAGATGGTGCGCACCTTCCAGGCCGCCCACCGGGTGGATGGGCCGGTGTTGGTGCATGTGGCCACCACCAAGGGCAAGGGTTATCCCTATGCCGAAGCGGACCAGGTGGGCTACCACGCCCAATCCGCCTTCGACCTGGCCTCGGGCAAGGCCTACCCCTCCACCAAACCGAAGCCGGCCAGCTACAGCAAGGTTTTTGGCCAGACCCTGGTGAAGATCTGTGAGCACAATCCGCGGGTGGTAGGCATCACTGCGGCCATGGCGACGGGCACGGGTCTGGATCTGCTGGAGAAGGCCTTGCCGAATCAATATTTCGATGTCGGCATCGCCGAACAGCACGCCGTAACGATGGCCGCCGGCATGGCTTGTGAGGGGCTGCGGCCGGTGGTGGCGATTTACAGCACCTTCCTGCAGCGGGCCTTCGACCAGCTCATCCACGATGTGGGCATCCAGAAGCTGCCGGTCACCTTCGTCCTCGATCGGGCCGGCATCGTCGGCGCCGATGGACCCACCCACCAGGGTCAATACGACATCAGTTATCTGCGGGCGGTGCCCAACTTCACCGTGATGGCCCCCAAGGACGAGGCCGAACTGCAGCGCATGCTGGTCACCTCCATCGCCCACGATGGCCCCTGCGCGATCCGCTTCCCCCGCGGCGAAGGCGAGGGCGTGCCCCTGATGGAAGAGGGTTGGCAACCCCTGGAGATTGGCCGCGCCGAATTGCTCACCAATGGCGATGACCTGCTGATCTTGGCCTATGGCTCGATGGTGGCGCCGGCGATGGCCACGGCCGGGCTGCTGCAGGAGAAGGGAGTGCGGGCCACGGTGGTCAATGCCCGCTTTGTCCGTCCTTTGGATACGGACCTGATCCTGCCCCTGGCCCGCCGCATCGGTCGGGTTGTCACGATGGAGGAAGGCTGCCTGGCCGGTGGTTTTGGCGCCGCCGTCATGGAGGCCTGCAACGACGCCCAGGTGCTGGTGCCGATTTTCCGCATCGGCATCCCCGACATGCTCGTTGACCATGCCAGCCCGGAGGAAAGCAAGCAGAGCCTGGGATTGACCCCAGCCCAGATGGCCGACCGCATTCTGGAGCGATTCGGGGTGCCCCTGGAAGCCGACCGCCTAGCGGGGCGTCAGCGGTTACCGGCTTGAATTCTCGATTGCCTCGAAGCCTTACCGGGGGGGGTCGGCACTCCCATCAAAAAGCCGGGCCCAAGGGCCCGGCTTTTTTCAACGATCGCCCTGGCGTTTTCAGAGCACGCCGCGGGAGGCGAGGCCCTGGATGGCACCCATGCCGAGGATGTGCCCCAGGCTGATGGTGCCGAGCATGGCGCCGTGGCTGAGGCCGCCGAACAGGGAGGAGCTGGGCAGCTGCAGGCCCACGTTGGGTTGCTTGATGGTGGCCTTGCCGATGGCAATGGCAATGATGTTGGCAACGATCATCACCAGGGCCACCTTGGGGGACCAGGAGATGGTGGCGGGAGCCAGGGCCAGAAGGGGGGTGATCATGATTCAGAAGCCGGCATCCCATCTTCCGGGGGAAGGGGTCCCTGGGGGCCCGGCCGTAAGACTTGTTCACCAGGGCGCCACTGGATGAAGCCCAGCACCACCAGCAGATTGCTGAGGGTCAAGAAGGCTTCGGCGCTGCCGTGGAGGCCATCGACATCGGCCAATAACTTGCCGTAGCGCACCTGGGCGACGATGGCCGCGGCGATGGTGACGGCAACGAAGACCAGGGTCATGCGGAAGCCCTGGAGGGCGAGCCTGGGAAAGCCCCGCACCTTGGCCGCCCAGTAGAGAAAAGCGAGATAGGGAACCAGGGAAAGTACAAAAAAGGGAGCTGGATCCACAGCCTCCAGCCAGGTGAGCAGGCGGGGAATTTCAGGAGACATCGCTGGATATGCCGCTGGAGACGCCACTGGCCGTCGGGCGCCGTTGCAGGCGCAGCAGGTTGAAGGCAGCCGCCGCCAGGGCCAGGTTGCCCAGGGCCGTCAGGCCGGCCTGAAAGACCACCAGCCCCTTGAGGGCGCTGCTGTTGTCAAAGAGATGCCAGGTGCAGGCCGCCATGGCGCTGACCAGGGCGGGCAGCATGGCCAGGGCCAGCCAGCGCCAGCCCGTTTCCTGGCGGCGGCGGCCGAAGGACTCCACCGCAATGATCGCCAGGATCCATTCCAGCACCGAAGTGACGTGGATCCACCAGGTGCCCAGGGATAGGGCATGCATCGGCCACGGGCGGGGATTGGTAATTTAGGTGGTTGCCAAAAAGCCAGCGTCCATTTATCGCCCAGCAGCCAGCCTGGTGCCCTGGGCTTCAGTTACCGCATTTCCGTGCAGGGATGTAACGACTGAGGCGGCCAAGGCCGAGTTTCAGGCGTTAGGAAGCGCCATTGGTGGTTGAAATCCCCCTCTAGATGCTGGGGGGGACATTGACCAATTCTGGTATCGCTGGGTGAGCAGGCAGGCAAACAAAAGGCCACCTCGAAGATGGCGATGGCATCATTTGGCAATCAAATCCAGAGGAAGAGTCCCAGGTGCTGACACCTGAAGCGATTCTGGAAATTGCCTTTAAACAGGGTTTTAACAGCAGCTTGCAGCAGCAGAGTCAAAATCCGCAGCCCTCAAAACCGGTCTTTGGGCAGGGTTTTCAGCGGCAAACAGCGTTGAGCCACTGTCGCAATCAGAATTTACTGAGTAATCCTACTCATAGCCATGCCAGGATCAAGCAGGTTTAGCAATTTTTGATCACCATCATGATACGGTAAGAATTGATGGTGATTCGGAGGCAGGCTGCGTCAGATGGATGGGGCTGGGGGCTTCGTCAATCGGGTTTTATCCAGTTAAGACCTGATTCGCTGGCTGTCTCCCCCCTGGCATTTGGCTCGGGGGGAGCTATCGATCGCCGACTAAATGCGATCTAAAGCCTTATTCAGTGCCTATGCCATCCAAGCAGTTTGCTTAATCCAACCGCTGTCTTCTCCCTCCAACGGATTACAGCAATGACTGATTTCTCAATCAAATTCGATGAAATTGACCCCGCTTCCATTAAGTGGAATGGCGAAAAGGGCGAGGTAAAACTCGTGGCCCGAGCCACGGAGGCCACTACGGTGTCTGCCGGCGGCAATGGTGGTGGTTCAGGATCAGGCAGTAATGGACAGGGCCCCGACTCACCCAATACCACCTATCCGGCCTGGGTTTCCCTCTATGCCTCCACCGACAATCGCTTCGATGCCAGCGACATTTTGCTCAGCCGCAACCAGGTTCTCCTCAAGAGCAACAAAAACAATAAAATTGAACTTGACTACAAAACAGCCGGTCTTGCCCTAGCGGAAGGCTCCTACAACCTGATCGCCCGGATCGATCCCCTGGCCGGGGTGGTTGACAGCAATACGGCCAACAACCAAAGCGTGGCACTGGTCAATGCTGCTGGCAGCGATGCGATCCTCACCTGGACCAGCTGTGCTCTAAACGCCATCAAATCGGCCGGAAGCAACGGCAAGCCCGGCATTCCCCCCACCACCGGCACCCGGTTGATGGCCTTTCTATCGACCACTTTGTTAGACACCGTGGCGGCCTTTGGCAATACTGTGGCCCCCTATCGCATCGATGTCGCCGCCGAAAACGGCATATCACGGCAGGCGGCAATCGTGGGCGCGGCCCAGCAAATCCTCAGCCAGCTGCTACCCGGCGAAAGCGAACTGATTACGGCCCAGTTCAATAAATCCCTCAGCGAGATCAGAGGTTCGACCCAAAAAATCAACGCCGGCCTTGCCTTTGGTGCCCAGCTAGCCAACCAGGCCCTGGCCCTGCGCGCCAATGATGTCTCCAGCAATAACACCCCCTATAGCGCCCCCGCCGGGATGGCTGGCTATGTCTGGATGCCGGCAGAATCAGGCCCCACCGCTGGCGCCGCCCTGGGCTCCAACTGGGGCTCGGTTACCCCCTGGGTGATCAGCAGCGCCAGCGCCTACCAACCCGATGGCCTGCAGGCGCGGCCCGATGTCAATCTCGATCTTTACGCCCAGCAGCTCAACGAAGTACGCCAATACGGTGGCCTCGCCAGCACCGCAACCACCACCTCGCTGCGCAGCGCTGAGCAAACCGAAATCGCCCTGTTCTGGGCCTACGACCGCCCCGACACCTTCCGGCCCTACGGCCAGCTGATCGACATCGCCATGGACGTGGCGGCCAAGCAGGGCAACTCTATGGAGCAGAACGCCAAATTATTGGCCTGCTTGGATACAGCCCTCGCCGATGCTGTGATCTGTGCCTGGAAGGCCAAGTACGAGGTGGTGCAACCCCGTCCGTACGACCTGATCACCGGCGCCTTCTCGGATCAAGATGGCGTGGCCTCCACGGTGCGTGATACCGAATGGCACTCATTTTTGTCTTCGATTAACGGCGTCGACTCCCCGCCCTTTCCTGATTACATCTCGGGCCATTCGGCCATGGGAGGTGCCTTTGCCGGCGTGATGACGGGTTTCTTTGGCAACAATGTGAACTTCTCAGCCGCGTCCCAGGAACTGCCGGGAGTGACCCGCTATTTCGATGGCTTCAATGATAACGGCATCCAACGCAACAGCTTCTACGAGGCTGGTTTTGAAGATGCGATCAGCCGTCTCTATGGAGGGGTGCACATCCGCGAGGCCTGCACCGATTCCTTTGCCGTAGGCCTCCAGGTGGGCACCGCCGTGGCCAATACCTTCCTGGCTTGAGCTTGCTCGTTAAAGCTTGCGGGTTTGGGCTTGTGGCACCTTGCTGCCCCAAGCCCGGCTGGGCTCGGGGTAAGGGCTAAGCCCCTGCCCGCTCCAGCACCCCCTTGCTGCTGGGCACCGAGCCGGCGCGGCGCGGATCGATCTCAACCGCGAGCCGCAGGGCGCGGGCAAAGGCCTTAAAGCAGGCCTCGACGATGTGGTGGGAATTGACACCAGCGAGCTGGCGGATGTGCAGGGTGAGGCCGCTGTTGTTGACCACGGCCACAAAGAATTCCTTGACCAGCTCGGTGTCGTAGCTGCCGATTCTTTGGGCTGGAATCACCAGGCCGTAGGAGAGGTGGGGCCGGCCGGAGCAATCCAGGGCAACCTGCACCAGCGCCTCATCGAGGGGCGCCAAGAAATGGCCGAAGCGCTGGATGCCACGGCGATCGCCCAGGGCCTGGGCCAGGGCCTGGCCGACGGCGATGCCCACATCCTCGTTGCTGTGGTGGTCATCGATGTGGGTGTCGCCGCTGGCACTGATCTCCAGATCAAGCAGCCCGTGGCTGGCGAGCTGGTGCAACATGTGATCCAGGAAGGGCACGCCGGTGGCCACCTGGCAGCGGCCGCTGCCATCAAGGTTGAGGGCCACCCGCACATCGGTTTCACCAGTAACGCGGTGGATCTCGCCGATGCGATCAGAAACGCTCACGACGGCTGGGGGTTAGGGGAGAGGGCAATCATGGCGGATGGGGGAGGGCACGTGGTCCGGCTAACGCTGCCCTTGAGTGGCAGACAGGGATATTGGGGTGGTAGAGCAGTGGTCAAATAGAGGCATGTCCACTCGATTGACCTGTTGGCCGAACCCTTTACGATGAATCTGTTCACCATCGCCCCCTTGGACAGTGAATCTGGTAAATAGGCCTAAGCTTCCAGGCCCTATGCCGGAGCTTACAGGGGATGAGCATAAAGCAGCCGAATTATTTATTGATATTCAATGGAAAGTTATCTCTCAGCTAGTTAATGCCCTTGCCAGAGGTTTTGGACTTTACGTCCTGGTACTTGGTGCTTCATTAACATTCTTGTCGGGCCTGGAAAGTCGCCAGCCTCAAGTCAGAAGATTGGTATTCTCGTATTTATCTTTTTTTTGACATGCGTGGGTTTGACGGCCTTATTTGCGGCATCAAAAGGTCTTCGGACGGGACTTACTCATTTAGAGCAGGCATTCAAATCATACAATAGCAATGCTTACAATAAACCCCATGTCTACCAGTATTTTTTAAACGCTAAGACATATCTTAAGCGCGCTACAGCTGCTTGTGGATCTGGATTGACGAACATACTCTTGTTTTGCCTGTGGTTGATGTATCATTGATATAGTAGAATCGTCCGCTCGAAGCACATCATATGCGGCAACTAACACTATATCTAATTAATGCCACGATAACAATCTAATTAATGCCACGATAACAGCGTCTTAATGTGATTTTTTTATGAGCAGGCAGATGGTAATTGCTGACAGTGTTTGCAAGGTATTAAGTGACATATCTGTGATGACTACTTTGCAATTAGCTGAACGTTTACTGATGCAACCTTGTGTATAAACAAATCGGCTAAGACTCGCATTCTCCCAAGGCAGCCCGATGATGTAGTCTATGCCAGATTCGGCTAAAGCAATGCTGAGCAGGATGAGCGCGCATTACGCAGCTCCGCTTAAGCACTGTGTTATGCGTGGTTACAAAATGATTGATGGACCTCATAATTCAGTCCATCTCATAGTTCAGGTGGTTAACCGTACGCCCTTATATTTATCCACAAAAATTTTCAGGAACTGCCTGCTCGATCAATGCTATAGTTCGCTCAATTGATTCAACAGACCGCTCGATCGCTTTATCGAAAGATTCACCCATTTGAGTACCCTCAAACTTAATCGAGGCTATAGCAAGTCGAGCAGCGAATCCTAGGTGAAAATCAACAGACCAATCAGGGTGTGGATCCGGATCCGGAATCGGTGGCAACCATGGCGGCAGCTTAGGCATTTTCGGATAGGTAGGGCACCAGTCGTCTAGCTCGTTGAACGCGATGCCAAGATCAAATCCGAAGCGGTCGGCAAGCCAAACGTTGTGAATGAACTCAGCGGCGATCGCGGCACCCAGCTCGTGAGAAGGTAAGTACGGCTGGGGAGGAGGACGATGAGTACTAAGCCCTAACTCCAAGAATTGGCTTTTTGGTCCTCTAGGAAAGATAAAATCGTAAATCGCGGGATTACGCCGCGCGAGAATGGAGAGAAGGGTGCGATTAGTGATCATAACAATTAGTCCTATTTGAGACGGGATTGGAGACGATGCCGAAGATGCCAAACGGGCCGTAGGAGAATCCGCATACTAACCCCTTCTCCGGCGTTTTGGCCTCCTAAAAGCGGGAGGTAAGAAATAGGACCCCGTGAGATCACTTGCGATGACAAGCAATTCACATAAGTCGGAACTATCCCTGGCTTGATGGGCAGATCCGTCTATAAAAGTTCGCTTTGTTGCTAAAGATCGGCAGGGCTGAACACGCCCAGCGGATCTCGGTTAAGGGCATGGGTGTAGATCATTTTGGTTTTTATATCGCTGAGCCCGAGCAATTCCTTAATAGTGCGTATATCTAGACGGCGTTTTGAATCATGCTGGGATCAAGGTGATGGCGCCCCTGCGCACGGGTGCATGGGCATACTTCCGCCCCAAGGCGTGGGGAGAGCTGAAGTTTCTCTCCCACTAGCGAAGGCAACGTCGTGCGCCGATCCGCCTCGGGAAACGAGTGTTGTACCTGTCACCCTCTCGGCCATCAAACCCTCAATGCCCTCGCCCCAAGCGCGCCGTCCCCCCCGCT
>CANGZM010000073.1 GCA_947458155.1 Synechococcaceae cyanobacterium | reverse complement strand
CATTTCGAGTCCGGTCCTTCGCTGTGGAGTGGGCTGGGCCGCTGGCCCAGTGCCAACCCCCTGGCCCAGGTGCTGCGGGCCGTGGACGAAAGCGTGCCGGTGGCGCGCTATTCGGAATGGGGATTGCTGTTGCCCGAGGGCAACCTGCGGGTGGGCGTGGGCCTGGAGCCGTTTCTGGAGTTATTGCGCAGCCTGCGGGGGCCAGCGGTTGCTGATGAATGGCAGGCCTTTCTGGTGGCCCTGGAGCCCCTGTGCCGCGCCGCCGGATCGCTGCCGCTGCTGGCCCTGCGCCCCGGCGCTGGCATGTTCACCACACTGGGCAGCCAGGGATTCGGCCTGATCGGCCAGGCGGGCCAGCTGGCGGCCCTGGGCGGAGGCTTCGGGCCGATCGCCCGCCGCCATTTGCAGGATCCCTTCCTGCTCCATTGGGTGGAGATGCTGAGTTTCTTGATCTCCGGCTTGGAGCTGGATCAAACCAGCGCCGCCGCCATGGCCACCCTGTTTGGCGAATGGTTTGAGCCCGATGCGGGGCTGGATTACCCGTTGGGCGGCAGCCCCGCCGTGGTGGAGGCGCTGGTGCGGGGCATCCGCCGCCATGGCGGCGAGCTGCGCACGGGCGCGGCGGTGGCCGCAATCGAGCTGGCGGGCCAGCGGGCCACGGGGGTAAGGCTGGCCAGCGGCGAGCGGCTGCAGGCCCGCCGCGGCGTCATCAGCAACGCCAGCCCCTGGGATACGGCCGCCCTATTGGGCAAGGGCAGTGCGCCGGAGCGCTGGCGCCAGAAGCTGCTGGCCGCCCCGGCCTGCGCCAGTTTTCTGCACTGGCACCTGGCCCTCAAAGACGAGGGCCTGCCCGAGCTGCCGATCCACCATGTCTGGGTGGGGGATTGGCAGCGGGGCATCAGGGCCGAGCGCAACATGGCGGTGCTGTCGATGCCATCGCGGCTGGATGCCTCCCTGGCGCCGCCGGGCCACCAGGTGCTGCACGGCTACACCCCGGCCAACGAGCCGTGGCAGCTATGGCAAGACCTGGAGCGCGGCACCCCCGCCTACGAACAATTGCGCATCGAACGCTGCGGCCTATTCCACGACGTCTTCGAGCAACTGGTGCCCGACTGGCGCGAGCGGGCCGTGCTCGAACTGCAGGGCACCCCCCTGACCCACCGCGATTTTCTACACGTGCACCAGGGCAGCTACGGCCCCGCCTGGCCGGCCAACCGCGGCGCCTTCCCCGGCGGCGGCACCCCCATCGAAGGCCTGGTGCTCTGCGGCGCCGGCGTCTTCCCCGGCATCGGCGTCCCCCCCGTCGCCGTCAGCGGCGCCATGGCGGCCCACCGCTTCGTACCCGCCGCCGCCCAGCGGCAATTGCTGGAGGAATTGGGGTTGGTGGGGTGAGCGGGGGGGGGCTGGCGCAGCCAGGTTGGCGCCCATGCCTTGGCTGGCGCGATGCGTGCAGAAGTGCAAGCAGCAGGCATCCACAAGCCCGCCAAGTGTCACACATTGCGCCATTCCCAGTGGCTCCGCCACGCTGGCCTTCGGCCAGGTAAGGCCAATCACTTACTCGAACACGGCTACGATATCCGCACGATTCAAGAACTACTGGGACATAGCGATATAAAAACCACCATGATCTATACCCACGTGCTAAATCGTGGCATGCTTGGTGTTAAAAGTCCGGCAGATCTTCTCTTTTCCTAGGCAAGGGCAAAGGTCCAGTTCGGCAGGGTAACTTTGGGCAAGCTTGGGATGTTATGCGGATCCGTCCATCATGAATGACAGGACCCTCCACATCCATGAGAAACCCTGCAGTGCAGTCTATCTCAGGTATTTTAGGAAGCCTGCTTTGGGGTGATATGCTGAATGAACCCTGGTCGGACGGGATGTTATACGGTCCGCCCATACTGCGTTAGACATTTCTCTTGAGCTCGTATACTCCGTTTACCACCCCTTGATGAGATGGCAAAGCCAAGAGTTTTTATAAGTTCAACCTTCTACGACCTCAGACAGGTCAGATCAGATCTTGAGAGGTTTATCAGAGAGGTTGGGTATGAGCCTGTTCAGCATGAACGAGGCCAAGTGCCATATGGTTCACAGGAAAAACTAGAAAGTTACTGCTACAAGGAAATTGCTCAAGTTGACATCGTAGTGAATATAGTCGGAGGCCGCTTCGGCTCGGGGTCATTCGAGGAGACTTACTCGATTTCACAGATGGAGCTCAAAACCGCACTCAAGCTTAACAAGCAATCATATATCTTTGTGGACGGCTCCGTAATGGCCGAATACAGAATGTACCTCAAAAATAAGGAGTTAAAGGGAATACGTTATGTTGCTGCCGATGACGAGAGAATCTTTCGCTTCATTGAAGAAATGCAAGCTCTGCCGCGAAATAACCAGATAATAGAGTTTCGTCAAGCAGAAGAGATAGCGATTCATCTCAGAGAACAATGGGCTGGATTGTTTCAGAGATTTTTGCAAGAGCAGGAGCAGTTGCCCGACAGAAGGGCTGCAGATGACTTGCACGAAGCCTTAAAGACCGTCAACCAGCTAGTAACATTTCTGACAAATGAACGCCGTGAACAGGGAGGTATTATCAATGAGATTCTTCTCACGAGTCATCCAATATTTGCCAGGCTAAGAGAGATAACCAATGCACCCTATCCGATATTCTTCAGAACATTCGACGAGATGAATGCCCTGCTGAAGGCCAGGAAGTGGAGAGAAGTTGATCCAGAGCAGTGGGACTCCCCAGGCTATGCAGAGTGGATCAGGCAGGATCCCAGCGATAGTCAATCGGACTTGCTGAAGATTTCGTTCGAGATTTTTGAAGATGGCAAGCTGCGCACATACACTATGGATGAGTGGAATGAATCATGGGTCGAAGAGAGTATCTACAATCCATTTGGTTCTGATCCGGCTGACGAAGAAGTTCCATTCTAGTCATGAATGTCTAACAAGCCCCTCGAGTGGACAGGCCTCCTCCGATTGCCTGCTGATGCTTTAGAGCGCTTGCCTGCCACTCAAGGGCAGCGTTCGATGGATCCGGAAGAGAAGATAGAAGTGTCTTCGGTCGAGCCCAGTGCTGTTGGCATAAGCAGACTCTGCATGCCAATTCCGAGAACAGCAGTCCAACGACAGGCGTAATACCACTTGGCAGCTGGTAAGATGATGCGGCCTTGGCCCTGCGCCTACGTGCTGGAGCCATACCGCCGGAGCGGGAGCGACAGCAGCAAACTGGAGCCCCTGGCGGGGGCCGCAAGAGCGGCCCGAAGCCGACGTGAAGCCGAGTCGGCCAATAAATAACGAGATATGTCAGCCTGGAAAAGGCATTACCGTCTATTGCAAAAGAATTGGTATTATATGGTAACGGTGTTTTGCGATGCAGATGGAATATAGATTAGATGAATTGCATAATCTATCTCATTTGCCAAAGGCCGTATGCTTGATTAGCTACGGAGTACGCATTTTCCTTTTAATATACGATTCACGTATACTACGGCTCATCCCCAACTATCTACCGCCTCGCTGTTCTCAATGCAAGTCTACACATGCTGACATTACCTACTCTTTGCTTTTCGATGAATCGTCCGCAAGCTATGTTCTGAATCGGGGCGAAGAGCTATTCTATAAATCCCAAGATATCCATGAATTCTTGGATGTATTTGACTCTGACATGCGTATACAAATTGCCACATCAGTTAAGGACCTGCTATTTGTACATGCGGGTGTTGTGGAATGGAAAGCCAAAGCGATTATTTTGCCAGGAAGCAGCTATACTGGAAAAACACACCTAGTCAAAGAGCTTTTGAGAGCTGGAGCAACTTATTACTCGGATGAGTATGCTGTGTTCGACTCAGATGGGCTTGTTCATTCATATCCTAGGCCTTTATCCTTAAGATCAAATGACGGTAACCGTACTGAACGTGTTGCTATTGACAAGTTGACTGATAGAATAGGAAGTGAGGCTTTGCCAGTGGGGATGATTCTAGATACACATTATGTATCAGGTGGTTCGTGGAATCCAGAGCCTATTTCTTCATGCCATGCCGCATTAGTCCTTTTTGGCAATACCATAGTTGCACGTTTACGACCTGAATTTGCGCTTCCCATACTGGCTTGCGTTGCTGCAAATGCTCAATCATATCAAGGAGAGAGGGGTGAAGCCATAGATACAGTATCCACAATGCTCCAGATGCTAAAGTAGGCAACATCACCTGCCCGAATGAAATCATGATCCCAATTGCTCGAACTGAAAACCTACTAGTTCAAGAGATTGGCAACGAAATACTTGTTTATGACATTCAAAATGATTCATCGCACACTTTAAACCCTATTGCCACAAGAGTCTGGCACCATTGCGATGGAAACACGACAATTGAGGAAATTGCTAATCAACTAAGCAATGATCTTGATATGGCTTCATCAGAAGATGTTGATATGCGAGGCCTGGTTTACTTAATTCTTGAGGACTTGGAGCGTGCAAACCTAATCAGCAGGTATGCCACTGTTCCTGTCAGCAATATTAGTGTTACACGTAGACTTTTGATGAAAAATACCGCGCTACTGGGCGGGCTTGCTTTTGGCATGATGTTTCCTTCCATAAAATCTATAATTGCCCCATCTCCAGCTATGGCTCAAAGTATAAACATCGACGAGCCTTGCAGGAAGTTCTGTCTATTTTCATGGGATGCATCAGTAGATCCTGGCTCACTTGAATATGAAAACTATTGCCTCAAAAATTGCCCTACATGTAAGAATCCATCCGCTCCCGGTGGGGGATACTGTACAAAATAGCAGGCTTTAGTAGATTTCATGAACATTTCTGTCCCGTTAAACTCTTCTCAACTCGCAACATATTCTGTTGGTTTGATACTTTTGCTTACTGGACTTGCCAAGTCAGTCCATTCAGGTCAGTTCATTCAGCATCTACATAAATACCAGCTCTTTCCTTCCAGCCTCATAGCCAGCATCGCTATTATGTTTATTGGGCTAGAAACAGCTTTAGGTTCTGCTCTCATTATTAATGAGCATACAAAGTTGACGATACTGATGGCAATTCTCTTGATTACCAGTTCTTCAGCTTTAACACTCTGGGCGTCTTATAAAGATAAAATCGAGGATTGTGGCTGTTACAGTGGTCTCATCATCCTGACGCCTCAACAAAGTCTTTTAATTAACTCAGGATATTTGTTTTTACTTATAGCTGCATACTTGGCTGCCGCACATACTTATCATGCGCAGAACTGGCATTACATCCTAACAATATCTTTGGCAATGACCGCAATTGTGTTATCAATGAAATCTCAGAAAAAGCCTATCATAGACTTATCAAGGCTTAAACTTAAAAATCGTTGGAAATCTAGTTGGCTAAGACAAAGCTCCGTCGATATAACGACAGGAGCCAACTTCGTCGTATTTCTCGGCAGTCAATGCCATGCATGCCACAGATGGGTTCCTTTCCTTAATATGGTTTCACACCAACAGAGCTTACCTACAGTTGTTGCCATAATGTCTTCGGTGGAAGGCAACCTGGAAGACTTTGTTGAACAGCAAAATGTCAAATTTCCCGTGCTAGTAATGAATCATCTATTGTTTAACAATATGATTAACGAATTCCCTACAGGAGTTCTTCTGGAAGATGGAGTTATTACGAAAAAGTGGATAGGCACATTTCCTGAAGACTTTTTGAGCGAACTCAAGAATATATATATAAATGCCATTAATGGCAGGTTGAGCAATGTTAGTTCATCGTAAGGCATTATATCTCTGCCTACAATCCTCAGAAGGATCTCTATGTGCACTGGCAAACGCTTATGCATCGATAAGCAGTATGATCTATGCATCAAAGACTTTTAGACCAAATAAACACATGCCCCGTTAACATTCATGGAGCTTAGGTATCAAAATCATGAAGTAAGTAAACCTTTGATATTGTCTGTCGAGCAAGAGTTGTTGATTCGATGTTGTCAGACAAAAACAAATCACAGCAACTCAAAAAGACTCGAAACACTAATAGAAAAGGGGCTAAATTGGAACGAACTGGTCTTCCAAGCAGAGAGACAAGGCGTAATGCCCTTAGTATATTGCAGGCTCAGTAGCCTTAAATCATCGTATATACCTACGGAGTTTCTGGAGTCTCTTCGGAACAGATTCTTACTTAACGCGTCACTGAGTCTATCTCTAACGCACAAGCTGTCGATAGTCTCTAGCCTCTTTCTGAAAAATTCAATACCTATGCTCCCTTTCAAGGGTTTAGTCCTAGCCGCTTTAGCCTATGGTAATCAAGTATTGAGGCAATCTGGTGATATTGATATTCTGGTTCATGCAAGAGACTATGAAGCGAGCAAGAAAATGCTTATCTCTACAGGATATCTCCTTGGAGATGATCATATTTGGCAATGCCAGTTCCTGTCTCATGATGGGACGCTAAACATAGACCTTCACCAATTGCTAATGCCAGTATATTTTTCGTATCGTGTTGGATTTGAATCTCTATGGGAGCGCAGACAGGGAGTGTCCGTTGCGGGAAATGTGTTTTGCAGTCTGTCTAACGAGGATCTTCTCTTGTATCTTTGCGCTAATATAAGTAGAGACCTTGTGGGAAGGCGGTTAAGGTTCATACAAATCTGTGATCTTGCTGAGCTGATTGTAAGGCAAGACATGAATTGGCTCTGGGTTCTCGAAGAGGCTAATAGAGCTGGGTGCAAAAGGATTTTGTTTGTCGGCATCTTATTAGCAGAATACTTTTTTGGAGTAAAGACTTCAGAATTAATGAATTTGCAAAGAAAATGTGAGCCAATAGTATTCAAGCTGGCAAGCTATGCAATCAGCGCACTTTTTCCTGAAAACAACATTACGCCAACCATGCACCATAGCTGTTGGTATTACTGCTGCTCCAGAGAGAGGACCAGGGACAAGTGCACATATCTCAACTGGTATCTCTTCTTGCTACATATGTATATAAAACCAAGTCCAAGGGATAAAGTCCTTGTAGAATTGCCCAATGGTCTAAGTTATATCTATTGGATTGTTCGACCAGTGCGAGTGGTTATAAAAATCGCATTTCGAAGACATTGTAAAGATAACCCTTAGATTAGATAGCAAACCCTTGTACTGTGGAACTCCTTGTATGTTCAAGAGGTTTGCCAACGGGGCAGCAATCCCAATGTCCAGTGGGGCTGGGAGAGGGTGAAGCCGAAAACTTGCGGACAGCGGTTGGTTACACCGTTGGTGTCGGTGTTCATGCTGGAGGATTGCGCCGAACCACCGCAGCCCACGGCAGAGAGCTTCAGCAAACCAACCCTTGATTGTCTGCGAGGCATCGTGGGCGAGTCGCCATCTAGCAACAGCAGCTTTCCACTGGCATTGCTCGGCATACCTCTCCTATCGAGAGTAGCGCCCGGTTCCTTCTCCCAAAGTGCTTCACACTTCCTCTCGATTCGATAGTAGCAGAGATACATCCCGCCGTTGTCACTGCTTCACTCTCGCTCAAGGCGTCGAGCTACAGATAAACGATTCGGTGTCCATTCCACCCCAGGGAACCCGCCGCCAAGCCTGGCTGCAACGTCTTGGTGAGCGCCTTGACGAGCTTCTCGATCAATTCTCCACCGGAGAGCATAACCCGAACATTTACACCATCCTCATGGTCGTCTCGGCTATGGGCTTAAAGCTGAGCACCAGTGTGAGATGTGAAGCAGTGGTTACCTGAGCTCTGCTGGCGCGGCAAAGGTCCACGGACGCTGCCTTTTGAGAAGCGACACCTTCGAACTAGCCCCTAGAGTGGACAGGCCGCCGGCGAGTCTGTTTCGATAGCTATAGCTTCTTACCTGCCACTCAGGGGCAGCGTTCGAAGGTTCAGGGTGCAAACCTAATTTATAGCACTTTTCGTTACCTGTTTTATCATTTTTGCTGAGAACCATTATCCAACTGCACCAAGATCCTTGCTCTACTGCATAGATCCAAAAATGATTGGCAGACTAATAATATTGATGCATCACAAAAGCCAGGATATCTGTAGTTTTTTTTGCACTAAGAAGTCAGAGCAATATTTGACGTGCTGTATGATTTTTGAGCATGCTTCAATACGGAAAACGATGTATACGCGAGTCCTCATTCATGGTCCAGTGGATGCCGCCAGCCACCATGTTTTCTGTAAAGAAGGCGTAAAGTGTCGCCGACGATACCAGATCCGTATAAAATCCTCACGTACCCACCGTACAATCCGCCAATCCCACAGCATCGCATGCCCTTTGGAGCAAGTTGCCTGCTTCCCATCGGCTGCATAGTCCGTCATCGGCACCCACCGCAGAGCGGAGGATACCGGCCCCTCCCATACAGCGTCAAACCTCTTGACTGAACTTCAAGAAAACGAAAAGGCATTGGCAAAGCTGCACTCTTATTTACAATACTTCCACCTTGTTAAATTAGTTACCAAATGAAAGTTATTCGCGGACTTATCATTGATATCCGTTATAGGCAAAATCTCGATATATACGTTGCCGTACTGCTTGCATTTGTGATTTCGGGGCTAGGCTTCTTTCAAATTACTGATTTGAACATCATTGCCTCTGCTATTCTGACCGTCTTAGCCTTGGTTTCTTTAAGTTTATTGATAAATCGCCGTGAGAATGAGACAATGATAAAGGGGCTTGCCAAAATAGAACTACTATCCAATAGATTTGATGAGATTATTAAAGCCTTAGATGTAAAGGTTGTTTTTGTTGCGGAGGATCCAGCTCAGCCTGAGACAGGCAGGGCTAAGATTAGAGATATTATTTCCCAGGCATCTCAGGAAATATTAATTCTCGACTACAACTCTACAAGAGCTTTAGAGAGAAAGGATAATAAGGAGCGGAAAGTATATTACGATGAATTACTAAAGAAAGTTGTTGATAATAGAATTGGATCATTTAGATATAGAAGAATATTGCAGGTTCCAAAGAATCAGACCATATCAGATTTTTTGCCTAAGGATACAGTATTACTTAATCACTGCATTGACTTAGCAAAGATTGGTGAAGGTAGGCCAGAAATAGCTAGTCTAAAGAGAAGTTCACTTCTATATCACGGTACTTGTATTCTTATAGACAAGAGATATCTTATAATTGAAACACCGATCTTCGATCCGGAGTCTAATTACCATGCCGATGGTGGTCAATTTATCTTCGACGATTTCTCAGGCGGCATAATTGGACACTTTCTTCAGTTTTTTAATCGAGCGGATGCAAATTCTATACTAGTTAAACTAAAAGACTTGGAAGATTAAGATATGCACAACGAGCTTGAATGATGAAAAGTCCAACAATCTGCTTGTACTAGGAGCAGAGGTATACGCTATTGGTTGTGATTCAAAAATTATCGCCGTCTGGTGAAGTGAATCATTCGAAGGATCGTCCCGCCACTTTGAGAATGCCGAGTGGTACCCTTGCTTGCTCGTAGCCACGGGGCTACAATGTCAGTGTGGTTTCAGTTCGCTGTACAGAGGAGTTTGCGGGTTGGCTCAAAGGCTTCGGGACCTCAAGGCTAAGGCGTTTATTCAGGCCAGGATTGAACGCGTCATCTGCGGCAATCCAGGCGATGTTCGGCCCGTTGGGGCTGGAGTTTCTGAGCTGCGGATCCACTATAGCCCTGGTTACAGGGTCTATTTTCAACAAAGGGGTTCGATGCTGGTCATTCTTCTCGCCGGTGGTGACAAGAGCACCCAGCTCAAAGATATTAAATTAGCGCAGGATCTCGCTCGTAACTTCAAGGAGGATGAATGATGGAGACAAAGACCGCACCCTATGACATTGCTGAGTTCCTGGAGACTCCTGAAGAGATGGCTGCCTATCTAGAGGCCTGTATTCAGGAAGCAGACGGGGATGCTGCTTTCATTGCAAAGGCATTGGGAGACATTGCTCGTACCAAGGGGATGACCCAAGTCGCACGCGAGGCAGGACTGTCGCGGGAAAGCCTGTATAAAGCACTCTCAGGTGAGCGTAGCCCAAGTTTTGACACGATCTTGAAAGTCATCTCAGCCTTGGGTCTCCAATTGAGCGCATCTGTGAAAGAGGGTGCAATTGTTGAAGATGCGGCTGAAGTTGCATGAATGTTGCTTGTGCAACTGAAGCCCGCGGACGTTGCCTGTGGGAAGGCGACACTTCGAACAAGCCCTTCGAGTGGACAGGCCTCCACCAGCTCTCCGCTGCGCCACCCCAAGCTACCTGCCTGCCACTCAAGGCCAGCGTTCGAAGGATCGTGCCGCCACTTTGAGAATGCCATACGAAGCCCTTGACTGCTCGTAGCCACGCGGCTACACTTACAGTGTGGTTTCAGTTCGCCGTACAGAGGAGTTTGCGCGTTGGTGTCAACCGACATCGAAAACTGCACCACTTCCGACACCGAAAAGTGAGCCACCCCCGACCTGGTCTGTGGCGTCGTTTCCGGACTGGTTCCGCCTTGGCTGCGCTGGCGGTGCCTCTGTTTGTTCATG
>CANGZM010000072.1 GCA_947458155.1 Synechococcaceae cyanobacterium | reverse complement strand
GCCAGAAGCCAATGCGATCGCAAACGCCAGCCTGAGGATTTGATCAGCAGCCAAGGCCCCTGGTTGGCTCAAACAGGCGTCGCCTTTGTCCATGGGAGACCCTACCGGGCCCAGGCACCAACCTGTTTAACTAGAATCATCTTGCGGACCAAGCAAGATCACGGCAACCATGGGGTCCCAGTGGGAGAACTTTCTTGCCAACCTCGGCGAGTGGCGTGGATCGTTTACGGCCCTAAATGCCGACGGCGAGATCGGCGAGAGCACAGCCTCTATCCTCACCCTGGAGCGGGGCGAGGAAGAGCGGCTGGTGCATTTTCGGCTGCGCCGCTTTGGCCCCGACGACGAGGGCGGTGTGCCCAGCCGGGAGGTGAATCAGGAGTACCGCAGCCTGGGCCGGCAGGTGGTGTTCTTCGACTCGGGATCTTTTAGTAAGGGGTCGCTGCAGGTGGCGCCGGGCACGCCCTTTGGCGCCGAATTTGGCTTCATTGCGGGCGATCGCCGCCACCGGCTGGTACAACTGCACAACCAGGCCGGGGCCCTAGAGAGCTTTGTGCTGATCCGGGAGTTTCGATCCGGCAGCGGCGCCAGCGAACGTCCAGCGTTGCAATTGGAGAGCCTGCTCGGCCCCTGGACGGGTCAGGTCGCCACGATCACGGCGGATTGGCCCGAGCCTGAAATCGCGAGCTGTGCATTGCAGATCGAAGGCGGCCCAGGCCAGCCTTTTTACATCCGCAGCCAACTGGGTGCTGCGGATGTAAGTGAAAGCGGCGGCGCAGATCAGCGCCTGTTGCTGCAGCCCGACGCCGGTTACAGCCTGGCGCCAGTGCAGGTGAGTCATCGCCAAGCCTTTGCGGTGGAAGCCGGGTGGCTGCCAGCACCCGACAGGCTGGAACGGCTGATTCGTCGCTATGACGCCAGCGGCGCCTGGCATTCATCGAGCCACATCAGCGTGACCAGAGGGGCGGGGGCGGTCCCGAGCGGGTAAGGCGAAGAGGTCAAGAAAGGCCTGCTTTTAGCAGGAAATCATGATACTTTAAGCAGGGGAATAATCCTGTTGTTGTTGCATCTGCGTTGCATGAATTCCAGCATTGCCTCCCTACGGCATCAACGTGGCCCCCAGGCGCACCCGCGAGCCCTGTTCGCCGCCGATGACTTCAATGCCAGCGCGGATGCGCTCGCGCAAGGCGCCCACATGGCTGATGATGCCGATCAGGCGACCGCCTTCCCGCAGGCGGTCGAGTTCGTCCATCGCTAGTTGCAAGTTGTCGGGGTCGAGGCTGCCGAAGCCCTCATCGACAAACAGCGCATCGAGGTGGACACCGCCGGTGTGGGCCTGCACCGTGTCGGCCACCCCCAGGGCCAAGGCCAGCGAGGCCTGGAAGGTTTCGCCGCCCGAGAGGCTGCTCACCTCCCGCTCCTCGCCGGTGAAGGCATCCAGCACCCGCAGGCCCAGGCCGGCCTGGCGGCCGCCCCGGCCGCCGCCATCGCTGAGGCGCAGCTGATAGCGGCCAGAGGTCATCATGTCGAGCCGCTGGTTGGCGTATTGGCAGATCTCGGCTAGGTAGGCCGAAAGCACCCAGCGCTGCAGGGAGATGTAGGGGGCCAACTTGCCGTTGCAGCGGTCGGCGATGGTGCTGAGACTTTCGGCCTGCTGTTGCTGATCGGCCAGAGCTGCGGCCTGGCGGCAGTGCTCGCCACTGAGGCGGCTGAGGTCGTCGTGGCTGCCGCGGGACTCACTGTGGCGCTCCAGGGCGGCGGTGCGGGCCTGGTCGGCGGCTGTTGCCGCCGCCTCGGCCGCCGCCGTATCGGGCCGTTGCTCGGCCACTGTCGCCAGTTCGGGGGCCGCCAACAGGGCCCGCTGGCTCTGCAATGCCTCCTGGTAGGCGTTGATTTGCTGGCTCCAGCTCTGGCGTTGTTCGGCGGACCGCAGGACCGCTGCCAGGGCCGCGCCATCGTCAAAACCAGCGGCCAGCAAGTCCTGGGCCAGGCGCTGCTCGGCCTGCTCCCGGCGGCTCGCCAACCGCTCGCTGACCTCAGCGGTTTTGGCCACGGCCGCCAGGGCCTGCTCCAGGGGCTCCCAGCCGGCCAATACCTGGCGGGGGGAGACGATTTGCTCGCCCAGTTCGGCCGCCAGCTCGGCCGCCAGGACCTGGGCCCGCTGGCGTTCGGCGGCCCTGGTCTGGGCCAGCAGCGCGCTGCTGGTGGTGGCCTCGGCAAGGGAGGCCTCGTTTTGGCGGATCTGCTCGACCTGCTGCGCCAAGACCTGCTCCAGCTGGGGCCGCTGGGCGGCCTGGTCCCTGGCGTTGGTGAAGGCTTGCAAGGCCTCCAGGGCCGAGACCCGGGCGCCGCTGGCATCGGCGGCGGCCTCGCCAGCTTGCTGCGCCAAGGCCTTGTTTTGGGCCTGGAGGGCGACTAGGGCCACGGCCGCCTGCTGCAGGGCCGTGCTGGCCTGCTGCTCGCTCGCCTCAGCGGCCTCCAGGTCGCCGGGGGCCACCGCATCGGCGGCGGCACGGGCGGGCTGGGGGTGGTGGCCAGATCCGCATACGGGGCAGGGGGATCCGGGCTCCAGGGCGCTGGCCAGGCGGGCGGCCATGCCGGTGAGCTGGCGCTGGCGCAGCTGCTGCAGCACTGTTTTCGCCGCCGCCCCTTGGCTTTCGGCCCGCTGGCAGGCCTGCAACGCGGCGGTTTCGGCAGCTTGCCCCGCCGCCAGCTCGCCGGCGGCATTGGCACGCTGGTGGGCCGCCTTGGCCGCCTGTTGCAATCCCTCCAGCCGGTCGGCGGCGGAGCGGGCCGCCTGCAGGGCCGCCTCAGCGGCCTGGAGCCGCTGCTGCAGCTCCTGCCGTTGCCGTTCGGCCTGTTGGCGCCGGGCCTCGGCCTGCTGTTGCTGCTGGTCCGCCTGCTCGGCCCGCTGGCGGCAGAGGTCCGCTTCGCGGGCCTGCTTGTCCAGCCGCTCCAGCTCCACCCGCCGCGCCGCCAGGGCCGTGCGGGCCCGCTGCAGGTCGGCTGCCGCCGGCAGCTGCAGCAACCCCAGGGCCATCGCCCCATCGGGCAGAGCCTGGGCCCGCTCCCGGGCGGTCGCCGCCCGGCCCAGTTCTCGCTGAAGAGGAGCCTGGAGTTTTTGCCATTCCTGGCCTGCCTGCTGGGCCGCCTCCAGGCTGGCCCGGGCGGCCTCGGCCCGGGTGGCCGTAGCCAACTGGGAGACGAGAGCCTCGATGGCCGGAGTCTGCTGCTCCAATTCGGCCAGGCGGGCGCGGCCGATGGCGCGGCGATCGAAGCGTTCGGCCTGCTGGCTGACCTCGGCCCGAAGGGCCTGGGCGGCGGTCCAGGCGCTGCTGGCCTGCTCCAGGGCCAGGCGGCTGGCGTCCACCACCCGGGAAATGCGATCCACCAGCCCATCGAGGCCGGCCTGGTCGGCGGGAATGGCCAGGTCGCTGGCCAGGTCTTCGGGCAGGTCTTGGGACAAGTTCTCGGCCAGGGCATAGGGCTGCCATTCCTGGGCCGCCTGCTGGCGCAAAACCGCCAGGGCCCGGTTCTGCTCCAACACGGCGATGCGGGCCGCTTTCGCCTGCTCCTCCAGCCAGTCACTGGCTCGCTCGTGCAGCACCGTTTCAAACAACGTCTTGAGCAGCGCCTCGCGCTCCTCGGCCTTGGCGCGCAGCACCTCGGCAAAGCGTCCCTGGGGTAGCAGGATCACCTGGCGAAACTGGGCGGCGTTGAGGCCGACGATTTGCTCCACCTCTCGGGTCACCTCGGTGACCTTGCTGGCGATGGCCTGGCTATCTGGCCCCACCAGCCGCTGCAGCACCGCGGTGGGTACTTTTTCGGTGCTGCCCGGGCCCCGGGCCTTGGCGGCCGTGTGGGCAGGGCTGCGTTGCACCCGATAGCGACAGCCGCCGGCCGAAAATTCCAGCTCCACCCTTGGCACCGCCAGGGGGCCGGCGTGGTCCGAGCGCAGGTGTTTAACACTGCGATCACCCGACACCTCGCCATAGAGGGCAAAGCAGATGGCATCCAGCAGAAAGGTCTTGCCGGCGCCGGTGCTGCCGTGGATCAAAAACAATCCCTCACCGCTGAGGGCATCGAAATCGATCTCCACCCGCTCGGCGTAGGGCCCAAAGGCCTCGATGGTGACCTGGTGGGGCTTCATCGCTCCCCGCTGCGGCGGGCTTGCTCTAGCGCCTGGCGCAGCAGCTCTGCTTCGGTGGCGGTGGCGGCGCGGCCCTGTTGATCAACAAAAAAAGAGGTGGCCAGTTCCAGGGGTGAGCGGGCCTGGCGGATGGTCTGGCTGCGTTGGCTGGCGCTGGAGCGTTGCACTTCGGGGGGCTGGTGGCGCAGCTCGACGGCATGGGGAAAGCGTTGGCGCAACCGGGCCATGGCCTGCAGGGGCAGGGTTTCATCGGTGAGGATCGCCCGCAGCCGCGCTTCGCAGGCCCCCTCATAGGCCGGATCGTGGCAGAGGGATTCCAGGGTGCCTTCAATGGTCTGGAGGGGGCGACCCACATCCAGGGGCAACAGTTCGACGCTGGGGGTGCCATCGGCAGCCAGTTGCACCAACCGCACCGACTTGCGCTGGCGCTCTTCGGAAAAGGAATAGGGCAAAGGGGTGCCGCTGTAGGCCAGGCGCGGGCCATCCAGCTGCTGGGAGCCGTGCAGGTGGCCCAGGGCCACGTAATCGAAGCCGGCGAAGGCCTCGACACTGACCCGATCCAGTTGGCCGACGCTGAGTTCCCGCTCCGAGTCGGAGCTCTGGCCGCCAGCCACAAAGGCGTGGGCCACCAGCACCGAGCGGCAGCCGGCCCGCGTGGCCAGATCCTGCCGGATGGCCTCCAAGGCCAGTCGGGTGACGCCCTCGTGGCTGAGGCGCCCACTGGCCTCAGCGTCTGCTCCTGGCGCTTGCCCAAGCTTTAGCTCCAGTTCCTGGCGCAGCAACGGCCCATGCAAGCTGGGTTCGAGGTAGGGCAGCGGGTAGACCGCCACCACCTGGCCGCCATCCTTGGGCTGCACCAGCACCGGCTCCCGCAGACGCCCCACTTCGCCCCGGATCGTCACCCCCAGGGCGGACAGCAACGGGTCGTAGACCGAAACCCGCACATGGGAGTCGTGGTTGCCGGCGATGGCGACCACGGCGATGTCGGCACGGCGCAGGCGGGCGAGGGTGGCGGTGAACAGCTGGACCGCCTCGGCGGGGGGAATGGCGCGGTCGTAGAGATCGCCGGCGATCACCACCAGATCCACGTCCTTTTGCTGGGCCAGCTCCACAATCCGATTGAGGGCCTCTGCCTGCTCATCAAGCAGGGAAGAGCCATGGAAACTGCGGCCCAGGTGCCAATCGGAGGTGTGGAGCAACCGCATCAGCGGTAGTTGGGGTCCTGGATGGCGTCAAGGCGCGCTTCGGGTCTAAGGAAGCGATCCATTTGTTCCTCAAAGAAGCGGCGATTGGCCAGCAGATGGTCGGGATCAGGATCGTCGAGGGGATGGTGCAACACGGCCCGCAGGGCCTGGAGCACGGCGGAGGTAACGTTATACATGGAGCGCTGGAAAGTAACCCCAAGCTGGATAAGTTTGTCGTTGTCACCGCGGCGGTGCACGGCATAGTCCGCTTCCAGATAGGGGGGCAGAAAATGCAGCATATCCTGCATCAACAGGGTGGGGGGTATCCCAGCCGAACCGACGGGGAAGATGTCGGCATAAAGAATGCCGTAATGAAAATCAGCCTGTTTATCTGGAATCTGGTGCACCTGAGCATTATAGCTTTTAGTGCCCCTAAATGGAAAACCGCGATAGAAAACAGCTTCCACATAGGGAAGGGCCGCTTCATGCAACCAGGTCATGCCCTCAGCCTTGGGCACAATCTCAAACCACTCGCCAGCAATTTGCACCTGGTGGTAGATGGGCTGGCCTGCCACAGCAAAGATGCCGTTAACCAAAAACTCCATCGCCTGCTGGACGCTGGTGAGAGCACCCTCATCGTAGAGATCGGACATCTCAAAGAACACGGGCGCCATCACCTCCCAGAACAGGCCAAGATTGGCGTAATAGCTGAGTTGTTTCACCTTTTCAAGGAACATCTCCGGGAAAACCCCGTATAGCCCCAGCAGCAGCGGATTGTGGCGGAAATAGGCCTTAATCGCCCGATCGGCATTGGTGCGGTAGGCATCCGAATCAAGATATTCGTTGAAACGGCCCCCCATGTCCTGGTGCCAGAACATGGCCTGCATGCAGGCCTCTGCAAACTCCATGTTGATGCGGTCATGCCAGAGGTGGTGCCACAACTTGGGCATGGCCCCGGTTTCGCCCTTCTCGATAAACTCCAGCAGCTCGGGATGGGCCGTGGCCGCTCCGCGCCAAACCCTGAGACTGGACCCATCGCCGGCATAAGTATTAGGCCGATCCAGATACTCCTGGGGCAAGAAGTATTTGAACGCCGGCAACGGTTCAAGAAACACCTGCTCGGCGATATAGAGCAGATCGCGCCAATAGAAATCCATCGGCACCGCATAGGCCTTGTAAATACCGATGATCTGCTTGAGGTTTTCCGGCGTATCGGGCAGCATCGAGCCGCCGGCCTCCAGCCGGTGGATTATCTCGGCAAAACGATGCTCGGAGGGCGGAATCGGGCTTGGGGCCGGGGCGGTGGGCTCGACAAGGGTGGTGGGAGTCATGAAGCCAAGACCTCAAAGGTGGGGGCAGCGTTAGGAGAAGCGGAGGAAAGGGAAGAGGAAATGCTCCAGGGGGAAGGGGGCATGGTGCGCAGGGCCAAGGAAGCGGTGGTGGTTTCGCTCCAGCCGGTAAGGGCCCGGGGCCAGAGGCCCGAGGCCACCACCAGGACCGCCAGCAGCAGCACCGGCGCCCGCTCCGCCCAGCTGGTGAGGGGCCAATCGGCGCGCTGGTTGTCTAGGCGCCCGAAGCCGACGCGGTTGAACAGCCGCACCGCATAGACCGCCGTAAAGCCCGAGGCGACCAGGGCCACAAGGGTGGCCTGGGGAAAGGCGCTCCAGCTGCCGACAAAAACCAGCAGCTCGGCGGGGAAAGCGGCCAGGCCCGGAATGCCGGCCGCCGCCATCAGGGCCAACAGCAGCAGGGCCATGGTCAAGGGCAGGCCCCGCAGGGGATTAAGCAGGCCAGAAAGCTCGGCAATCGTGCTGGTGCCCGTCTTGCGTTCAATCAGTCCCACACAGGCGAACAGCAGGGCCACAATCAAGCCGTGGGCAAGCATCTGGGCGACCGATCCCTGCAGACTCAAGGGGGTCGCCGCCGCTAATCCCAGCACCAGCAGACCCATGTGTCCCAGGGAGCTATAGGCCATCAGGCGGCGGATATCGGCCTGGCCGATGGCATTGAGGGCTCCGTAGATGGCACTCAAGGCGCCAGCCGCGGCAATCCAGGGGGACCAGGCCACCCAGGTGTCGCCCAGAAAGCCCACCCCAAAGCGCAGCAAACCGTAAGCCCCGAGCTTGGACACCACGCCGCTGAGCAACATCACCACGGGAATGGGGGACTCGGCGTAGCTGAAGGGCTGCCAGCCATGCAAGGGGGCGATAGGCAACTTGAGGCCGCAGGCCAGCAACAGCAACGCCAGGATCCAGCGACTCTGCCCGGCACTGAGCTGGGCCTGGGCCAACGACTCGTAACTGAAATCGACGCCGTTGCCGTTGAACCAGCCCAGGGCCAGCACGGCGGCCAGCAGGCAGAGCCCGGAGACGGCGCCGTAGAGCACGAGGCGGATGGCGGCCCCGGCCCGCCGCCTTCCGCCCCAAATGGCCACCAGCAAGGTGGTGGGAATCAACACCAGCTCGAAGGCCAGCACAAACAGCAGGGCGTTGCGGGCCAGGAAGGCCCCCACCACCCCCAGGTTGGTGGCCAGCAGCAGGCAGAAGAACAACCGGGGGCGGTTTTGGTCGATCGGGGTGACGAAAATCGCCAGCGTGGTCAACAGGGCAGCCAGCAACAGCAGCGGCAGGCTCAAGCCGTCCAGGCCCAGATCCAGCGTCAGACCCAGTTTCGGCAGCCAGGCCTGGTGGAGGTCGCTGGGGGGATACCGCCAACAGAGCAGCCCCAGCAGCAATTGCAACAGCGGCGCCCCAGCGGCCGCAAGCCGAAGCAGGCCCGGCCGCTGCTGGGGCAGCAGCGGCAGCAGCAGCGCCATGGCCAGGGCGATGCCGGGAATAATCAACAGCAAGGGAGTGGTCATCGGCGTCGCGCAGGAATCAAACGGGTAAGGGCTGACTTCAAGGCAGATCAGGGGCGGGCCACCAGCAACCAGGCGGCCATCACCAGCACCCCAAGTAGCAGAGTCAGGGCATAACCCTGGGAGCGGCCTGAGGTGGTGAAGCTGAGGCGCCGGGCCCCGGCCAGGGCGGCCCCACCGGAGGAGCCGCTGAAGCCATCAATCACTCGCAGCTCCGACCAGGCCGCCAAGCGGGAGAGGGCCAGAACCACGGCCACAACTGTGCGGTGATAAAAACGCTCGGTTTGCATGTCGTGGGCCAGCCAGTCCTGCAAGCCGCCCAGGGAGGGAATCGGCCGGGCCAGAGGCCTGTCCCCCAGGTAGAGGCCTGCCGACACTCCAATCCCTACCAATGTGGAAAGCAGCAGGGGCCAGGCCATGGCTCCCCAACCAGGCAAAGGGGTGAGGTCCAACACCCCGAGGTGCACCAGCAGGACGGGCAGGTGTAGAACCAGACCCGCTAGCAACATGGTTGGCAGGGACATCAGCCACAACACCTCCGCCGAGCGGAGGCTGAACGGGGTAGTCGTCCCACCCCAGATCAGGGCGAACACCCGGACCAGGCCTGCGCTGATAAGAGTGTTCGCGAGCAGTACCAAGGCCATGAGCAGCGCCGGGGTGCTGCTTTGGGCGGCCAGGGTCAGCAATTCGCCCAGGGCGGCGAATCCAGCAAAGGGAGGCAGGGCCATCAAACCGGCGGCACCGGTCAAAAAGGCGAGGCCCATCAGGGGGCGGCGGCCCCAGAGCCCGCCGAGTTGGTTGAGGTTCTGGCTGACATTGCCGATCATGATCGTGCCGATCGCCATCAGGATCAGCGCCATCGGCAAGGGGTAGACGAGCAACAGGTGGCCGGCGACCTCCCGGCCCCCCAGGCCCACCGCCATGAACAGAAAACCGAACCAGCTGCTGACCAGAAAGGACAGGGCCCGCTTGACATCGATCTGGGCCAGGGCAATCAAGGAAGCCACCAGGGCCGTGGTGCCACCGACAGCCACGAGCACGGCCTGCACCAGGGGGCTAAGGGCAATCAGCGGCTCGAGCCGCAGCAGCACCCAGGCGCCGCCGGCCACCACCACCGAATTGCGCAGCACCGTGGAGGGCAGGGGGCTTTCCATCGCTTCATCCAGCCAGAGATGCAGGGGGATCTGGGCGCACTTGCCCATCGGACCGGCAATCAAGGCCAGCAATATCAGGCTGGTGCCCAGCGGCAAGCTGGTGCCCAGGCGGGCCTGGTCGGCAGCCCAGGCCTCCAGGCCATGGAAATTCCAGGTACCCGTCACCGGCAGCAGGGCCACCAGGCCCGCTAACAGCACAAGGTCGCCGATCCGTTTGGTCAAAAAGGCATCCCGCGCACCTTTGACAACCAGGGGCTGGTTGTACCAGGTGCCGACGATCAGATAGGTGCCCAGGGTGAGCAGTTCGAGAATCGCGTAACTGAAGAACAGGGAGTCGGTTAGTACTAAGGCGCAGAGCCCGGCTTCAAACAAACTCAAGGAGCCAAAAAAGCGCGGCCAGCCCCAATCCATTTCCATGTAGCCAATCGCATAGATCTGGGTCAGCATGTGCAGCCCGGTGATCACGGTCATCGCGATTAAGATCGCTTCATTGACAATGCCATCAAAGCTCAAATGCAGGCCGGAAGTCTCTAACCAGACCCAGTTGAAATGCAGGGGTAAAGAGGGAGGAGTGGCTCCGCCGCTGGCCTGATGCAGGGTGATGAAAGCCACGGCGCTATGGACAAAGGCGACCGCCACCATCAGGAGATTGAGATAGCCACAGGGCCTTGGCCCGGTGCGGGCCAGACCCCCAGGGGCCCAACACAACGAAAGAACGGCCGCCAGCAGGGGATAGAGGGGAATCAGCCAGGCCGTTTGAGCGAAGATAAGCGTCATGGCTCCAGGGAGATCACGACAACCGGGACGTCGTGATCAGGAACAATAAAGAGCCGATCAGGCCGTTGGGGGCAGCCTTTACATTGCCATCCCCCATCACCCTGCCAAGTCCCGCTTATCAGTGCATGTGGGGGCTCATGGGAGCTTATGGGTCAAGCCTGGCGCCATAAGCTGGAAACCATAGGCTAAAAACCATAGGCTTGAAAACGTCCGATCGTATTGGGCCAATCCCGGATGACGATCGAACTCCACACCTCCGCCTGCTGCCACCACGACGCCGGTCCTGCCTCGGTGGAGGCGATGGAGCGCGAACTGGCACGGGAGCTCAGCCTGCTGCGCCGCAAAGTCAACGTGGCTGCCCTGCTCACCGCGCTGGTGGTGCTCTCCAGCCTGCCCCACATGCTGGGTGGCGGGCATCACTCCTTGTTGCCGCAATGGTTCACCAGCCCCTGGACCCAGCTG
>CANGZM010000071.1 GCA_947458155.1 Synechococcaceae cyanobacterium | reverse complement strand
GATGCCTTGCTTGGCTGGAATGGCCTGGCCCGGGCCCTTGGCAGCCAGCGCTTTGGCGGCCAAGCGCCCAAGCGGTTGGTGGCGGGTGTGCTGACAATGAAGCCGAAGTGCGCGCTGGCCTATCAGGGGCGCTGGTTGGTATGTCTTGAGCCCAATCCGGAGTCAGCGCCGGAGCGGCGGTAGGCGGCCCTGGTCAGTCCAAACGCGAGGCCTACCCACGCGGCATAAGAAACCAAACCCACCACCAATGAACTGGAAAATGGGTTTGGCAGTCGCTCAAGCATGGCTGCGGTCAGGAGGCTGACCAGGAATCCGAGCGCTTGAATGGCCGTGTATCGCACAAAAAGGGAACGGCTGAAGCGCACCCGAAAGCTGACGCGGGCATGCATGACCGCATTGAAAACCAGGCAGATGCCGCCGGCCAGGCTGATCGCCACCATGTTGGACAGTCCGGAACGCACCGCCAGGGCGAAGAGGCCCAGATAGAACAGCTCCCCACTGCCCCCCACCAGCAGAAAGCGCAGCAGACTCGAATCCAGTCCACGCCGTAGTAAGGCCCAAGGACGGCTTTTCATGGCCGCCGGGCCAGCAGCATCAAGGAGCTGCCCCAGGGCAGGGGCAGGCTCCTGGAGACTCGCTCTTCCCACTGCAGCAAGCCGATCAGCAGGTTGTTGACCCAGATGGGGGGCAAGGTCAGATCGGAATTCTCGTTGTCGTCTCCTTCCGGGAGCAGCGCTTCCAGCCGGGTCTGCAGCCACAGCAGGGGCGTCAGCCACGAATTCCAATAGGACACCGATTCGGGCTGCAAGCCAACGGCCCGCACCTGACGGCCCAGCCCGTCGGCCAGGTAGCGGCGTCCGCCCATCACCCGGCGATCGTGGCGCCGCTCCAGGCAGGGCATGGCAGCCACATTGATCAACAGCAAGCCCCCCGGGCGCAGCATCGCCGCCATGCCGGCCAGGGCCCGGGGCGGATCGACCTGGCGGTGATACAGCACATCCAGGGAGATCACGGCGTCATAGAGAGCGTCCCCCACCGGCAGCTCATTGACAGACCGCTCGGCCACCTGCAGCCCCCGCTCGCGGGCATAGGTCAGGGCCAGGGGATGGAGGTCGCAGCCGGCGGTTGATGCAATGCTCGCCTGGGCCTGCAGTTCAGTCAACATGCCGCCGGTGCCACAGCCGGCGTCAAACACCTTAAGGGCATGGCCCTGGCGGCTGGCTTCCCGCTTGAGTCGCTGCACCACCCGCCGGCGCAGGCTGCGATACCACCAATGCCGCTGCTCCAGGGCGGCGAGCACGTGATACTCCTGATCCTGCATGGACAGTTCCGATGGACGCGGCCATCATGCTTGGCCTTGGGGCTTCTGGGGGCTTTCGATTACCCACACTCCCGCAGCACTTCCAGCACCTGGTTGGCACTGGTCCGCCAGTCAAAGCCCGCGGCCCGACGGGGTCCCGCCGCCGCCAACCCGGCTGCCAAGGCCGGCTGCCGCAGCACCTGGTCCAGGGCCGCGCAGAGGGCGTCGCTGGAGCGCGGATCCACCAGCAGGCCCGCGTCCCCCACCACCTCCGGCAGGGCGCCGGCCCGGGCGGCCACCACTGGGGTCCCGCAGGCCATGGCCTCCAAGGCCGGCAGGCCAAAGCCCTCCCAGAGGCTGGCCAGCACCAGGGCCTGGGCGCGATTCAGCAGCTGCAGGCGCTCCCCATCGCTGACCCAGGGCAACCAGTCACAGCGCCCGGCGATGCCCAGTTCCTGTGCCAGGGCCTGCAGGCGGGGCGTGTAGCGCCGGTCATGGGGGCCCACCAGCTTGAGCCGCAGGGGGCCGCCGGGATCCTTGACCCTGGCGAAAGCCCGCAGCACCCGGTCCAGGTTCTTGTGGGGGTCGTGGCGGCCCAGCACTAGAAAAAATGCCTCCCGCCGCAATCCCAGCGGCCGCAGTAGCCCCGGATCGAAGCCCAGTCGGATCGGCACCAGGCGCCGGGCCGGCACCCCCAGGCGCCCATGCACCTCCCTGGCGGTGGCTTCGGAGTTGCACAGCACCCGCACCGCTCGGTGCAGCACCAGGGGCACATAGGCCAGGTGGTATGCCAGCAGCGGCGAGAGTTGGGGGTAGCGCAGGGGCAGCAGGTCGTGGGCCAGCACCACCGAGCGCACGCCCCGCAGCAGGGGGGCTTCCGGCAGTGGCGAAAGCAACAGGGGCGCTCCACTGGCCCGCAGTAGCCTCGGCAGTTCGTTCTGGGTCCACAGCAACCGCCGCCAGTGGCCCTGGCGCCCGAACTCGGGGGAGAGGTTGGCGGCAATAGGCAGGCTGTGGGGCCGATCACCGCCCAGGGGGTCCAGCAGGGGCACCAGGGCGGGATCGAGGGCATTCACCAAGTCGCGGGCCACGACACCGATCCCGGTGGGGCGCTGGCCCAGGTAGCTGCCGTTGAACAGGGCCAGCGGAGAGGGGTCCCTCATCGTTGCAAGGGTTGGGGGGCCAACGCTGGGCCGATCCCCTGCAGCACCGCCAGGCTGCGGCGGGGTTGCAGGGGCAGGCGCAGCAGGGTGAGGGCCAGGAGCCTCAAGGTGCGCAGCAGCAGCACCCAGGGAGGGCAATGGCGCCGCAGAAAACGCAGATAGCTGATGGTGGAGAGGCGGCGGCGCAGGGGTTCCCCCGCGTTGGACCCCTGACCGCGGTGGTGGCGCACGCTGGGTTGGGGCAGCCACACCACTGGGGCGCCCCGGGCCGAGAGCCGCAGGCAGAGGTCCATATCTTCGTAATAAAGGGGAAAGGCGGGGTCGAAGCGGGCGGGCGGCTCGTGGGCGCTGGGCCGTAGGGCCAGGCTGCAGCCGCTCAGCCAGTCCACCGCCAAGGCCCTCCCCGCGTTGAGGGCTGTCGCCTCCAGACGGCGGGAGCGGAAACGCAGGCCCGGGTCGATCCAGCCCCCACTGGCCTCCAACCCGCCAAGGTCATCGAGCACCGCCGTGCCGACCACGGCGCGCTGGCCCAGTTGGGCCAGCTGTTGTCCCAATTGGCCCAGTTCTTCGCCGCCCGGTAGGCGAGTGTCGGGATTGAGCAACCACACCCAGCCATCCCAGCCCTGGGCCGCTAGCTGGTTGAGGGCCCGGTTGCAGCCCTCCCCGAAGCCATCCCCTTCGTGGCCCGCCAGGCGCCGCAGCACCAGGTTGGCGGCCTGGTCGCTTGGGGGGCGGGCGGCGGCCCTCAGCGGTTCCAGGTCCAATGGGGCCGACAGCGGACTGTTGTCGACGAGCAGCCAGAGCTGGGGCGGTTGGCGTTGACGGGCCAGATCCTGGGCCAGGGCCGGCAGCACCGCTTCGCTGTGGTAGGCCACCGTGACAATTACCAGCTGCAGCGGTGGCGGCTCTGGCGACGGCTCGGGGGGATCCGTGGCCGCCGGCAGGGGCTGGAGCGGGGACACGGCAGCGAAGGGATGGGGGTGGGATGGGGGAAAGTGGAGCGGGCCCGGGGCCTACGGGCCTTTCAACTCAGCTTCGCAGCCCGGCCCCCTCTCTGCCATGTCCCCATCACTAGCCGATGCGCCGCTCAACGCCGCTGGGTCCGGCTGTCCAATCTGTGGGCTTCAGGCCGATCCCCTGGCCTGGCAGGTCGATGGCATCGCCCGTTTCGGCATCGGTTGGGTTTTGCGCCACCATCCGGCGCCGGCGCCCCTGCTGGGCTGGTTACTGCTCGACAGCGGCCGCCACCTGGGCGGCCCCGCCGACTTCTCTGAAGCCGAGGCGGCCACGTTCGGCGAGGCCCTGGGCCGTAGTTGTGCTCTGGTGCGCCAGCTCACCGGTTGTGAGCGGGTGTATGTGATCGCTTTCGGGGAAGGCGCCCCCCACCTGCATGTGCACTTGATCCCGCGCCATGGCGCCGAGTCCGCCAGCAAGGCCTGGCGGGTGGCGGATCTTTATCGAGCCGTTGAGGCGGCAGAACGGGCCGCCGCGGACCCCGCCGCCGTGGCCGCTTTGGTGGCACGGGCCCGGCGCCAAACGGCGGCTTGGTGAGCTCGGCATGGCGACATCACCGCCGGACCCCAAGGGGTAGGACCCCAGGGGCGGACCCCAGGGGGGAGGCCTCCGGCGGCCAGCGATAGGCTCTGCCCAGCAGGAGCGACGCTGATGCGGTTCGTGGTGGCGGTGCCGGCCCGACTGGAATCCTCCCGGTTGCCAGGCAAGGTCTTGGCCGACATCGGCGGCAAGCCTATGCTGCAGCGGGTCCTGGAGCGCTGCGCCCTGGCCCACCGGCCCGCTGCAGTGGTGCTCTGCACCGACAGCGATGATTTGATGCGGTCGGCAGCAGCCTGGGGTTTCCCTGCCCTGGCCACAAGTCCTGCCTGTGATTCCGGCAGCCAACGCATTGCTTCGGTGCTGGAGCCCCTCGTTGCCCTGGCTGGTGGCCCCGCAGCGGCAGACCTCGCCCAAACTGTGATCATCAACGTTCAGGGCGACCAGCCGTTCCTGGATCCGGCTGTGATTGATGCCATGGCCGTCGAATTCGAGGCCCGTATGCCCGTGCCGCAGGTGCTGACCCCCGTCTACCGCCTGGGGGCTGACCATCTGCATGATCCCAATGTGGTCAAAACCCTGGTGAGCAGCGGCGGTCAGGCCCTGTATTTCTCTCGTTCGGCCGTCCCCCATGTACGCGGCGTCGATCCAGCCGATTGGCACGCCCATGCCCCCTATTGGGGCCATGTGGGGCTGTATGGCTATCGGGCTGATGTCCTGGCCCGCTGGGAGGCCTTGCCCGATTCCCCCCTGGAGGCCATCGAGAAACTCGAGCAGTTGCGCCTGCTGGAGGCCGGCATCGCCATCAGCACCTTTGCGGTGGCTGGGGAATCCCTGTCGGTGGATACGGCCGAGCAGTTGGAGCAGGCCCGGGCCCTGGCCGCGGCTGGCGCCTGAGGCCCTCAGGGGCCGGTGGTGAGTCCGGCCTGCACCAGGTCGTGCAGGCGCAGCAGCCCCAGCATCAGGCGGTCCTCGCCCAGCACCGGCAGCACGCTGATTGACTTGCGGCGGTTGCTTTCCATCGCTTCGAGGGCATGGATGGCCAGGGTGTCGCCGCTGACCGTGATCGGATCGGCCGTCATCAAATCGCTGGCCGTCAGCAGGCTCCATTCGGCGGGGGGATGGCTCTGCAGGGCGCGCCGCAGGTCGCCGTCGGTGATCAGTCCCCCCAGTTGGCTGGGATGCCCTTGGCGGGCCACCCAGCAGGCCCCCACCCCGTCGGCGGTGAGGTGGGCAATCAGCTCCGCCAAGGGGGTGCCCGTTTCCAGGGGCCGCAGGTTTGCGGTGCCCACCATCAGGTCGGCGGCGGTCAGCGTCAGTTGCTTACCCAGGGAACCGGCCGGATGGTTGAGGGCAAAATCCTGGGGCGAGATGCCCTGCCGTTCCATCCACACCGCCGCCAGGGCATCGCCGATGGCCATGGCCACCGCCGTGCTGGCGGTGGGGGCCAGGTTGAGCGGACATACCTCCCGGTCCACCGAGGCATCCAAAACCACGTCACAACCCCGCGCCAGGCTGGAGTTGATTCGGCCCACCAGGGCAATCCGGGCGGTGCCGCGGCGGCGGAGGTGGGGCAGGATTTCCAGCACCTCCTGGGTTTCGCCGCTGTTGGAAAGCAGCAAGGCGACATCGTCTGGCGCCACCACCCCCAGGTCGCCGTGCAAGGCATCCACCGGGTTCAAAAAGATGGCCATCAGGCCGATCGAGGAGAAGGTGGCGGCGATTTTGCGCGCCACGATTCCACTTTTCCCCACTCCCGTGATCACGAGCTTGGCGCGGGTCGCGGCGCAGCGATCCAGCAGCTCCAGGGCGGATTCCACTTGCTGGCCATCCAGGCGGTGGGCACTGGCGGCGATGGCCGCCGCCTCCTCCTCCAGGCAGCGCGTCAGAGCGGACAACGGCAAGCTCCGGGATGATGCGGCCATTCTCCCTTGCCCCCTTGCCTGCAAGCGCCTTCTTGGATCTGCCGGGATTGCCCCCCTCCCTGCCATCCCTGCTCGCGGCGGCGGCGGCGGCAGATCGGTTGGCCCTGGTGGGTGGGGCGGTGCGGGACCTGCTGCTGCATCGGGTGCATAACGATCCCTGGCAGGGGGTGCCGGATCTGGATCTGGTGGTGGAACCGGCCCACATCGAGGCTGGGGATCCCTGCGTTGCCCCCGCCCACCGGCTGGCGCGCCGCCTGGTCCAGCGGCTGGGACCTGCTGGGGTAATCAGCTACCGCGAGCACACCGCCTATGGCACGGCCGAATTGGAGCTGAACCTGGAGGAGGGACCCCTGCTCTTGGATTTGGCCAGTGCCCGCCATGAGATTTATGCCGCTCCTGGGGAGAATCCAAAGGTGGCTTTCGGCAGCCTGGCGGATGATCTGGCGCGTCGGGATTTCAGCATCAACGCCATGGCCCTGATGGTGGGGGATGGCAGTGTCACGCTGCTCGACCCCCATGGCGGCCAGGCCGATCTGGGCTGCCGCCAGCTGCGGTTGCTGCATGGCTCCAGCCTGCAGGACGATCCCACCCGCATCGTGCGCGGCGCCCGCTATGCCGCCCGGCTGGGGTTTGCCCTCGCCCCCGACAGCCTTGAGCAATGGGCCACCACCTTGGTCCGCTGGCCCTGGGCCTGGCGTCCGGGCGACCCCCCGGGCCTGGCGCCGCCAGCGTTGGCCACCCGGCTGCGCATGGAACTGGACCTGCTGTTGGAGCGGGAGCCCTGGCGTGCTGGCCTGGAGGCGCTGCAATCTTGGCGAGCCCTGGAGCTGCTGGATCCCGACCTGCAGCGGGACCGGCGCTGGCCCTGGCGATTACGCCACGCCGAGCGGATGGGCCTGCCCCTGCTGCCGGCCCTGTTGCTGGCGGCAGGGGACCCGCTGGCCGTGGCGGAGCGGCTGCAACTGCCCCATCGCCACCAGCAGCTGTTGGCCCAGGCACGGGTCCTGGGGCAACGCCTGGCTGTCTTGGATCCGGGGCAGGCGCCAGCCCTGTGGGCACCATCGCGTTGGTGTGATCTGTTGGAGTCCCGTGGAGTCACGGCCGAGGCGGTGGCCCTTGTGGTGGCGGCGGGCGGACCCTGGCGTCGGCCCCTGCTGCGCTGGTGGCTGCGCTGGCGCCATCTGCGCTCGCCCCGTTCGGCCGCTGCATTGATCGAGGCCGGCATGACGCCCGGACCCCAACTTGGACAACGGTTACGCCAGCTGCGCGCCGAGCGTCTGGATGCCGAGCGTCGTTGAGGGGTGCATGGAGCGACCGGTGGCGACGGGCGGGCCGTATCCCTGGCTGCTTACCATCGCCGCCAGCAATCTTTCGCAGTCGCCATGGCCCCCTTCACCGTTGTCAAATTCAGCTCGGAGGACTGTGGCACCTGCCATCGCATGGGCCACTACGACGCCAAGGTGGCCGAAGAACTGGGGCTCTCCTTTGTGAGCGTGATGCTGCAGGACACCGACACCTACCGCCGCTACCGTCGGGTTTTGTTGGCCCAGTACCCCACCAAAGAAGGTATGGGCTGGCCCACCTACCTGTTGGTGAGTGCCCCGGAAGAGCCCGACTTCGTGATCCACGGCGAACTCAAGGGGGGGATGGCCAAGGGCGATTTCCGCGAGCGGCTGCTCGCCCTGGTGCCCCAGGAGTAAAGATTCTTGGAGCCCTCTGCCGTTGGAGGCGAGGACCGGCCCTGGCTGCGCTTGGGGTCGCTGAACCGCTGGGTTTGGGTCACCATTTGGACGTTGGTGGTTCTGGCCTTGGCGTGGCGGGCCATCCGGCTGCCTGAGCTTCCCGGCAGCTATCCAGAAGACCTTGATGGGCTGCTTTACGGCGGGGCTCGCCTGCTGCGGGGCGAGTTGCTCCATGCCGACTTCGTCACCGGCCAGGGCGCGATCACCCAGTTTCTGTATGCCCTTTCCGCCCAGGCAGGCTCGCTGCGTCTGCATCGGCTCCTGATCGTTGGCGTCGATGGGCTTGGGGGCCTGCTGCTGGCCCGTTCGCTGGGCTGGCTGGCCCAGGCCGGCTGGATCCGCTGGCGGCGCCACTCATCGCTGCCGGTGTTGGCCGGGGGGCTGTTTGTGGTGATCAACCAATGCGTCCCCGATGGGGCGGCCGGGCTGCCCCCCCACTTCGCCAATCTGTTTCTGGCGTTGGCCCTGGCGACCTCCTCTTACCTGGGGGTTTGCCCGCCAGGTAACAGGGCAGCCGTGCCTGGGCTCCTGGGGCTTGGGGGCTGGCTGGGATTGGCGATGGCCACTCGCCCTGCCCTGGCCTTGCCGGTGCTGACGCTGCTGGCCCTGGCACCCTTTGTTCTTGGCCTGAGGCCGCTCCTCGTGCCGCTGCTGGCGGGCCTCCTGGTTGGCCTGGTGCTGCCCTCAGTCCCCTGCCTGCTGCGCCCTGGCGGGCTGGCCCTGGCTTGGTCCGGTGGGGTGTTGTTGCCCCTCCTGGCGGTTGACCCTGGAACGGCACCCGTTATGGCCATGGGCCCGGTCCTTTTGCAGGCCCTGTCCACCCCTGTGGCAGGCCTGCCCCTCGGCAGCTTGCTGGTGCTCCCCCTGGGGGCTTGGTTGGCCTGCCGCTGGCCGGCCCGGCAACGCCCAGCGGCAGCCAGGTCTGGCCGGATGGCCGCTTTGGCGGCCCTGTCAATGGTTTTTGGCCTGCTGCTGCTGGAGACCCTGCGCCGGGATGGGCTCCAGCGCTCTGAGCTCGCTTTGCTGGCTTTCCCCCTGGTGCTTTTGACGGTCCTTGGACTGGGTGCCTTGGAGACGGATCCCCGGCCCTGGCCGAGGCGACTGGCCCTGGCCTGTTCCCTGATCTTGAGCCTGCTTTTGTTCAACAACTTGGCCGTGGCTTCCCTGCTGCATCCGCCCCGGCAGCCCGCCGAGTCCGTCCGGGTCCTGGAACAGGATCGGGCGCGGCTGGCGGCCTACCTGGCATCCCTGCCGCCCCAGGAACGCGGCTTCACGGCACCCCAGGACGTGGCCTTGCAGCGCCGCCTCAACGTGCCAGCCTCCACCCGCGGCATCGGGCCCCGGTGGAGCCTGGATCAGCAGCACCTGGGTCAACACTGGGCCAGCCGCGTTCTGGGGCTGCCCACTGATGCCAATGGGGCCTGCGGCCAGCTCACCGACGGCCGTAACCGCCATCTGGTGTGGACCCGCATCGATCCATCGGTTGCCAACAGCCTCGATTTTTTTCGCTCCTGTCTGGCCCGTGAGGCAGATAACTGGGAGGACATCACGGCCCGGCTGGGGCTGGTCGGCGGCGAAATGAAGCTGTTTCGCCGGCTGCTTCCCTGAAGCAAGGCCTTGCAGTCAGTGACAAAGCCGTGGGCAGCCAGTGACAAAGCCGTGGGCAAGTGGTTGCGGATCACCGCACTACTGGCGGTAATGTCGCGTCCATCGAAGCCTTTTGTCGCTGATGACCACCTCGGGTCCCATCCGATCCATTTGCTGCATCGGGGCTGGATATGTCGGCGGTCCGACGATGGCGGTGATCGCTGACCGTTGCCCCCACATCACAGTGACGGTGGTCGATCTGAACGCCGAGCGCATCGCTGCTTGGAATCACGATGACCTTGCCCGGCTGCCCGTCTACGAACCAGGGCTGGATGCGGTGGTGGGCAGGGCCCGGGGCCGCAACCTGCACTTCACCACGGCCGTTGATGATGCAATCGCTGGGGCCGACATGATTTTTCTGTCGGTTAACACCCCCACCAAGACCCGCGGTGTGGGCGCCGGCCAGGCAAGTGACCTGCGCTGGATCGAGGCCTCGGCCCGCCAGGTGGCCGCCGCCGCCAATGGCCACACGATCGTGGTTGAGAAGAGCACCCTGCCGGTGCGCACGGCGGAGGCGGTCAAGGCCATCCTCAGCGCCGCCCAGGGCACTGCCGGCGCCACCAAGACCTTTTCGGTGCTTTCCAACCCCGAATTTCTGGCCGAAGGCAGCGCCATCGGCGATCTGGAGAATCCGGACCGGGTGCTGATCGGAGGCGAGGACGAAGCGGCGATTGAGTCCCTGGCCAGTGTCTACGGCCAATGGGTCTCCCAAGAGCGCATCCTGCGCACCAATCTCTGGAGCAGTGAGCTCTCCAAGCTCACCGCCAACGCCTTTCTGGCCCAGCGGATTTCTTCAATCAACGGCATTGCGGCCCTCTGTGAGGCCACCGGAGCCGATGTGCGCGAAGTTGGCCGCGCCATCGGCACCGATTCCCGCATCGGCGCCAAATTCCTGCAGGCCGGCCCGGGCTTCGGCGGCAGCTGCTTCCAGAAAGACATCCTCAACCTGGTGTATCTCTGCCGCCATTACGGCCTGGAGCAGGTGGCCTCCTACTGGGAGAGCGTGGTGGGGCTCAACAGCTGGCAGCAGCAGCGCATCGCCCGCTTGGTGGTCAACAGCCTGTTCGGCACCGTCAGTGGCAAACGCATCGCCATCTTGGGATTTGCCTTCAAGGCCGACACCAATGACACCCGGGAGGCGCCGGCCATCTCCATCTGCCGTGATCTGATCGAAGAGGGGGCCCAGTTGGCGATCGTTGATCCCAAGGTGGGGGATCAGCAGATCACCCAGGACCTGGGCCGACCGCCCGTCGATCCGGCCACCGCCGCCCGGGGGGTGCCCCTAGGGGGCGACGGCACCTGGACCCCGGCCGCAAGCGTTCTGGAGGCGGCGCGGGGGGCCGATGCGGTGCTGATCCTCACTGAATGGCAGGAATATCGCCATCTCGATTGGGGGGCGATTGCGGCGGTGATGCGTCAGCCCGCCTGGCTGTT
>CANGZM010000070.1 GCA_947458155.1 Synechococcaceae cyanobacterium | reverse complement strand
TCGCCAACCAGTCAGCTCCTGAAATTCCCGCAGGCGCGGTGGTCATCGCAAGCAGTCTCCTGATGAGATGCAAGCGGGAATCAGTCTGCCGTCAAGGGCTGGGCTGACTCAACGCTCGCACTCGCTCGTCCCGGCCCCTGAAGGGGAACCAACAGATCGCAGTACACTTGCGTTAAGGTGCTCAATTCAGGCATCACGCGCGGACAACAACGCTGATAGGTACCGATCCATATTAAGCTACTGAGAGGCGCGGCACCTCGCGCGCTGCCATCCAACGGGATTGCCAGCATGGCTAAGCGGGTCCTCATCACTGGCGCGGCATCGGGTTTCGGGAAGGGCACGGCGATCGAGCTGGCGCGGCGCGGGCACACCGTTTTCGCCGGCGTCGAGATCGCCCCCCAGAAAACCACACTGTTGATGGCAGCGAAGGAAGCGGACGTTGAACTATCAGTCCTCCTCCTCGACATCACCAACGAGGCCGAACGACGCGCTGCGTTCAGGCACGAGATTGACGTGCTGATCAACAACGCCGGGGTGATGGAGACGGGGCCAGTCGCCGAGATCCCGATGGAGCTGGTCCGCCGCAATTTCGAAGTGAACGTGTTCGGCACGTTGGCGATGACGCAGGGCTTTGCACCCCAAATGGTCCACCGTGGCTCCGGCAAGATCCTGATCGTCTCGTCGATGGGCGGCCTCATCACCGTGCCGCTCGGCGCGATCTACACCGCTACCAAGCACGCGCTCGAGAGCCTGGCCGAGGGGCTGAAGGCCGAGCTCGCCGGGACAGGCGTCGAGGTCTGCGTTGCAAATCCGGGCCCCTTTGGCACCGGCTTCAACGACCGCGGCCTGGAAATGATGCAGCGCTGGTTTGATCCGGCAACGACGCTCTCGCGCTCCGAACTCTTCAAGAGCCTCGACGGGGTGCTGGATAACCAGCTTGACCCGCAACTAATGATCGACACGCTGGTGCGGCTCGCCGAGGAGGAGTCATCGAAGTACCGCACTGTGGTGCCGGCCGAAATCACCCCTTGGCTGAAGGCGATCCAGGCCAAGGCGTGGGACGTGGGCCGTGACGACGCACTCTGGATCGATCCCTGACAAGTTGCGGCACCTCAACTGCCCCCGGCGCCACCCTGGAGCGGCGCAGTCGAAGGTGGTTGGCCATCCGGGCCTGACCTACGAGTGGTGGTGCGACTTGCCGAGCTTCAGGTAGGGGTAGCTTGTCGTCGGCGGAACGGCATACGGAAAGGTCTCCAGAAGTTTTTGCGGGTTCGAGCGGGGATACGGCGGGTCTGACGCCGGGGGGATGTAGCAGAAGGGATTCAGCTTCACAATCATCCAGAAGACCACATCCTCGACGAGGTTGCGACCGTTCGGGTAAGCCTGCGGCTGCGATGGGTCGTACGACAGGATGTCAGGAAGGAAAAATTCCGCCCACTTCTCGTCTGCCTGGATCTGCTTGAGTCGATAATTGAAGGCTTCAAAATAGTTTTTCTGGTCGTCCACTGGCATCGTCTCGTTGTACGGCTGCTTGAGGTTGCCGTACGGATAGGCGTCAGGATTGCGCCCCGTCGGCGTGCTCGGCAGGAAAATGGCGGTGATGGAGCCACGGCCTGCCCGGTCGAGCGGCTTGCCATCGGCGCTCCGCGAGGTGAGCGCCCAGCTGCCGATCCGCTTGCCCTTGAGGTCCGGGACCTCGAGCGCGATGATCGTCATGTTCGTTGGCCCGAAGGTGTCGGCCGCACTGCCATCGGTCGCGAGCCCGTCGTTGCTGAGCGCGAAGCGCAGGTCATCCGACACGGGCGAGATCATCCCGCGGAAGTCAAAGAAGAAGGGATCCTGCCGCGGGCCGACGAAAAGCATCTCCCCACCTGTCCCCTCGATCACCGTGACCGTCTCAGCGCCGTACGGGGTGCTCTCGCCAGTGGCGATGACTTCGCCGCACGGCAAATTGGAAACGGCATCAGGGCCGGTCGCCTTGCGCATCGTCAAGCGCTGGGTGGGCACGTTTCCCTCGACGGTGATCTTGTACGAGATGTCGGCCACGGCGTCGCCGTCCAGGTCCACCTTGAATTCGTAAGTCGCAGCCGCATCGAGGTGGATCTCCGACGTGACGCGCGGGTCCGGACTCGTGAGCGGGTTGAGGGTCATCATGAAGACCGGGCCTCCGCTCGTACCGGGCCAAAGGAAATAGTCCCCGATGTCGATCATCGGGTGGCTGTCTACATACGGTGAGTCCTTGTGATCGGACATCTGGGGCCTCCGTGGTCAGGGATTACTAGTATCGCGGATGGCGGAGATCTGTCGCAAAATCTCTTCGCGAATGATGCATTCAATCTTCGGCAGGAAGCCATCCTGCGGGTTTTGGTCGTCCTCGGTGAACCATGGGTCCATCTGCGTGCTGATATTGAAATCCACGCCAGGGAAGTCGGGCTTCAGCAGCTGCTCGCGGTTCGTCTCCACGCCGAGCCGCGATAGAAAGGACGCCACGAACTCAGGTCCATACGACGCAACATCGAAGGTCGAAGAGGTGACGATGAGCTTCACGTCACCTGGATCACGTAGTTTACTCCTTCCACCCGGCAGCGGGATGGGCATCATGCTGAATGTCATGTAGAGCGCGTTGTTGAGCTCGTTGAGCCTGGTGACGTTCTGGTTCCATCTCCCATCAGCCTGGCGGAAGTTGACCGCCCAGGTGAGGATGGTCTGGTCAGAGCCGAGCTGCCTGAAGAAGTCGTAATGCGGTCCCTGCACGATCTCGGCGTTTGACTTGCCGACGAACCAGTTGCGGATGTCCTTCAGCTGCTGCTCGACCTCGGCCGCAGGGCGGCCTTCGCGCTCGGCCGGGATACGCTGGACGAAAGCGATGCGGAAGCAATCATCGGGAACAGCCATCGTGCGCAGGCGGGCATAGAGCTTCTTGCTCGAGAAGATGCAGCTCTCGAGAATCTTGCCGTAGCCGCGTCGCGTGGGCCGAATCACCTTGTGACTGAAGTAAACCGCGGCAGCGGCCGCACCCGGCTTGCTCCCCTCTATCCCGTAGACGCCCACAGTTGGATCGGCCGCTCCGTGGAAGACCACGGGCGAGCTGAGCGAGACGAGGTTGCGCATATTGCTGTCGCGATAGCACAACCCGCCGGCAGGATAAGGAATAAACCCAGCTTTGTGCGGGTCGACGCTGATCGAATCGACCTCACCCATCGCCCGCAGATGCCGTCGGATGTCCTCGTTCATCGGCGTTTCGGGGATGGGAGGGAGCACCTGGCCACCGGTTCGGTGCGGCGCGGGCTCCGGCACGCACGCCGCTGGCTCCTCCGCGGGGATCCGATCGTGGAAGGTGGAGGCGAAATAGCCGCCCCAGGCCGCATCGGCATGAATAGCGAACTCCATGCCCTGGTTACGGAATTCGTTGCGGAGGGCCAGGATGTCGTCGAGCGGATCGACGGCACTCTCCTCGGTGGAGCCCATCACCGCCACCACGGCGATGACGGGAGTCTTGGTGTCGAGCGCCTTCTGCAGATACGCGCGGAGTGTCCTCGGATTGTCGGGGTATCTCCGCGCAAGATCGACTTCCTGGCGGGCATCGAGGTCCACGTGGACATCCCACATCTGGTTGGTACCGAGCCCAAGCAGCGCCGCAGCTTTGGGCCACGAGTAGTGGTTCGTCGCCGGCGAGGTCATGGCCGGGAGGTATGGGAGCCCCTGACCCTGCAGGTAGCGCTGACAGGCGCCAGCCATCCCGAGCGCCGAGACGGTGTGGGGCGCCATGTAGCCGGCAAGCGCGGCGGTGGGGATCTGTGTGTGATCCTGCACGCGCTGCTGGAGAGAGGTGACCACGTCGATCGGGAGGTTGAGCAGCTCCCAGGCGGTGCAGTCACGGAGCCGCTTCGCCTTCCCGTCGAGCAAAGGCACCTTCAGGTCAAGGATGGCCGCCGCCTCGGGGACACGCTGGGCCGTCGCGAGCAGAGCAGGAGGGAAAAACTTGAGGTTCCGTGCCATCCAGAGCCCTTCCATGTTCGCCAGCGAGCCATCGCACGTGATGTGACCCCAGGCGCGCGGCTGGGCCTCGGCTTCGATCGGGACACGGAAGCCAAGCATTCGGCAGAGGTCGTCGCCGACAGCCAGCTCCATCATCGTCGTCACCGGCGAGGCCTCGGCGGCAACGTTGTTTTGGTTGTAGAGCATCGCGGCGAAGTAGCCTGCGAGCCCCGGGATCGTGACATCCCATAACATGTGGCCCTGGCTGCGCATGCTAAAGAAGGCGCCCGATTCCTGCAGGGCAGCGAGAAGGGCCGCATGGTCGCGGCGCATCGCGGTGACCGCCTCGGTGTAGGTGGGCTGCTGCTGCATCGCCGGCGTGATGAATGCCGGGTCTGCCGGGTAGACGTCCCTGCGGAAACCGAGGTGCGCGGCGAGGGCGGCGCTGACCAACTCCTGCAGGAGCGCTCCGTTCTCACCCTTGGGGCCGAGGAACCAGGTTGTCAGCGCATCTGTCCCCTCACCATCAAGGCGGATGTCATGCTCGTCGCGAAGGACGTGGAGTGCCGCGGCGTACTGCGCCTTCAAGTGGTCGGACATCGTTGCGCCTCAGTGGATGACGGAAAGGTTGAGTGGAAAGAATCCGGCGAATCATCTGCGGCTCCCTGACCCGGATCGCAAGTCCGGGAACCCCGTGCATCCTCACCGATTGGCGCAGTCCAGGGAGTGCAATCCAAGCAGGAGATGAAGCCCCATTATCATACTAGGCTCAGACTCGGATCCGGTGGTGACCGACGTGCGTGGGGAATCGCCCTGCTCCTGCCCGCAATGCGGGGAAACGCCGGGAGCGACCGCCCGCTTTTGCCCGAATTGCGGGACACCCCTAGGGCCAAGGACAGGCGATTCGGCGTTGAGCGGCTCAACCGAGAGCGAGCGGCGCCAGCTCACGATCGTCTTCAGCGACCTCGTCGGCTCCACCGCACTCTCCCAGCGGCTTGACCCCGAAGATCTCAGCTTCCTCATCCGCGACTACCAGCGCCAGGTCGAAGAGGTTGTAGGGCGGTACGAGGGGCACGTCGCCCAGTATCTCGGCGACGGCGTCTTGATCTACTTCGGCTTCCCGCAAGCACATGAAGACGACGTCGAACGCGCAGTGCGCACCGGGCTCGACATCGTCCAAGCGATGAAGGCGGTCGACCGGGAGTGGCATGGACGGCTCGGCGAGCCGCTGCAAGTCCGCGTAGGCATCCACACCGGGCAGGTGCTCATCGAGCGCATCGGCGGCACCGGCCGGTCGGAGCAGCTCGCGTTGGGCGAGACGCCCAACGTCGCCGCCCGCCTCCTGGCGGCCGCCGCTCCAGAGCAAGTTGTGATCAGTGCACGGACGCAAGCCCTTGTGCGCATGCGATTCGTTGTTGAAGACCTGGGGGAGCATGAGCTCAAGGGCATCGCCGAACCCATGCGGATCTCACGGGTCGTGCGTGTGCTCGACGCTACGAGCCGATTCGACGCCGCCGCCCGCGCCGAACTCACCCCGCTGATGGGACGTGCCCAGGAGCTGTCGCTGCTCGTGGATCGCTGGCGACTCGCGCAAGAAGGAGACGGGCAAGTGGTGGTGATCGGCGCAGAGCCTGGGCTCGGCAAGTCGCGCCTCCTCCGTGAATTGCGGCGGTTACTGGGCCAGGCAGTGCGGACGTTGTTCCGCTTCGAGTGCTCCCCGTTCCTGATCAACAGCGCCTACCAGCCGCTTGTCGACCTCTTCGAGCGATTGCTCGCGGTGCCAGCGGAGGCGGACCCTGCCGAAAAGCGCGGCGCATTGGAGCGGCTCGTGGGGAAGCACGCTTGCTCCGAGCGCGACGTGGATCTCCTCGCGTCGCTACTCGGGCTCCCGGTCAACAACCCGCCCACAACCGGCAGGGGATCGCCCATGTACCAGAAGAACGAGATACTGAGCGCCGCAGTGGACCTCACCTGCGCCCTTGCCAGGGAAGGCAGGGCCCTCATGCTCTTTGAGGACGCGCACTGGGCCGATCCCAGCACCCTGGAGTTCCTGGACCTGCTGATCACTCGGGTGCCGAAGACCTCTCTCCTGGTCGCCATCACCCACCGGCCAGAGTTCATCCCGCCGTGGACGCGCCGGAGACAGGTCACCGCCCTCACCCTGTCGAACCTCAGCCGCAGCCAGGCGACCGCGATCATCGAGGGCGTTGCCCATGGGAAGCTCCTCCCCAAGCGCCTGATCGAGGAGATCGTGGCGAAGGCCGGCGGGGTGCCGCTTTTCATCGAGGAGGTGACGCGTGCGGTCCTCGAGTCGGACCAGCTGCGCTTGGAAGACGGGAAGTACGTGCTCGCCGCCGATACGGCAAGGCTGGAGGTGCCGGTCTCGCTCCGTGCGTCGCTCATGGCACGCCTCGATCGCGACCCCACGGCGAAGCAGGTCGCCCAGGTCGCCGCGGTGATCGGTCGTGAATTCGAGCGTGGGCTCCTCGGCAGGGTCGCGCCACTCCCGTCACAAGTGCTGGCGCGTGGCCTCGACTCGCTCGTGGCCTCGGGCCTCGTTTTCCGGGACGACAACGACGACGCTGCGATTTACACGTTTAAGCACGCGCTGGTGGAAGCCGTCGCCTACGAGTCGATTCCGCGTAGCCGGCGCCAGGCCTTGCACAAGTCCACCGCAGCGGCGCTCGACTCCCCAGGCGGCCGCCCGGCGCCTCAGCAGTTGCTCGCGCACCATTACACCGAGGGCGGTGAGCTGGAGCTGGCGATTCCCAACTGGCACCGGGCCGGGCAGAACGCACTCGAGGTACACGCCAACCTTGAAGCGATCGATCACCTCTCACGCGGGATTGAGCTCCTCGACAGTCTGCCGGCGTCCGCCGAGCGGACACAGCAGATGCTCGAGATGCAGATCGCCCTCGGCGCTCCACTCATCGCGACCAGGGGCTACGCGGCGGCGCCAGTGCGGGCCTGCTTCAACCGGGCGCGGGAACTCTCCGAGCTCGTCGGCAAGACCCAGGAACGCTCCCACATCCACCGGGGCCTTGCCGCCTTCTACCTGATCCGCGCTGATCTTGCCGTGGCGCGCCGCCTCGCCGAAGACTCGCTCGTGCAGGCCGAGCTCGACGACGACGAGGGTCAACTGCTCGAGGCCCACAGCTGGCTCGGCACAATTCTCTTCTACATGGCGGAGATATCGCTGGCACGTCTTCAGTTCGACGCAGCGCTGCGGATCTATGACGAGAGGCGTCATCACCTCCACGCCACCCGCTACGGGCTCGACCCGGCGATCCTCTGCCTTGTGCACCTCATATGGACGCGGTGGCTCGATGGGGAGACGGAGGCCGCGGTCGAAACAGAACTGGAAACCCTCGCGCTTGCCAGCCGGCTCGGGCACCCGCTTAGCCTGGCGCATGCACTCAATTTCAGCGCGGTGCACCGCCAGTTCCGCGCGGAAGCAGCGGAGACACAGCGCTTCGTGGTCCAAGAGATCGCGCTCTCCCAGGAGCACCACCTACCGCACTATGCCGCGTATGCCACGATTCTCAGCGGTTGGGTGTGTGCCGCGCGGGGCGATCCGTCGCGCGGCGTGCGGCTGATCATGCAGGGTCTCGACGCCAGGCGCGAGACGGGGGCCGAGCTCGCGAAACCCTTCTTCCTGACCCTGCTCGCCCAGGCCCAGCACGCCGATGGCAACGTGAAGGCCGCGCTCGATGCACTCGCCGAGGCAGAAGAGGTGATGGGCCGCACCGCCGAGCGCTGGTGGGAGCCCGAAGTGCATCGGCTGCGTGGCGAGCTGCTGACGGCGGCCGCGACATCGGCTGCAGACCTCCGCGACGCGGAGGGGTCGCTCCGCCGCGCGCTCGAGACAGCCCGCCGGCACGGCTGCCCGGCGCTCGAGGCGCGGGCCAATGGGAGTCTCTCGCGCCTGCTCCTTGGTTCCTAGGCTTCATCGCAAGGCGGCTGCGCGCCCGTTTGCGCTCGACTGAAACCAGTGCTTTACTACCAGGACACTAATCACTTACCCGCCGTGGAGCACCCCCTCAGCACGAGAGGAATTTTCTAATGTATCTTTACGTGGAAATGTGGAACGCCAAACCCACCTGGCTCGGGCTTCCCCTTAAGCAGCGGGAGGAGTTCATGGACAAGGTTGATGCCTTCCTGAAGACGATCATGGGACCAGATCGGGATGTGTACGGCTGCTGCGTGAATGATGGCGACACCATGCCCAGAGCTGGCTATGCCTTCCTCGTTGTATGGAAATTAAAGGACAAGTCGTGCGTTCAGGCCATTGCCGACGGCACTGCGGCCGTGGGGTTTTATGACTACTTTGACCAGGTCAACATTGGCGGAAACCAGATCACATCAGATGATTTGGTTGGCGCACTGATGTCCCTTTAAGCGGTGGCACCTGGAGGCAGATCACATTCGAAACAGGCGCCAACTGACCCTGCCGAAACCCTCGGCAATCCCCCCCCCAAAAAAAACGAGGTTCACCATGTACTGGTATGTAGAATCCTGGAGAGCAAAACCAGCCTGGCTGGCACTAGATGCTTCCGGGCGTCAGCAGTTTGCGAGCAAGGTCAGAGCATTACTTGACACCCTGTCCAGCGAAGATCTCATGCTGCTGGGCTGCGTCATCACGGACGCTGACACCCAGCTGCACGGGGGATATCAGTATGCGGCTGTCTGGCAGGGCACCAGCCGGTCGGAGATCGCCAAGATCGAGGAAGGCACGGCGCGAATTGGTTGGCATACGTATTTCGAACAGGTCAACCATGGCAGCGAACTTGCCACTGCGGAAGCGGTGATTGGGCACATGCTCCAATTGTGACCGCAGGCGTGCGATCGCCAGCTTGGGATTCCCCCAAAATCACGGACAGGTCAATAGGAGTCACGCCATGACCCTCAGACTGTTGATCCATGACCAATCCAACCAAGACAAGGCGCCGGTTCACGGCGCAGCAGAAGCATGAAGCGATTGTGCTCTGCTTGAGAGAAGACCTCAGTTGCAACGCCGTCACCCAGCGGCTGGGACTTTCCACCAGCAGCCTGGCCAAGTGGGTTCGGCAGGCTCGAATCGACCGGGGTGATTTTGGCCCTCCGGATCAGGGCCAGCTCACCAGCGACGAGAGAGCTGAACTGGCCAGGCTGCGAAAGGAAATCCGAGAGCTGCGGAGGGAGAAGGATATTTTCAGGCTGGCGGCAGCGCACTATGCCAAGGAGCAGCTGCCGCCGAGAGGTTTCAGTTGATCGATTCCCTCTCCGATCGCTTCTCCACGGCCTGGCTCTGCCGGCAACTGGGAGTCGCCCGCAGCGGCTTCTACGACTGGCGGCAACGGCAGCACAACCCTGGTCCACGGGCTCAGGAGAATGCGGCCATCACGGCTCAGATCCAAACGGTGTTCCATCGGCACCGCGGCTTCTACGGTGCACCGCGGGTCCATCAAGAGCTCAGGGCCGCTGGCCTCCAGGTGGGCCGGCATCGGGTTGCCCGGTTGATGCGCAGGGCCGTGCTCAAGGCCCAAACCAGGCGAGGGTTCAAGCCCTGCCGCAACAGCAGCGGCAGGGCCGCAGGTGTCGCCGAGAACCTCCTGCAACAAGACTTTTCGCCCCCTGCACCCTCGATCTGTACAGCCGCCGTGTGGCCGGCTTTGAGGGCAGCTTTGATGGCGGTCTTATCGGGGGAGGTGGTGGTTTTGACGGTGAGCTACTCAGCGGGGAGGGCGGAGTCGTCGTCGATGGCTACCGATTGGGAGCGGCGGGAGGTGAGGTTGTGGTGGGGGAAGCAGAAGCGGGTAGCGGCAGGTTGCAGGCGGGTGAGGATGTGAATCAGGGTGGTTTCAAGGGCATCAGCGCGGGAGGCATCGCCCTGGGCGAGGGTGGCCAGGCGCCTGGCCTGTTGGCTGCGGTAGGCCGATTGGGCACGCAGGTGCTCGATCACTCAGCAGGTGGCATCTGCCTTGGCGGCGAGGGCCTCCTTGTTGCGCTCTTCCAAGAGCAGGGTGGATTCGAGGTTCTCGATCAATGTGGTGCGGGCGGCCTCGTCGTCGCTGTCGAGCTGATCAGCCAGAAGGGCGATGGCTGTGGTGATCTCCTGGGCCTCAATGCCCAGCTGCCAGAGGGTCAAAGAAGGGGTCCCGGAGTGGGAATGGATGGTGCAGGCCGGGCCGGATGGCCTGGGAGTGGCCTGGAGCTCCGCTACCTCAGACAAAGCCGGAGACGTGGGAAGGGGGATGGAAACAGCCATGGGACAAGCAGTGTGTGAGAAGGGCATGGGAAAGGGCCACAGGCCCTAGTCAGGAGCCAGAGCGGAGCCGAGGGAATGAGCCACCTCAACAACGAGCAGCGGCACCGGAGAAGAGAGCACCCGCTGGCGGGAGAGCTGCAGCAGGGAGGCGGTGCCAGCCCCACCGGGAAACGCCACCACCAGCACCCCCACCGCTGAGTGGGGAGTGGACTGGCTCTGGGCGTGGCGGATGGCCTGCTCCAGGAGCTGGCGATTGCGGATGGGGCCTGCCCCACGGCCAAAGCGACGCCAATCAGCGGCGTGGGCCGCAGCGGGCCAGCCGAGCTGATCGGCGGCAAGGGCAATGGCCTGATCGGCGCCACGGGCCCCGCCATGGAGCAGAAGATGCACCGGGCGGCCATGGGCCTGAGCCAGAAGCTCACGGGCAATCAGGGGCACGGGCCAGGCCAGATCACGACCGCCACCGGCCACAATCACCAGCCCCCCCACTACCAGCAAAGTTGTCCGCCCTGTCCGACCGATCCACCAGGGGGCCAACCATGAGTGATGCAATCGCCTTACGACCCCGCGCTGCGGGCTGAGATCCGCCAGCGGATGAGCCCGCCTAACCGTGAAAGCGTGGCTGAAATCG
>CANGZM010000069.1 GCA_947458155.1 Synechococcaceae cyanobacterium | reverse complement strand
TGGTTGAGGTAGGACTCGAACCAGGGAAACGGACCTGCCCACCTCTTGCAACACCAGCCGGAGCCAGTCGCCTGAGATGCTCCCCCCAAGCTGGCTAAGCCGGCATGGGGGGCCGGGGGATTTACACCACTTCAGGGGACGCCAGCCCTACCGGTTTGCACGTAAACAATAAATGCCCTGCGAAGTGCTATTAACTTGTCATCTTGAAGAGTGCGGTTAACAATATAATTAATTAACCTGGAAAAGCTGTTGGTGTCGAATGCCCAATAATGATCTCCACAAGCTACAAACCAATCTTCGCTTAAAGCTTTTCCTATCTCTATTCGCGCTGAACGTACCCGTTCAATGCTGTACCAATAAAGAGCATCGTTCAAATCTGCATAATTCGGTATTAATGATTTTAGGCTTTCACTGTAAGAATCTGTGTTGTCTTCTGGCAAATATTTTTGTGCTGGTCCATTGAACAAAATAGCCAACACCTCTTTGTTAAGATATTCTTCATCTGTCCCTAGCAAAATTAGTTTCTCCACGGCATGCAGAGCATAGTCAATCAGCCAGTAATACTTATTTGATAACTCGCATTCTCGATCTTGGATGAATGGCTGTTGTTCAAGATATCCATTTAGTCCAAAGATAAGCTGGGTTAGTTTGATTAGTGCCTTGCTATCCGCTAGACGTTCAATATAGTCATGTAGGGTTTTGTCGAGAAAAAAGGAATTTGTTTGTTGAGGTATTGTCAGCTTCCCGAGAGAAACCAAGAGGTGGTCGACATTTTCAGGAATGGCTTCTCTTACTAAGACTTCGGCTATTTCATGGGGTATTTCACCCTCTTGTTCGTTCAGTGTTTGCCATAAATCGTGCTTCTGGTTATCAGATCCACATGCCATAACTGCCAAAGCCGAGCTTCTTCTGGCATAGAGAATTCGCGAGTTATCGAGGGCAATGCTGATCAGTGGCTCTACGCAATTGGACATCTTCCCTTGCCAGACAAGCCTGCCAAGAAAGTAGATGGCATTGTCATTGTTCAAATGCTCTTTGATAAGTTGAAGTGAGTCGTTCGCGAGATCTTGAGTCGCTATCCGTATTAGTGAGCTCCTATCTTGTGCAGAACGTATCTCCTCTCCTGAAGCAATCCGTTGTACAATATCGGACAAAATCTGCTGCCTCACCTGCAAAGGTAGTCGTGAGGGGTCGCCTTCCTCAATGGCAATCTCAGGGCGAATGCCGATAGCTTTTGTTAGAATACTGTCATCTAAAAGAATGAGCCATGGCAAAATTGGTCGCAGTCTTGGGCTGAGCACTTGCTCGCCATATTGTTCACGAAAGAACAGGTTTTCGATCTTGGTGCGACTTTGGTCATTACTTAGTAAATGGTGGAACCATTCAGCAGCGAGGAGTTCGCGAACATCCCGATTCCTAAACCTTACTGCGCCATAAATAACATCATTAAAGATGCCACGCCCTAATAGCGCGTGCACATCGCCAGGTTCCCACTCGTTAAGAATTTTTGTTGGTTCAATACCTGGTTTATTATGCGAGGCATCATCCACATTGAGATTTACCTGCCCAGTTAGGATCACGGCAGCGGCTAACCGTCGTGCACCTTGTTTTGCCTTTTCAAGATTTAGGGTTTGCCTCTGGGAGCGATCGGTATTGTGACTATCGTCTAGCCTTTTCTCGATAATAAAACGAAGGAGTTCGAGACGTCCGTCCAGGACTTGGTCTTTTTCCCATTTAGCCAGAATTGCTTCAAGATCAAAGGGGCGCTCGGCCAAGCTCCAAAGGCTGGCTCTTTCAATTTCTTCTAGTAATTGATTGACGTTATTTACATTGCGTGCGTTACAGAAATGCTGGATTTGATCCCTGTTTAACGGACGTAGAAGATAGATTGAGATTGCACTTTGCGATCCAGATTGCCCAGAACCATCATCTGCCTCAGACCTTTCGGCTAATGGATGAAATAAGATTTTATCCAATAGTTTGCGATCTTCACTGGCTCTCCACGAGTAGGGTCGGCTGGAGATATAGATGTGAGCCCTATGCACTCCATTGTTTATGGCTCTGGCAAAGTGGCGTAGCGCTTTTTCAAAGGCTCTCGGTTCTTTAAGCCTCGATTCATCCACCGAGTCAAGAAAGAAATATGCCTCTTGTGTGGATTCCAGCCATGACTGAAAATCTGCTTGATCACCTATTTCAAATGCATTCTGGAAATCAGGTTCAATATCTTCGATGCGAATAAAAAAAGCTGGCTTCCCTTGCTGTTTGAGAAAATCTGCCCGATGCTTTAGCTCCTCGGTCTTGCCCGCACCTGCTTCGGCCAGAACAACGCAACGGAATTCCTTCTCAAGATCATCCCAAGACTTGGACTTGAGATGCCCCCAATCCGCTAGTATTTGATTTTCTTCTGCAGCTTCATTGCTATTGGGGATTGGCGTAAACTGCCGGTTTAATTCGATATAGTCTTCGACTGTAGTCATTGTTGTTTTTCTTTCAGTGCCTGCCGGTCATGTTGATCTGGCAGGGACCGGGTTTCGGTTACCTGGCAAGGCTACCAGACGAATAACACCAGCGTTGCCAACACCTCTTTCTGCACCCAGTATTGTTGGTGATGGTGGTGAACAGCACAAGTTGGCGTTGGACCGGCAGCGGTTTATCGTCGATCAGATGCACCACCGATGCCAAGCAAGCCAGTGCGATCGAGCAGGTGCTGTAGACGATTGTCAGATTAAGGAAGTTCCAGCGTCTCGGATTCAGGGCGGCGCGGTTGCCGCTGAAGTCGTTGGCCGTTCAGGTGCGTTTTTGGCTGGCGATGCGCCAGATGCAAATGATCTCGCTCACCGCCGCCGCATCACATATGGGAGCCCGATCCGATCGCGCCGATCAAGCTGGAGACCAAGGCCTCGCCTTTTGGCGTGTTCAGGTAAAACTCGGCGGCGGCATCGAACGGTTCGCACTTGCCCGACTCGCGCAGCAGCGTTTGTACCTGCTCAATCAGTCTGGCTACCACGGCGCTCTTGTCTGCTTCCGCGCCAACAGCATCCAGATTGCCTACCGCTGACCATGCGGTTTTGGCGCTTGTATTCGCCTGGGTTGTGGATTCAGTCGGTCTAATCATCATCTATTTATGGCTTTGGAATTGTGTTTCCAAAATCCTGATAGCGCCCTGCATTTCACGGTAGGATAACGGTGCTAACATAGAAGCATGACTGTACGTAAATTATCCATTGGGCTGCAGGAAGAGGTGGCGGCGGCTGCATCCCATGCCGCTGATCGCCATGGGATGAGTCTTTCGGCTTGGCTCAACGCTGCCGCTGCTCGCGCTTTGGTGTTGGAGGAGGGCCTGGCTGCAGTTCGCGCCTGGGAGGCTGAACATGGTGCACTCAGTCACCAAGAACTGACCTGGGCTGACGCGGTGCTCGATGGGGAGTCCGATTCCCTTTACGCCTGAGCCATGCCTGAAACCACCTACGACACTGGCGTGTTGATCGCGGCCGAACGTGGTGATCGCCAGGTGTGGGCGTTGTACCGGCGATCCCTCGAACGGGGGATGGTGCCCACAGTCCCTGCGGTGGTCCTGGCGCAAAGCTGGCGGGGAGGCCCCCAGCTTCAAATGTCCCGATGGCTCAACCAGCCCAAATCTCCTCAAGATCAATCACCAAGCCGGGAAACTCCCCAGGCGCCTCCAACCGGGAGGCATCACTCTGGGCACTGAACCGAGCCGCCCGAGTGGAGGGCTCCGCACTCCAGATCTCCACGCTTCGCTGGCGCGGCAGCAGCAACCAGCCGAGTTGGGCTCCATTGCTTATGTATGAAGCCATTTTCAGCCGCAATGCCTCCGGTTGATCCGACTGGCTCGCCAGCTCCACCACCAAATCGGGGCAGAGGGGTGGGAAGCCATCGCGTTCGGCTTCGCTCAAAGTTTGCCAGCGCTCCTGCCTCACCAGGCTGGCGTCGGGGCTGCGAATTGAATTATCGGGGAGCAGGAAACCAGTTGAGCTATCGAATACTCTGAAGCTGCCGCAGGAGCGTGCCCAGTTCTGGAGTTGTGCCAGCAGGCAGGTGTTGCGGGCCCCTGTTGTACCGCCAGTTGGGGTCATCTCGATGAGGGTGCCATCGGCATCAAGTTCGAGTACCGCCTCCGGGTTGGCGGCACACACTGCAGCGAACTGGGAAGGTGTGAGGCTGAGCGTGCGGGGCAGGCTGAGCATGTGGGGCCCTGCGTAAGGGGTGAGTTCAGGTTAAGGGGTTCAGATGAGGGTGGGGCAGGCATGGCGGAGGTGAGTCGAAGAGTGGATAACTGGCGACGACAATCTGCGTTTGCAAATCTTTTCAGGTGAGGCCATATGCTGAGGCCAGCATGAGCAGCGTGATTAGGGAGTGGATGCTAAAGATCATTAACAAAGTCCATGTTGATGCCCGCAACTGCCATGAACCAGCTCTTCACGAAACAGCTAAATAGCTGTTTTATCGGCGGCTGCCTGATTCTCGCTAGTCTGGTCGGATCGGCGCGACAGGCAAGAGCGGCGGCAAATCTGCAGATCGGCTACTCGGGGGGTTGTCATGAGTCGATCGGGGTGACAACGGTCGCCCGGTCGGCCGTCATGCCGTTGCTGCCAGCAGACTATGGGGCTCGCTACGGATTTGGTGGCTTCGGTTCGACCCCAGGCCCCACCGAAGCCCAGATCATTATCCGCAGTGTGGCTTGTGGCAATGCCAGCCTCGACAGCATGGCGCTGGGGCCTGTGGTGAATTCGCAAATCGGCGTGATCAGCGCCCGCCGCGATGCCGAAGACTCTGATGCTTTCGCCGGCAACGGGATAGATAATTATCTACTGGAGTTCGCCACCAGTTCCGCCGACATCGCCGCTGCCATGGGTGCCTTTGGCGTTGCGGCCACGTTGGATGCCGATTTATCCCTGGTCTTCAGCGGCGAGAACGTCAGCAACGACAGCTCCCCTTTGTTTACAGCGACAGGCAGCCATGCAGGGCCCTCCGTGGCATGGCCAGGGGGATTCATCGCCAATTGGTGGAGCCCCAATGCCGCTGGCGATATCCGATCGCGCCAAGTGATCCAGGCGATCGATTTTCGTTTTGGCGGCGGCTTAACGATCTCTGCTGGCAGCGCTGGCCCGCTGCTGGCCCTGCTGGGACCAGATCCGGTGGTGCTCCAGGTGCCCCTTGGCGGCAGCTTCGCTGACGGACCTGTGACCCTTTCGGTACCCGCCGCACCGGGCCCCATACCGATCGCCGGGGCCGCCGCCGCCCTGACCTGGAGCCGCCGCCTGCGCCGCCGACTGGCAAAGCCGGTGCTTGGCAATGCTAATGAGGCCAGGGCTGGGGCTTGGGCATCCACCGAGCCCTGCTAGGAGCCCCAACCTGCTGGTGCTCGCCTGTGAGCAAGCCGGCGCTGCACTGGCTGACACTTGTAAAGGAAAGCCCCGGGCTCGATTACCTGGGAGCCATCCATGCCGGCGGTGGCCTGATCATTTGGTCGTTGCCTTTCAGGCTCGCAGACGGCTCGAAGCTGCCATCAGCTAATTGAGGAACGTCCCCATCACATTTCCGTTGAGGAGGCGTTCGCGGTTTTGCGCTCCTGCTGACCACTCATTCACAACTGAGTGGCGGCTGCATGCCATGCCGCTGATCGCCATGGGATGAGTCTTTCGGCTTGGCTCAATGCCGCCGCCGCTCGCGCTCTGGTTCTGGAGGAGGGGGTCCCTCGAAACGGGGCCATGGTGCCCACAGTCCCTGCGGGGGTCCTGGCGCAGAGCTGGCGGGAGGCCCCCAGCTTCAGCTGTCCCGATTCCTCAGCCAGCCCAGATCTCCTCAAGATCAATCACCAACCCGGGAAACTCCTCAGCCGCCTCCAACCGGGAGGCATCATTAAAGGCGCTGAAACGAGGCGCCCGAGTGGTGGGCTCCGCACTCCATACCTCCACGGTTCGCTGGCGCGGCAGCAGCAACCAGCCGAGTTGGGCTCCATTGCTGATGTACGCCGCCATCTTGAGGCGCAATGGCTCCGGTTGATCCGATGGGATGGCCAGCTCCACGACCAGATCGGGGCAGAGGGGCGGGAAGCCATCACGTTCGGCTTCGCTCAACGCCTGCCAGCGCTCCTGCCGCACCAGGCTGGCGTCGGGGCTGCGAATGGAGCCATCGGGGAGCAGAAAGCCGCCGGAACTGTCAAACACCCTCCAGCCACCGTGGCGATCTGCCCAGAGTTGGAGACGCATCAACAGGCGGGTGTTGCGGGTGCTGGTACTGCCGCCGGTGGGGGTCATCTCAATGAGGGTGCCATCGGCATCAAGTTCGAGCACCGCCTCCGGGTTGGCGGCACAGACTGCAGCGAACTGATCTGGGGTGAGGCTGAGCGAGCGGGGCAGGGTGGGCATGGGAGCCCTGCGGGAAGGCTGAGTTCAGGCTAAGGGGTTCAGTGAAGGTGGGGCACTGCGGGCGGATCAGACTTTCGCGCCTTGCTGGGCAATCGTGCCTTGGGCACACCTGCCTACATTGGGGTGAGGATGGCGTGCTGAACGATTCTGCCTAGGTCAGAATTGCTCAGGGCCAGCTCAGGATTGCTCAAGGCCAAGAATGAAAGCTGATCGGTTCGTATTTGGCGATCGTGATGCGCCAGGCCCTCAGGGATAGTCCGGCAAGGCTGGCCAGCAACTTCGCCGTCTCCCCTCCCGCCAACCAGTTGGCCTTGATGACCGGCAACTTTTCACTCATCACCTCCATCGGGATTTCCAGCAACAGCAAACTCTCCTCACCAGCGATCCGTTGCAGTGCGCCTGCATCACTGCGTTGCCAGAGGCGCAGTAGCAGTTCGAGGGCCAGGCTGCGGCCATCATCGCCGGGTTCGGCGGCCTCCAGGGCGGCTGCAGTCTGGGACTTGCCGTTTAATGGCAGGGCCCGCTTACCCTGGATTTCCACCAGCGCCAGGGCTACGAGGTAGGGAGCGTCGGCCATGGAATCCATCTTGAGCACTGCCCCACCCTGAAGGGCCGACCACCCGAGCCGGGAGCCGGGGCGAGAAGATAAGTATAAATACGGTGCGGCTTGCTGCGCCCCCAGAGGACTAAATTCGCGCCGCTGATCCAAGCCCTCGATCGGGGGGTGTGCCATGGCTTCGATTGCAGACCAGCTGGATGCCTACCGCCAATCGCTTGCCGCAGCCCAAAGCAATAACGACCAGGCCATCGCCCGCAAGATCGAGCAGCAGATCAAGGAACTGGAGGAGTTTCAGCTGCGTCACCCCGAAGAGGCCGACGCCCCTTCCCCTTTCGAGGTCTTCTGTGATCTCAACCCCTCCGACATCAATTGCCGGGTCTACGACGACTGAGGCGCCCATTAGGTCGCTTCGCCCCTCTGGCACCCCACACCCCTTATCCCCAACCCATGGCTCTCCAGCAGCGTCAAACTCCCTATCCCCATTGGGAGTTCAGTGATCCTGCCAGCGGTGATCTGCTGCGGGTGGTGCCCGAGCGGGGCGGCCTGATCAGCGGTTGGCGTAGTGGCGGCCACGAGCTGGTGTATCTCGATGAAGCGCGCTTTCTTGATCCCAGCCAGTCGGTGCGCGGTGGCTTCCCGGTGTTGTTTCCGATCACCGGTGGCTTGCCCGACAACCGCCTGCCCCTGCCCCAGGGCGATTTCAGCCTGGGCCAGCATGGTTTTGCCCGCCAACTGCCCTGGCAGCTCCAGCCCCTTGCAGATGGGGGCGGCTTGGTGCTCGAGCTCACGGACACCCCCCAAACCCTGGCGGCCTACCCCTTCCCCTTCCGCCTGACCATGGAGATCCGGCTGGCTGCCGGGGTGTTGGATATCAGCACACGAATCGAGAACCGGGGCGACCAACCGATGCCCTTCAGCTTTGGCCTGCACCCCTACTTCAACATTTCCAGCCTCGACGGCGTGCGCTTTGAAGGCCTGCCCGACAGCTGCCTCAACCACCTGACCATGGCCGAGGCCGCCACGGCGGGCCAAATCGAGACCATGGCAGCGGGCATCGACCTGTTGGTGCGGCCAGCGGGGTCGGTGCGGTTGGTGGATGGGGCCGCAGGCCGCAGCCTGGAGTTGCAGCTCAGCCACCCCCTCGATCTGGTGGTGATCTGGACCGAGCCCCCTCGGCCGATGGTCTGCCTGGAGCCCTGGACCGGCCCGCGCCAGGCCCTGATCAGTGGTGACCGCAAGCTGGTGGTTGAACCAGGGGCCAGCACCCTGCTGCATACCCGCTACGCAGTCAGCCAAACCCCCACCTGAAAGCGACCCTTTGCCCCCATTTGGGGGCATCGCCATTGGGGGCCGGGGGTTGAGATTGGGGGGGCATCAAAGATGCCCACGGCCATGAGCCAGACCACCTGCAGCAGCCAATTGACGATCGGAGAGCTGGAAGCCAGTTATCCCATGTACTGCAAAGCGCTGCGGATCTTGATTCGCGAGGACAAATCAATGGCGGCGATCCAGCGCAGCGTCTGCTGGCATCGCCTCACCACCCTGCACCATTCCCTGCCCCAACACTACAAAGATCCCCAACACCTTTATTTCTTGCTCCGCCGTGAGCTGCAATCGCCCGTCGCTAAGGGCTAGCTAAGGCCTGGTCAAGGGCTAGGCCTTGTTGGGCTAGGCCTTGTTGGGCTAGGCCGGCACCACTTCCAGCATGCCCCGCACCATGTTCATGCCGCAATGGAAGGGGTAGAGCCCCGGCTTTGCTGGCAGTAAATCAATGCTGGTGGAGGCCTTCAGGGGCAGATCCAGGCTGCGCTGGAAATCGGGAAAGATCACCTGCGCCACGCAGCTGCTCGGATCGATCCTGTGGAAGGTCAAGCGCAGGGGTTGGCCTGCCACCACCCGTATCCGGGCTGGATCGTAGCCGCCATCAACCGTGATGGTCACTTGCTGCAGACCATCCGCTCCTTGGCGGGCCGCCACCCCGGGGCCATGGGGGCCAAGGAACCACCAAAGCTCGCCAACGATCAAGGTCAGCCCTAACGCGGCTACCAGCAGCTTCAGGGCCGGGGGTTGCTCTATCGTGCGCCAGAGCGGGGCGGTCGCAATTGCCAAGCTGGAGTAGGTCATCGGCTGGCAAGTGGCAAAAGGGTAGGGCGGTAACGCCGCAGGCGCAGGGCATTGGTCAGCACCGAAACCGAGCTGAAGGCCATGGCGGCACCGGCGATCATCGGGTTCAACAACCAGCCGGTGAAGGGAAACAACATTCCGGCGGCGATCGGAATGCCAGCGACGTTGTAGGCGAAGGCAAAAAACAGGTTCTGGCGGATGTTGGCCATCGTCTGGCGACTGAGCTCGATCGCCGCTGCCACCCCCGCCAGGTTGCCCGATATCAAGGTGATGTCGCTGGCGGCGATCGCCACGGCGGTGCCGGTGCCCATGGCGATGCCGACATCGGCCTGGGCCAGGGCCGGGGCGTCGTTGATGCCGTCCCCCACCATGGCCACGGGGCCCTCCCCCTGCTGCTGCAGTTGCATCACAGCCGCAGCTTTATCGGCGGGGCGCACTTCGGCGATGACGCGCTCGATCCCCACCTGGGCGGCCACCACCTCGGCGGTGCGGCGGGCATCACCGCTGAGCATCACCACCTGCAGACCCAGACGCCGTAGCGCGGCCACGGCAGCCGCTGAAGTGGGCTTGAGGGGATCGGCCACGCCGAAGCAGCCCTCCAACCGCCCATCTACGACCACCACAGCCACGCTGCAGGCGGCAACCTCCAGGCGCTCCACCAGGGGCCGGAGGGTTGGGGTGTTGATGCCGAGCTCCTCGAACCAGCGGGGGGTGCCGACCCGCACCTGCTGGCCGCCGATCGATCCTTGAACCCCCCGTCCTGCCACCGCCTCAAAACCCTCTACCGCCGGGAGTTCACTGCCCTTTAACTGGCTACGGAAAAGGACTAACTGGCTGCGGGCATAGGCCACGATCGCTTCGGCCAAGGGGTGTTCGGAACGGGATTCCAGCGCAGCCGTTAGGGCCAGCAGGGTGGCGGCCGGCAGCACGCCACCGGCAAGCCGCTCGAAATCGGTCACCTCCGGCTGGCCGCGGGTGAGGGTGCCGGTCTTGTCGACCACGATGGTGCGCAACTTGCCGGCCGTTTCCAGTGCCTCGGCACTGCGAAAGATCAGGCCGTTTTCGGCCCCCTTGCCGGAGGCCACCATGATCGAGGTGGGGGTGGCTAGCCCTAGGGCGCAGGGGCAGGCGATCACCAGCACGCTCACCAGAAACAGCATCGCCAGCACGGGATTGCCGCTGATCAGGAACCACACCACGAAGGCGCTGATCGCCAGGGCGATCACCACCGGCACGAACCAGCCGATCACTTGATCGGCCAGGCGTTGCACCTGGGTGCGGGAACTCTGGGCCTGACGCACCAGTTCAACGATCTGGGCCAGAACCGTGTCCCCGCCCACCCGGCTGACTCGGAAGCAGAAACTGCCACTGCGGTTCATTGAGGCGCCGATGACACTGTCGCCGGCGGCTTTGGCGACGGGGGTCGGCTCCCCGGTGAGCATCGATTCCTCCACCCAGGAACTGCCTTCGAATACCACCCCATCGGCGGGGATCTTTTCGCCGGGCCGCACCTGTACCAGGTCCCCCACCACCACCTGCGACACCGGGATCTCAATCGGCTGGCCCTCCCGCAGCACCCGGGCGCTGGGGGGCTGCAGTTGCAGCAGCCTGCGGATGGCTGCTGAGGTTTGGCCGCGGGCCCGGGCCTCCAGCAAACGGCCTAGCAGCACCAGGGTGAGGATCACCGCCGCGGATTCGTAATACACATCGGCCGGCAGGCCTTCCGCGATCAACACCTGGGGGAACAGGGTTGTGAACAGCGAGGTGAGCCAGGCGATGCCGGTGCCGGCCGCTACAAGCGTGTTCATGTCGGCGGAGTGCTGCTGGCACGCCGAGATGGCACCTTTAAAGAAGTCTGCTCCGCACCAAAACAGCACCGGGGTGGTGAGGAACAGCTGGGTCCAGGGGCTGGTGAACCATTGCGGCAACAAGGAGTGATGCCCGCCACCCAGCATGTGGGGCAGGCTGGAGAGCACCACCAGCGCGGTGAGCAGGGCAGCCACGTTGACTTTGCGGCGCAGCAGGCTGAGCTCCCGTGCCA
>CANGZM010000068.1 GCA_947458155.1 Synechococcaceae cyanobacterium | reverse complement strand
TGACGGTGCCCCATGGGCTGCCCCTCGATCAGCAGGCCCAGCTGGCGGTGGACTTGGCCGCCGCTGGAGCCGACCTGATCCAGACCGAAGGCGGAACCAGTGCCCACCCCGTGGCTGCCGGGGTTTTGGGCTTGATTGAAAAGGCGGCCCCCACCCTGGCCGCCGCCCATGCCATCAGCCGGGCCGTCGACCTGCCGGTGCTCTGTGCCTCAGGCCTCTCGGATGTGACCGTTCCGATGGCCTTGGCGGCCGGTGCCAGTGGCGTTGGTGTGGGATCCGCCGTCAATCGCCTGCAGGACGATCTGGCCATGGTGGCGGCCGTGCGTGGATTGCGGCAGGCCATGCCCTTGGTTAGCGGCCTTGCCAAGTCAGCCCAGCCCTGATCCCTAACCGAGGTAAAGGGGGACGTTGTCGTCCCCCTGGGCTTTGTCTAGGTTGACAACAGCTTGAGATTTCGCCATGTCCCAATCGTTGGTCTGGATGCTGCAGTGGCCCGTCAGGGCCCTGATCCTGATCCTGGTGAGCCGGATGCCGCTCGGGGTGGACATGGTCAGTTTTCCGATCGCCCTGGTCTGCTCCCTGGTGATCTCCTTGTTGGGCACCCTTTTGGTCTGGCCGCTGCGGTTGCTGCTGGCCCCCCTGAAGATGGTGACCACCCTGGGTGGGTTGCTACCGGTGGGCTTTCTGTTCGAGTGGGTGATTTCAGCGATCCTGTTTGCGGCCACCGCCTGGCTGATCCAGGGATTCAAGTTGCGCTACGGCCTGGGCAGTGCCTTCCTGGGAGCCCTGGTGTACAGCATCATCAGTTTCATCGCTCTCAAGCTGCTCGTGCTGGAGGTTCCCCTGCTGCGCGCCATGCCCTGAGTACGGGCGCCGCCGCCTAGGACCAGGCCCCATGGGGCTTCCAGCTTCCTTTAGATGGGTAGTGGACTGAAGACCGCCCTCGCCGTTGGCGGCTTCTGGTGGCGAGAATGGAGCCATGAATCCGTTCCACCTCCATGCCCCGTATGAGCCCAAGGGGGACCAGCCCACCGCCATCGAGGCCATGGTCCATGGCATTGATGCGGGAGAGCGCTACCAAACTTTGCTTGGTGCCACGGGCACGGGCAAGACTTTTTCGATCGCCAATGTGATTGCTCGCACTGGGCGGCCCACCCTGGTGCTGGCCCACAACAAGACCCTGGCGGCGCAGTTGTGCAATGAGTTGAGGGAGTTTTTCCCCAATAATGCGGTTGAATATTTTATCTCTTACTACGATTACTACCAGCCCGAGGCCTATGTGCCGGTCTCGGATACTTACATAGCTAAAACCGCGTCGATCAACGAGGAGATCGACATGCTGCGCCACTCCGCCACCCGCTCCCTGTTTGAGCGCCGTGATGTCATCGTTGTGGCTTCAATTAGTTGTATTTATGGCCTCGGTATTCCCTCGGAATATCTTAAGGCGGCCGTGCGTTTCCAGGTTGGAGATCGGTTGGATCTGCGCTCGTCTTTGCGGGAATTAGTCAACAACCAATATAGCCGTAATGATGTTGAGATCAGCCGTGGTCGTTTTCGGGTTCGTGGTGATGTGCTGGAGATTGGTCCGGCCTATGAGGATCGGTTGGTTCGTATCGAGCTGTTTGGCGAAGACGTCGAGGCGATTCGTTATGTCGATCCCACCAGCGGTGAAATCCTGCAGAGTTTGGAAAGTATTAATATCTACCCAGCCAAGCACTTCGTTACCCCTAAAGATCGCCTGGAGGAGGCCATCAAGGCCATCCGCACCGAACTGCGTCAGCGCCTCGATCTACTCAACGAACAGGGTCGTTTGCTGGAGGCCCAACGCCTCGAACAGCGCACCACCTATGACCTGGAGATGCTGGAACAGGTGGGCTATTGCAACGGTGTCGAAAATTATGCCCGCCATCTGGCCGGCCGCCCGGCGGGAACGCCCCCGGAATGCCTGATTGATTACTTCCCCAAGGATTGGCTGCTGGTGGTGGATGAAAGCCATGTCACCTGCTCCCAGCTGCAGGCCATGTACAACGGTGACCAAAGCCGCAAGCAGGTGTTGATTGAGCACGGCTTCCGTCTCCCCAGTGCCGCCGACAACCGGCCCCTCAAGGCTGAGGAGTTCTGGGAGAAGGCCACCCAGACCATCTTCGTCAGCGCCACCCCTGGCGCCTGGGAGTTGGCCCAGAGCAAGGACCAGGTGGTCGAACAGGTGATCCGCCCCACCGGTGTGCTGGATCCCATCGTTGAGGTGCGACCCACAGATGGCCAGGTGGATGACCTGCTGGGCGAAATTCGCCTGCGGGCCGGCAAGGATCAGCGGGTGCTGGTGACCACCCTCACCAAGCGCATGGCGGAGGATCTCAGCGACTATCTGGCCGAGCATGGGGTACGGGTGCGCTACCTGCACTCCGAGATCCATTCAATCGAGCGGATCGAGATTCTCCAGGATCTGCGCAATGGCGAATACGACGTGCTGGTGGGGGTGAACCTGCTGCGGGAGGGCCTGGACCTGCCGGAGGTTTCGCTGGTGGCCATTCTTGATGCGGATAAGGAGGGCTTTCTGCGGGCGGAGCGTTCTTTGATTCAGACCATTGGTCGGGCGGCCCGCCATATCGAAGGCGTGGCGCTGCTGTATGCCGACAACCTCACCGATTCGATGGCCAAGGCGATCTCTGAAACTGAGCGGCGCCGGGCCATTCAGCACACCTACAACGAGAACCACGGCATTACGCCAACCCCCGCCGGTAAGCGGGCTGGCAATGCGATTCTGTCCTTTCTGGCGGTATCGCGGCGGCTCAATGATGAGCAGCTCGATGAGGCAGTCGAGCAAGCTGCCCATAATGAAGTGCCACTTGATTCCCTACCCGAACTGATCACCCAACTTGAGGACCGCATGAAGGCAGCGGCCAAGAATCTGGAGTACGAGGAGGCCGCTAATCTGCGGGATCGCATCAAGAATCTGCGTCAGAAGCTCGTGGGCCGTTGATGCCGCCCCTGGCTGCCTGGACCGTTGGGGTTGATTTGCCACCTGACTTGAACAAGGTGTCGAGCTGTTGTTGGCAGCTTGCAGCTACTCAGGTGGCGCGCATGCGTTCGACGAAAGCCGCTTCTTTTTCCCTGGAGGCCAGTTCGCCCTCCTCCACCAGGATGATGCGATCGGCGACGTCGAGAATCTTGTTGTCGTGGGTGACCATGATGATGGTGGTCTTTTCTTTTTCGGCCATTTCTTTCATCAGGTTGACCACGGTGCGACCCGATTCCTTGTCAAGGGCGGCGGTGGGTTCGTCCCCTAACAGGATTTTGGGTTTGCTGACCAGGGCGCGGGCAATGGCGACGCGCTGACGCTGACCTCCAGAGAGATTGGCGGGAAAATAATCGACCCTTTCACCAAGCCCTACTTTCTCCAGCATGGACGTGGCGATTTTATCCATATCCTGCTCGTAGTATTTGTCGTGCAGTTCGAGCGAAAGGCGCACATTGCGGCGGGCATTTAGAAACATCATCAGGTTGTGGGCCTGGAAGATGAAGCCGACGTTCAGGCGCAGCTGGGCCAGTTGTTCTTTGCTGGCCCCCAGCAGTTCTTGGCCAAGGATGCGCAGGCTGCCGTCTTGACAGGAGCGCAAGCCGCCGAGCATGGTCAGCAGGGTGGTTTTGCCAGAGCCGGAAGGGCCGGTGCAAATGATGATTTGGCCTGGATAAATGTCCAGGCTGATGTCCTTGAGGGCATGTTTGCGTTCATCGCCGCTGCCAAACCAGTGGTTGACGTGCTTGAGGGAGATGATCGGTTCACCGCTGGCTTCCCCAGCCACCGGATTGGGGGCAGCGGCATCAAAAGACATCGGCGGGATCCAGTTGAACCAGTTTGCGGGTGGCCAGGGTGCCGGAGCCAACGCACATCACGAAGGTGAGTGCCAGCACCTGCAGGGCCCGGGTGGTTGTCATCAAGACAGTCAGTTTGGTAACCGTGGCCAGCAGGGAATAGAGGCCCATCGAGAGCAGTAGCCCAGGGACAAAACCCACCAGGGCCAAAATAGCCGATTGTTGGATGACGATGCCAATAACGTAGCTGTCTCGATAGCCCATCGCCTTGAGGGTGGCGTACTGGGGCAGGGAATTCATGACATCACCAAACAGAATCTGGTAGACAATGATGCTGCCAACAATGAAGCCCACCAGCACGCCCAAGGAGAAGATGAAGCCAACGGATGAATTGCGTTGCCAATAGGCTACCTCCAGCTTGGAGAGCCCTTCTCGGGTTTCAATGCGAACGTCCTTGCTGATGAAGGACTTAATCGTGTTTTGGACAAGCTGGGGGTTGGCACCGGGTTTGAGCTTGATCAGGCCCAGCTGGATTTTGCGCGGATCAGCCTTGGGGAATAAATAAAGATAGGTATTTTCTGAGGTGATCAGATTGGCTTCGGCGGCAAACGTGGCTCCCATGGTAAAAGTATCAATTATGCGGATTTGTTGGCCGTTGATTTCCAGCAATGCCTTGCCATCTGTGCTAACGACTTTCTGGATGTCGCCGTATTGCTTCTTTGAATTTCGATCGAACAGGGAGTTGCGTAGAATCCTAAGCTGGCTGCGGTTTTTTTCGATCTCCGGGAAATCGAGGGAAGGTTTGGCTAGGTCCACCCCGAATACGGAAATATCATAGGATTGGCGTGTCGAAGGAGTAATCCAGTTGGCGCGGCTGATGCGCAAAGGTGCTACCGATTCCACGCCGGCAACCCCCAGAACCTGATACAGCTGGCTGCGTTGAAATTCCTGGAGGGAGCCGAGATTGCTGTATTTGCTGCTAACCATCACCAAGTCGGCTTGAAGTCGGTCGATTGGTTTGCGCTGGCTGTTATAGAGGCTGTCCATCAACCCCAGCTGGAAGAACATCAATAGGTTGGAAAAGCTGACTCCGGCAACGCCAATCAGTAACTTTGTTGGGTTGTTGGTGGTCTGCAACCAGGCCACCGGGGTTCGCTTCAGTATCTTTTTCAGAGGGCTGATCATGGCTTGGCAGCTTGCTGATCGCTTGGATCAAAGATCACATTGACCTGAAGGTTGGAGGCGTGGCGGATCCGATCGGCAATGGCTGGGGTCGATTCGATGCGTAATTTCACTTCAAACACCCGTTGGTCTTGGTTTTCACCTGGTTCGCCGCTGAAGACACTTTGGCGCTGGACTTGGGAGTTGATTTGATAGACATTGGCCTGGACGCTTCCCTTGAAGCCGTCGGCGCTGATGGTCGCCTTCTGGCCGATGCGAATGTCACGCATGTCTGTTTGATAGACCTCAGCCACAACCACCATGCGGCTGGTGTCGGCCATTTCCAGTAGGCCATCATCACCTACTTTGTCTCCGGGGCGGGCGTTGATTTTGAGGATCTGGCCATTCTGGGGTGCAACGACTGTGGCGTAGGAGAGTTCTTGCTTGGCCCGGTCACGGGAGGCCATGGCCTTTTTAAGTTCACTTTCGGCTGCCACCACATCAACGCCGCGCACCTCGGTGATTTTGGCCAGGGTTTGTTGTTCGCTAGCTATCTGGGATCTGAGGGTGCTGAGGGTTCCTTCGCGGGTTTCCAGCGCCTGCTGGTATTCGGCGCGGCTGGTGGTGGCCCTGGTTCGATAGCGGTCCCTTTCCAGCTCAGAGGAGCCACCGGCGCTGAACAGTTGGTCGTAGCGCTTTGCCTCGATGCTGGCTTCGTTGAGCTTGGCCAACTTGCTGGCCACGTTTTGATCTTGGGCCAGCTTTTCACCGGAAAGTTTGCGTTGCAGGCTTTCAATTGTGAAGCGCTGGGCATCGATTTCCCCCTGCTTCGCCCCCGCCCGCACCTGGGCCAACTTGCTGCGCGAGATGGCAACCTGGCCTTCGGCTTCATCCAGGGAGGCTTGAAGGGTGCCCTGGCTGTTCAGGATTGCCAGGGGCTGGCCCAGCTTGACGAGCTGGTTTTCTTCTACCAGCAGGGATTGCACCCGATCGCCGCTCAGGGAGTTGGAGATGGCCACCTTACGGATTTTGGTTTCGGGTTCGATCCGGCCCAGGGCCGAAACCCGCCTTGGCGCCACGGCCGTGGCGGCCGGGGGCTGGCGCTGCGCTTGACAGCCAGCCAGCAGCCCCCCGAAAGGCAGCAGGCCAGCGGCCAGTAAAGGAAGCCACCAACGGCTGAATCGAGGCACAGGGCAGGTGGCCGAGCGGCGGTTTCAAGAATTTCAGCCTACTCAGGGCGCCAGTTAGCTACCCGTCAGAGGCCGGCGGCCGAAGCGGGGTCCCCCTTGACGCTGGCTTCCCGCTGCAGGGTGAAGAAAAAGGGTTGATCCAGCCCCCGGGCGTCCATCAAGCCCAGCAGGCTGTTGGCATCCAGGCGCCTGAAGACATCAATGATGGGGAGATTGTCGTAGACCATTGCGCAGCTGAGGCGGTCGCGGTAACAGAGCTGCCGCAGCCGCGCCCGGGGCTTTTCAGTCGCCAGCAGGGGCAGCAGCCAGGGTGCCAGTACCCCCAGGGGTGCCAGGCGCCCCACCCAGGGGGCCCGCAGCAGGGCCATCGGCACCCAGTTCGGATCGACGCTGATGCGCCGGCCGCCCGCCGCCACGAAGATCAGGGGATGGACGGCCTCGGCGCTGAGGAAGCGTTTGCCGTGCCAATGCCAGGCCTCCAGCACCCCATCTAGGGGATGGCCCGTGGCCAGGCCCTGGCCGCGCCAATCCCCCATCAGCTCGGCTGGGGTGACGGGCGCGAGCTGGTCGAACAAGGCCAAGGCCGAGCTGCTGGTGTGGACCTGGCCGGGTATCAAGGGGAGAGGCTCCGCTGGGGGAGGTTGGGTTGTTGTCAATCAATAAGGCGCAACTTTACTTGGCTGGCGAAGCATGGCCGGTTTTCGCTATTGCTTGGCTGGCGACTGTCCTAGGACAAAGTTGTCCCTTGAAGCCCTAGGTCATGGTACGCAAAGCACTTCTTTGTGGCATTAATGCTTATTCTAAGCAGCCCCTTCGTGGCTGTGTGAATGATGTGCAGTCCCTGCGGGATCTCCTGGTACGTCAATTTGATTTTCGCCCCGAGGACATCCATTTGCTGCGGGATGCCGAGGGCGTCAAATCAAGAGTGAGAAAGGAATGGCAATGGTTGACAGCGGGCGCGGCTCCAGGTGACACGCTGGTGTTCCATTTTTCCGGCCACGGCTCCAACGTGCGCGATCAAAATGGTGACGAAACCGATGGTCGCGATGAAATCACCTGTCTCTATGACATGGATTTTGATGATCCAAATACTTATATTCTTGATGATGAGTGGTACGAATGGGTGCGCCAGGTGCGGCGTGATGCCAATTTGATCATCGTTAAGGACACCTGCCATTCCGGTGGCAGCAGCCGAGCCATGGCCGTCAGGGATTCCAGAGGCATGGTCCACGAGATGCTTGTCAGTCCCTCCCAGACCAGCAGGAGCTTGGGGTCGGAGGGGCCTGTGTCTGAGACCCAGGTCAGCGTCAATCGCTTCCTGATACCTCCGGACCTGGGTTTGGATGGATCCCGCGCGGTGGTGTCAAGGGCTCTGAAACCATCCAAGCTTCGCCGCGCTGCGGATCTCAACCTGAATTTGATGGCCTGCCAGGAGACCCAGACCGCCGCAGACGCCTATATCAATGGCACCTTTCAAGGTGCCTTCACTTATTACTTCTGCCAAGCCCTCCAGGCCCACCCCGATCTGGACAGCCAAAGCTTGATCAAGGCCGTGGCTGCTTCCTTGAAATCCGGATACGAGCAGGTGCCGGTTCATGAGGGCAAAGCCCTGAGCGGACCAATCTTTGGCCGCGGTGGTGGCTTGGCACCAACGATCGTCACTCCAATTGTGACGGGGTTGCCAGCTTCGGTTTCGCCAGGCCCTGTTGCGGCCGGCCGCTCGATGGCCCCGGTACAGGAGCGCTTGATCGAGGCCTACATGAAGTTGCTGGATACCGTCTTGGCCCTTGAAGCCAGCGCCCAGGCGGGGCCCGCCGGGGGGGGCGAGGAGCTGGCCGCCGAGGCGGGGCGCGGCCCAGGAGCGGCGAAACGGGTGCTCGTGAGTGTGCATGGCATCGGCAAGCATGGGGAGGGGTTTTCGAACAACTGGTGGAAAGCCCTGAGCCCCTACGTCGGCGGGATGTTCGAGCCCAGCACCCTGGGGCAGGGCCGCATTGAGGTGGTGTGGAGCGATCTGGTCAACAGCCGCAGCCTGGCGGATGCCCAGGCCCCCGGGGCCCAGGGCCACGGGGCCCAGGGCCTGGAGGGCCAGGCCGCCAGGGCTGAGGCCTTGCGCGCCTCCATCCTGGAGGTGATTGAAGATCGCGGCGACCGCGAGGCTGCCCGCGGCCTTGGCATGGAGCAACGCCCCGCCACCCGGGGCTTCCTGGACGGGTTGGATGACTTTTTGGTCTATATGCTCAATGAGGGCATGCGCCGTCAGATCCTGAACCGTTTCACCAGCAAGGTTGGTCCCCTGCTGGATGCCGGTGTCACGGTGGATGTGATGTCCCATAGCTGGGGCACGGTGGTCGCCTACGAAGGCCTGCGGGAGCTGGAGGCTCGCCCCAGGCCGGGGCGGGTGGCCCACTTCTTCACGGTGGGCAGCGCCCTCTCGATCGGCCCGGTGCAGGAAACGCTGCGCCCGGCCAACCGGCCGCCCCAGGGGGGTCGTGCTCCCTTCCCATCCCTGGCCAACAGCTGGATCAACCTGGATGCCCAGGGTGATCTGGTGGGCGGTTCCCTGAGCCGCCGTTTCCCCGTCAGCCGCGAATACCTAAACCTGCTGCCAACCACCTGTCCCAAGCGCCTCTGGGGTTACGACCTGGGCTGCGCCCACGGCTCTTACTTCCAGGCCAGCAACACGGCGGTGAATCGCGACATCTTTGCCGCCCATTTGTTGGATCGGGCCCGGGGGCTGGAGCAGGCCATGGCCGCCGCCGTCGCCGAGGGCAATGGGGTGGTACCGGAAGCGCAGCTCGCCCTCGTCTAAGGCCCCCCGGCGGCGGGCGCTTCGCTGCCCTCCGCCCGGTGCAGCGTCTCGCCCCCCAGGGCGAAGGCGGCATGGACCGCCTGCAGGGCACGGATGCCCTCGGATTCCGCCACCACACAGCTGGTGCGGATTTCACTGGTGGCGATCATCTCGATGTTGATGCCCGCCGCCGCCAGGGCCCGGAACATGCGCGCCGCAGTGCCGGCGGTGCAGGCCATGCCCGCCCCCACGGCACTGATGCGGGCGATGGCGGGACCCTCCTCGATCCAGGCGCCGGGCCATTGGGCCAGGACCGGCGCCAGGGCCCGTTCGGCGCCGGGCCGGTCGTCGCGCCGCAGGGTGAAGCTGATGTCCCGGCTGCGCTGGTCGCCGCTGCTGTGGGTGCGCTCGGACTGGACGATGCCGTCCAAGCTGATGCTGGCGTCGGCCAGGGCCCGGCAGACCAGGGCCGCCGAGCCGGGGCGGTCCGGTACGCGGCGCACCACCAGTTGGGCCTGATCCCGGTCCAGGGCCACGCCCCGCACCGCCGGCGCCAGGGGATCGGCCGGCAGGGGGCCGTCGCGTAGTTGCTGCTCCCCCAATTCAAAGGCCGCCGCCGTCGCCCGCAGGGCGCGGGCGCCCAGCTCGCGATCGACCACACAGCTGACCTTGACCTCGCTGGTGGCGATCAGGCGCAGGTTGATGCCCAGGCGCGCCAGGGTGTCGAACAGGCGGGCCGCCATGCCCGGGCGCCCCATGATGCCGGCGCCGGAGATGCTGATCTTGGCCATCCCCGCTTCGCTGCTGAGGGTGGCGCCATCGGCCTGCAGCGAGGCCAGCAGGGCTTCGCAGATGCCCCGGGCGGCCTCCAGCTCGGCATCGGCCACGGTGAAGGCGATGTCGTTGCTGGCGGGCGCGTTGCTGGCTGCCTCGTGGCTGGATTGCACGATCAGATCGACGTTGAGGCCGGCCGCCCCCAGGGCTTCGAACAGGTCGGCGGCGACCCCGGGGCGGTCGGGCACATGGGCCAGGGCCAGCACCGCCTGGCCGTCTTGGAGTTCGGCCCCGTCCACCGGCCGCCCCAGCTCCAGCCCCTCGCTGCCGATCGCCCGGGCGGGGCCGCTGGTGAGCCGGGTGCCCGGGCCGTCGCTCCAGCTGGAGCGCACCCACAGCGGCACGCCGTAGTTGCGGGCGATTTCAACGGCGCGCGGATGCAGTACGGCGGCCCCGAGGCTGGCCAGCTCCAGCATTTCGTCGCAACTCACCGATTCCATTAGCTGGGCATCCGCCACCTTGCGGGGATCGGTGGTGAGCACGCCGGGTACATCGGTGAAGATCTCGCAGGCGTCGGCGCCGAGGGCGGCGGCCAGGGCCACCGCCGAGGTGTCGGAGCCACCACGGCCCAGGGTGGTGATCTCCGGGGTGCCGGCGACGCCGCTGCTGGTGCCCTGGAAGCCAGCCACCACTACCACCTGGCCTTCATTAAGCAGGCGCCGCAACCGATCGGTGCGAATTTCGAGGATGCGGGCCCGCCCGAAGGTGGATTCGGTGACGATGCCGGCCTGGGTGCCGGTCATGGCGACGGCGGGCACCCCCAGGGCCTGCAGGGCCATCGACAGCAGGGCGATGGAGACCTGCTCGCCGGTGGCCAGCAGCATGTCCATCTCCCGTTGGGGTGGATTAGGGCTGATGGCGCGGGCCAAGGCCGTGAGTTCGTCGGTGGTGTGGCCCATGGCGGACACCACGATCACCAGATCATGGCCGTCCTCGCGGCACTGGGCGATGCGTCGGGCCACGTTGCCGATCCGTTCCACATCGGCCACTGAGGTACCGCCGAACTTCTGCACCAATAAGGCCATCGCTGAGCGCCGTACGCACTTGGATGCGATTATCCAGGCCCGCGGCGGGGCGGGGCCGGGGCCTCGGCCGTCAGCAGAAAACCGTCGCGAAAGGCGGCGCCGGGCTCCACGCCCCGCTTCAAGGCCGTTTCCACCTCCAGCAGTTGACCCAGCAGGGTCAGCAGGCGCTCGGGGGAGCGGCCGCGGATCTGCTTGCGCATCACGTAGATCCGCTTGGGGTTGGCGATGCCGGCCGCCTTGGCGATCACGTTGGCGTCCTGCTCGCCGGTTTTCTCCAGCAGCGCCACCCAAAGCCAGCCGCGGATTTGGCTGGCGAG
>CANGZM010000067.1 GCA_947458155.1 Synechococcaceae cyanobacterium | reverse complement strand
TGTGGCAACCCCTGCTTGCCAGGTGCAACGACCACGCTACCGGTAGCGTGCCGGATCGATCCGCCAAGGATGCATTCATCAAGCCATCGGTGCAAACGGCAAACGAGAATGCACTGCTGGTCGTCCTCGGATCAAGGCTCGACTCGCTGCTGCTTAGAATTTCACCAGCTCGGGGAGGGCAGGCCTAAATTGATAGGCTTTACAAGCTGCTAATGGGGGCTTATTCGGTGTAAGGATTCGCCTGATGCTTTTCTTTGCCCTCCAGCAGCCTTTCCAGTTTCTCCTCCATCTCCTCCACTTGGCTGAGTTGGTCGGCGATTTTTTGGGCCGCCTGGCGCAGCTGCAGAAACTGATCGCTGGGCTGCTCGGTGCTGCCCCAGCGTATCTCTGCCTTGGCCAATTCCTCCTCGAGGCGCCCCTGCAGCTTGGCCCGCAGGCCATCGACCTGCTCCAGGGTTTTCAAGGCCAGATCCTTACCTTTCTCAATGTGTTCCGGTTCGACCGTGATGCCCTGTTTCAACAGCATGCGTACGCCCGTGAGCACGGCGGCGGGCATGAATTGACCAAAGGCCAAGGCCCCCAGGCTGCCGGTATGCAGCCAATCTTCCACCTGGCTGCTGCGGTGCCGTCCCGTCTTGCACCAATGGGCGAAGTGCTCGCAGTTATTGAAGAGCAGATTGTAATTTTGCTCACCCAGCCGTCCCATGGCGCGGCGCAGGGTCACCCCGGCCGCAGAACAGCTGTCTTCTGGATAGCTGACAACCGTGATTTCCTGTCCCCGGCAAAAGTCCTGGCGGAGGCTGCGCAGAATTTCCCGTCCCTCCAGGTAGTGGGCCACGGTGCCATCTCCCAGGTCGATGCCGTGGTGGTTGAACAGGCCGTGTTGCCTGGGGGCCTGGAGATGGTCGGCGGCGGCCAAGGGCGTTGGGGTGGGAATCAGCTTTCCAGTTTCGCCCCGGGGAACCTTTCTGCCAGCCGTGCTGATGGTGGGATTGCCCGCCCTCTCAGGCGCTCGCCTGTTCGTCCCGGTCGGTTGGTGCCAGGGACACCACCTTGGCCTTACTGCGCTGCTCCACCAGCTCCCGGGTGATGGTGAAGGTCTTCACATCCCGCCTGGAGGGCAGGTCGTACATGGCTTCGAGCATCAGCTCTTCGACGATGCCCCGCAGGGCCCGGGCCCCGGTTTTGCGGCGATGGGCTTCGATCGCAATCGCTTCGACAGCGCCGGCCTCGAAGTGCAGCCGCACGTTGTCCATGCTCATCAGGGTCTGAAACTGCTTGACCAGGGCATCTCGGGGTTCGGTGAGGATGGCTTCGAGGGCCTGGGCATCCAGGGGCTCAAGCACGGTCGTCACCGGCAGCCGACCGATGAATTCCGGGATCAGGCCGTAGCGGACCAGATCATCGGGCTCGAGATGGCGCAGGGCCTCGGTGGCATGGCGCTCCTTGTTGGGTCGCAGTCGGACATGGCCATCGGCGGGCAGGAAGCCAATCGCATTGCGGCCCATGCGTTTCTGGATGACGTCTTCGAGGCCCACAAAGGCACCGCCGCAGATGAACAGGATCTGGCTGGTATCAATCTGGATGCAGTCCTGGTAAGGGTGTTTGCGTCCTCCCTGGGGTGGCACGTTGGCGACCGTGCCCTCCAACATCTTCAGCAGGGCCTGCTGTACCCCTTCACCGGACACATCGCGGGTGATCGAGGGGTTTTCACTCTTGCGGGCAATCTTGTCGATTTCGTCGATATAGATGATGCCGCGCTGGGCCTGTTCCACATCCAGGTCGGCCTTCTGCAGCAGCCGCAACAGGATGTTCTCCACATCTTCACCCACATAGCCCGCTTCGGTGAGAGTGGTGGCGTCAGCGACGGCGAAGGGCACATCCAGCAGTTCGGCCAGGGACTGGGCCAGCAGGGTCTTGCCGCAACCCGTGGGCCCGATCAGCAGGATGTTGGATTTGTGCAGGCGGGGGGCCGTCACATCGGTTTCGCCTTGGCCATCCCCCTGCCAGGCAAGGCGTTTGTAGTGGTTGTAAACAGCTACCGCCAGCACCTTCTTGGCGTCTTCCTGGCCGACGACCTGCAGGTCGAGGAAGCTTTTGATCTGCTGGGGTTTTGGGATCGAGGCCAGGGTCGGCAAGGGCTTGGCCGACTTTTTTGGTGTCGCGACCCGCCGACCAGCTTCGGCCGACGGGCGGCCGCCGTGGCCATGGCCATGGGCGTCGACCAGCTCCTCGTCAAGGATCTCGTTGCAGAGATCGATGCATTCGTCGCAGATGTAGACACCCGGTCCCGCGATCAGTTTTCTCACCTGCTCCTGGGACTTACCGCAGAAGGAACACTTCAGGTGGGCGTCGAACTTGGCCATCGGCAGGGGGGCAGCAGGCGGCGGAGCAACCGGGTGATTGGTTCGGCGGCGTAAACGGGGTCAAGGATCAAACCGGGACATTGTCGGTAACGACCCGATCGATCAGGCCGTATTCAACCGCCTCTGGGGGTGAAAGGAAATAGTCGCGGTCAGTGTCTTCGGCGATCTTGGCCAGGGGTTGGCCGGTGTGCTCGGCCATCAAACCGTTGAGGGTGTCTTTGAGGAAGAGAATTTCGCGGGCCTGGATCTCAATATCAATGGCCTGCCCCTGGGCTCCCCCCAGGGGTTGGTGAATCATGATGCGGGCATTGGGCAGGGCCAGGCGTTTGCCTTTGGTGCCGCCTGAGAGCAGAAAGGCCCCCATGCTGGCCGCCAATCCATAGCAAATCGTGACAATATCGGGATTCACCTGCTGCATCGTGTCGTAGATGGCCAGGCCAGAGGTAACTGATCCGCCGGGGGAATTGATGTAAATCTGGATGTCTTTTTCTGGATCTTCCGCTTCCAGGAACAGCAGTTGTGCCACTAGCGAATCGGCGACCTGGTCGTCAATTCCAGTGCCTAGGAAGATGATGCGTTCGCGCAACAGGCGTGAATAAATGTCGAAGGCCCGATCCCCCCGGCCCGATTGTTCGACCACCGTCGGCAGCACACCGGGACTGGCCAGGGGCGCCAGGGCGGCTCCACTGCTGACGAGGGGGGCCTGCCAGAGGCTTTGGACCGGATGCGCTCGGGCGGCGCTGGGGTGGGAAGGGGAGAAGGGGGCTTTCACGCAGGCGCAGGCTTGGCGGTCACTTGTGTCCAGCAATCTATGGGGCGCTGCGCTCCAGCGGTCGGTGCAGCAGCGGCCCCCCCGGCAAAGGCCTCAGTCCTTGTCTTTTGCCTTGCTGGCTTTTTGCTTGTCTTTCTCATGGTCTTTCTCCTTGTCCTTTTTCTTTTCCTTGTCCTTGGAGGCCTTTTTGGCGCCCTCGGGGGCCGCTGGGACCCCCGCTTCGCCCTCGTCTGCCGCCTCGACCTGGTATGCCGCCTCGGCCTGGTCTGGTGATTCGGCCGTCGGCGCTTTTTCGGTGACGGTGTTGTTGGTCTCCAGCCACTCCAGCAGGCGATCACGCAACAGGTCGTCTTCGACGGCGAGCCTCAGGCGCTGCTGGTCGATGGCGGCTTCTTGACTGAGTTCCCGGCGCACCTCCTGCAGGCGGGTTTCCAGGTCGGCTGCAGACACCTCAATGGTCTCCGCCTCGGCCAAGGCCCGCAGGGCCAGGTTGCGGCGCAGGCGCTGTTCGGCCTCAGGGCGGGAGGTTTCCACCAGGCTGCGAACCAAATCTTGGGTGAAGAGCTTCTTCACATCCATCCCCTGTTGGGCGATCTGGGCGGCGGTTTGTTCGATCAGCTGGCGGATTTCTTGCTGGATCAGGGTTTCTGGCAATTCCACCTCCAGTTGCTCCACCAAGACCGTCAGCAGGGCCTCCTGGCGATTGTTGCGGTGCCTGCGTTCGCTGTCCTCCTTGAGGCGGGCTTCGAGATCGGCCCGCAGTTCGGCCAGGGAGCCCTTGTCACTGGCCTGTTGGGCGAAGGCATCGTCCAAGGCGGGGAGTTCGTGGGTCTTGAGATCCAGCAGGGTGATCTCGAAGCGGGCCTCGCGGCCAGCGGCCTCCTCCTGGGGGTATGACTCAGGAAATTGGCAGGTCACGGTGCGGCTTTCTCCGACCGCCAGGCCCAGGATCCCCTCGACAAAGCCAGGGATCATGCGGCCCTCTTCCAACTCCACCTCCATGCCGTCGCTGCTGCCATTGGGAATGGCTTCGTCGCTATCAGTAAAGCTGCCGCTAAAGCTGATGCGGGCCACATCGCCGCTGGCGGCTGGCCGATCTTCGACCGGCAGCAGGGTCGCCAGTTGCCTGCGGGACTGTTCCAGCAGCTCGTCCACCCGGGCGGGATCGAAGACCACGGGCTCGGCCTCCGCCTGGAGGCCCCGGGTCGCTTTGAGGCTGGGGGTGGGCTCCACATCCAGGGCCATGGTGATCACCAGCTCTTCACCGGGGGTGAAGCGCGCCAGCAGGGCTTCAAAACTCTCTTCAAGCTCCGGGCGCCCCAGCGCCGCAATCGTTTCCTGTTGCAATGCTTCCTTCACCACACTCTCGATCAGCTCTTCGAGGGCGGTGGCGCGCAGCCGCACCGGACCGATTTGTTGCAGCAGCACCGCCTTGGGCACCTTGCCCTGGCGAAAGCCCGGCAATTTGACGCTACGGCTGAGTTTGCTGACGGCATCCTCGTAGCTGGCCTGGCTACGGCCCGCCGGCACTGCCACCTGTACCGCCAGTCGACTACCGGGGCGGGGGGAGGTGGAGACTTTCAGCTCGGCCCCTGGGGTGGCGGAAGCGGTGCTGGCGGCAGGACTCATGAAACGGGCCGATCATCGGGGCGACTTCCAATCCTAGAAAGTGGCGTACTGGGGGCCTGGCGCCCTAGTGTTGGAACGACGCACCGGCGTGTCGATATCCCAACCCGTCCACGGGGGCCCGCAGGGTTCCCTCGGTTCAGATCCAGCGATCCCTGGATCCTGATCGCCGCTCTCCAGCCCATCCCTGAAACCGCCTATTCGTCCAGAGGTCGTCGTTTCCAGGGTTGGCAAGAGCCTCTCAATCTTTCCCTACCTCTTTTCTCTCTCAACGCCCTTCCCCAGTCCATGCCCACCGCCGGTTTCGGCGCTTTAAAGACCCCTTTTGATTGGTTCTTGCTTTTTTCACTTTTTTAGTGCCGTTTCCGGTTCACGCCATCGCTGTGCCGTCCTCCCCCTCCCCCGCCCTGAACGCCTCCCTCGCTGCAGAACGTGCTTTGCCTGACCGTCCCTTGAGGGTCGGGATCCTGGGTGCGACCGGGGCCGTGGGCGTGGAATTGCTGGCCCTGCTGGCCGAACGTCGTTTTCCTGTCAGCGAACTGCGTCCCCTGGCCTCCCCCCGTTCCGCTGGCCAGACCCTCACCTGGCAGGGGGAATCCCTGCAGGTGCGGGCGGTGGATACCGACGCCTTTGACGGTCTTGATCTCTTGCTGGCCTCCGCCGGCGGATCCGTTTCCCGCCAATGGGCTCCCCAGGCGGCAGCGGCGGGCACGGTGGTCATCGACAACTCCAGTGCCTTTCGCCTCGAGCCCGATGTGCCCTTGGTGGTGCCTGAGGTGAACGGCGATGCAGCTTTCCAACATCAGGGCATCATCGCCAACCCCAACTGCACCACGATTCTGCTCACCCTGGCCCTGGCGCCCCTGGCGGCCCGGCGCCCCTTGCGTCGCGTCGTGGTCAGTACTTATCAGTCCGCCAGTGGCGCCGGGGCCCGGGCCATGGAAGAACTCCAGAATCTCAGCCGCACCGTGCTGGCAGGCGGCATCCCCGTCAGTGAGGTGCTGCCCCATTCCCTGGCCTTCAACCTGTTTCTGCACAACTCGCCCTTACAGGCCAACGGTTATTGCGAAGAAGAATTGAAAATGGTGCATGAGACTCGCAAGATCCTTGGCCTGCCGCACTTGCGCCTCACGGCGACCTGTGTGCGGGTGCCGGTGCTACGGGCCCATTCCGAGGCCGTCAATATCGAGTTTGAGGAGCCGTTTCCCGTGCAGGAGGCCCGGGAGCTGCTGGCGGTGGCCCCAGGAGTGGAGCTGATCGAGGATTTTGCCGCCAACCGCTTTCCGATGCCCACGGATGTGACGGGACGCGATCCTGTCGCCATCGGCCGGATCCGCCAGGACCTCAGCGATTCCCATGCCCTCGAGCTTTGGCTTTGCGGCGACCAGATCCGCAAGGGAGCCGCCCTCAATGCCATTCAGATCGCCGAGCGGCTGATGGCTCCTCCCCCAGGAAACACCCCATGAACGCCTCCGTTCCCCTGGCATCTGCGGCGGCATCTCCCCCCTTCGGCAGGGTGATCACGGCCATGGTCACCCCTTTTGATGCCGAAGGGGCCCTTGATCTGGCCACCGCTGAGCGACTGGCCGACCACCTGGTTCGCCATGGCTCCGATGGCTTGGTGGTCTGTGGCACCACCGGTGAATCCCCAACCCTCAGTTGGGAAGAACAGCTGGCCATGCTCCAGGCCGTGCGCTCGGCCGTGGCCGGACGGGCTGCGGTTCTGGCGGGCACCGGCAGTAACTGCACACTGGAGGCGGTGACCGCCACCTGTGCCGCGGCAGCCCATGGGGCCGATGGGGCCTTGGTGGTCGTGCCCTATTACAACAAGCCCCCCCAGGAGGGACTTGAAGCCCATTTCCGGGCGGTGGCAGCGGCGGCCCCCGAATTACCACTGATGCTGTACAACATTCCTGGCCGTACGGGCTGCAGCCTGGCGCCGGAAACCACGGCTCGGCTGCTGGATCGGCCCAACGTTCTTAGTTACAAGGCCTCCAGCGGTACCACGGAAGAAGTCAGTCAGCTGCGGGCCCTCTGCGGCGATCGCCTGGCGATCTACAGCGGCGACGATGCCCTGACCCTGCCCATGCTGGCCGTGGGTGCCGTTGGGGTGGTCAGCGTCGCCAGTCACCTCGTGGGTGACGCGATTCAGGCCTTGATCCAGGCCTATCTGGCGGGGGATGGCAGCGAAGCCCTCCGTCGTCATGAGCAGCTTCTGCCCCTGATCCGGGCCCTTTTTTGCACAACCAATCCCATCCCCCTCAAGGCAGCTTTGGAGATTGCTGGCTGGCCCGTAGGCGCCCCCCGTTTGCCCCTCCTACCCGCAGATACCACCGTGCGTGAACGCCTCAGCTCCATCCTGGCCGCCCTGCGTCCCACTTGACGCCAAGGCCTGCTCCACGTTCAAGTAAACATTTTGCAAAGAGATCATTCATGACCAATTCCAACGGAAATAGCCATCCGGCCGCCGCCAAATCCCCTGCCCTACGGGTTATTCCCCTGGGAGGATTGCATGAAATTGGCAAAAACACCTGTGTTTTTGAATACGGCGACGACCTGATGCTTGTTGATGCGGGCCTTGCTTTCCCTAGCGATGGCATGCATGGGGTAAATGTGGTGTTGCCAGATACCAGTTATCTGCGGGAGAATCAGAAGCGCATTCGCGGCATGATCGTTACCCACGGCCATGAAGATCATATCGGTGGCATTCCCCACCATCTCAAGAACTTCAATATCCCGATCATCTATGGCCCTCGCTTGGCCCTGTCAATGCTGACGGGAAAGATGGAGGAAGCTGGAGTTATGGATCGTACCAAGCTTCAGACCGTCAGCCCCCGCGATGTGGTTTCGGTTGGTCAACATTTCAAGGTTGAATTCATCCGCAATACCCATTCGATCGCCGATAGTTTTTCCCTGGCGATTACCACCCCTGTTGGTGTCGTTGTTTTCACTGGTGATTTTAAATTTGACCACACCCCCGTAGATGGCGAGTATTTCGACATCCAACGCATGGCCCAATACGGCGAACAGGGTGTTCTTTGCTTATTTAGTGATTCCACCAACGCGGAGCTGCCTGGTTTTACACCGCCTGAGCGGGCCGTTTTCCCAAATCTGGATCGGCACATTGGCAACGCAGATGGGCGCGTGATCATCACCACCTTTGCCAGTTCCGTGCATCGGGTTTCGATGATTCTTGAGTTGGCGCTCAAGCACGGCCGCAAAGTGGGTCTGCTGGGTCGCTCGATGCTCAATGTGATTGCCAAGGCCCGTGAACTGGGCTACATCCGCTGTCCCGATGATCTGTTCGTGCCGATCAAGCAGATCCGTGATCTACCCGACAGGGAAACCCTGCTGCTGATGACCGGTAGCCAGGGCGAGCCTTTGGCGGCCCTGAGTCGCATTTCCCGCGGTGACCATCCCCAGGTTCAGGTCAAAAGCAGCGACACCATCATTTTTTCAGCCAGCCCGATTCCCGGGAACACCATTTCGGTGGTCAACACCATCGACAGCCTGATGATGCTTGGCGCCAAGGTGGTTTATGGCAAAGGCGAGGGCATCCATGTCTCCGGCCACGGATCCCAGGAAGATGAAAAGCTGATGCTGGCCTTGACCCGGCCCCGCTTCTTCGTGCCGGTGCATGGCGAACATCGCATGTTGGTCGCCCATACCCGCACTGCCCAGTCGATGGGTGTCCCAGCCGACCATTGTTTGATCATCGATAACGGTGACGTGGTCGAACTCACCCCTGATGGCATCCGCAAGGGGGATCCGGTCAAGGCTGGTATCGAATTGCTGGATGCATCCCGCAATGGCATCGTCGATGCCCGGGTTCTCAAGGAACGCCAGCAGCTCGCCGAAGATGGCGTGATCACCCTGCTGGCCGCCATCAGTACCGACGGTCTGATGGTGGCTCCGCCGCGGGTGAACCTGCGCGGTGTCGTCACCACTGCCGATCCCCGCAAGCTCTCGGTCTGGGCCGAAAGGGAGATCGGTTGGGTTCTGGAGAATCGCTGGAACCAGCTAGCCCGCCATACCGGTGGCACCGCACCCGATGTCGATTGGGTTGGGGTGCAACGGGAGGTAGAACTGGGCTTGCAGCGGCGCTTGCGCCGCGAACTCCAGGTGGATCCCCTGATCCTCTGCCTGGTGCAGCCGGCTCCCGCCGGCACCCCGGCCTATAAGAGTCAGGTAGACCAAGAGGCCGACACCAGGCCGGCTCCCCGGGGGGGGCGCCGGGAGGTGGGCCGGGAGGCGCCAGCTGGGGTGCAGCGCCTTACCCCAGCGGCCAACAGTGCGCCTCGGCCGGTGGCAACCCCTACTGCCACTGCCGTCGTCGAGGCCCAGGCGGCTGTGGCCACCCAGGCAGCGCCGGTGGAGTCCGAACCCGAAGGCCGTGCCCGCCGCCGCCGCTCCGCCGCCGTTGCGGGCTGAGTCCGCTTCAGGAAAGCACCACCCTCAGCAGTCCTGCCATCAGGTCATCGTCCTCGTCTTCGGCTTGGGCGGTGACCCTGGTTGGTTCTTTGGCCTGTTCGGCCTGTTCGGCCTGTTCGGCCAGGGCCACCGACTCGATCGAATGGCGGTTCGGATCTCCAAGTTCCGCCAATCCCACGCCGAGGCGTTCCCGCACCATGAGGTCCACCTCCTCTGCTAAGGAACTCTCGCTTTGGTGGAGTTCCAGCAGCTCTGGTTCATCAACGATCTCCGGAATCAAGGTTTCGCCCAGGGGCGCCCAGTCCTGGCTCACCAAAGCGGAGTCTGCGGCGGTCTGGGTTAGCCAGGGCATGACAGGTCCTGGGCTCCCAGCCCCTGGCACTGGGCTGGCTGGCTGGCTTTGATCTTGATTGGCTGTGGCGCTGAGCAGCTCTTCCTGTTCGGCTTTGCGGCGTTGGGCCGCCTCGGCCTGGGCACGGGCTTCGTTTTCGCGACGCTGGGCGCGGTTGGCACGGCAGTTGAGGATTCCTGCCTCGGCCACGGGCTGCAGGTCGCTTTCGCTGCTGTCGCCTGCGACCCTGGTGTAGAGGTCCTCGGCCATCAAAGTGTCGTTGAACCCATAGAGAAGCGCATGGGCCATCAGCAGCTGGAGCCGGGGCTGCAAACCCGCTCCCGCCTCGGGTTGCTTCTCAAGGTCGGCCAGCAGGGTCTGGCCCTGATCCATGACGATGGACCATTCCTGCTGGCGGTAGGCCTCCTCAATCTGCCCATAGCGCTGAGGAAAGTTGGGGGATTCCATAAGCGGTTAAGGAGAGGCGCTTGCTGGGGGGATGAGGTGCAGTTTGCAGCGATCCCAGCCCAAACGCCATCCTGCTGCCAGAGTCATTTGGCCTGGACCCTGCTCGGGGGGGAGCGCAGCCAGCAGCGTCTCGAGCGCTGTTGCGGCCAACTCTCCAGGCCCTTGTTGCCTTAGCCAATGCTGGATCAGGGCCCGTTGGTTGGCTTCAGCGAGCTGACCCAGGTGGCGGCGATCGAGGGCTGCTGGTACGGGGCCCCGTTGTTCCTGGGCTCCGAGAGCCAGGTCCCCGAGAACCAAGTTCCCGAGAGCCAAGTCACCGAAAGTTAAGGCCCCGAGAGCCAAGGCCACCAGTTGCTGGTGCTGCTCGTCTTCCTGGGCCAGCCGTTCGGCCTGGAGGCTCATGCGCCGCTGGGCACCGGGGTAGAGAGCTTCGAGCACGGGCAACACCTCGGCGCGGAGGCGGTTGCGCCCGTAGCGGCGATCGTCGTTGCTGGAGTCCAGCCAGATCGGCAGGCCCCGGCTCTGGCAGATGCGGGCCGTGTCGTCGCGGCAGAAGTGCAGCAGGGGTCGTACCAGTTGGGGGCTGCCGCCTGGGTCGTTATGCAGGGGGCGGCTGGGTCGCAGGCTGGCCAGGCCGCGGCGATGACTGCCGCGGGCCAGGTTGAGCAGCACAGTTTCGGCCCGGTCCGTGGCGGTGTGACCAGTGACGACATGGCTTATGCCCCGCAGCGCAGCCAGCTCGGCCAGGCGCCGGTAGCGCCATTGGCGTGCCTGGTCTTCGCAGGGGGGCGCCGGCTTGGCCCGTTCGAGCACCAGGGGCAGCCCCTCGCCGGCGGCCCAGGCGGCCAGCTCCTTGGCCTGGCGGCCCGATTCGGGGCGCCAGCCGTGGTCCCCGTGCCAAAGGGTCAGGGACCAGCCGTGCAGGCGGCGCAGGTCCGCCAGCAACCCCGTCATCGCCATCGAATCCTGCCCGCCGGAAACACTCAGCAGCAGGGGGACCCCGGTGGGCAGCAGGCTGGGCTGGCGGCGCAGGTGACGATGCAGCCGCAGGTGATCGGCGCTCCAAGCAGGCGCCTGATCGGTGGGGCCGGCGGCGGTCATGGCCTTGGATGGGAGAATCAGAATTGAATAGTCATGGATTCGAGCATGTCGCGTCTTTCCAGCCTGCCGATCACCCTGCAGGAGGCGCTCCGCCAGCAACGCCTGCTCAAGGTGATCGCTGGATTGGCCAACTTTGACGCGGTCTCCGTGGGCCGCATCGCTGCCGCCGCCGCCGCCGGGGGCGCTGACCTGCTTGATCTGGCTTGCGATGCTTACCTGGTGCGGCAGGTAGCCCAGCAAACCCCTGGTCTGCCCCTGTGTGTGTCGGCTGTCGATCCCGCCCTCTTCCCGGCGGCGGTGGCGGCCGGGGCGGCCATGGTCGAAATCGGCAACTTCGACAGCTTCTATGCCGCAGGCCGGGTGTTTGGCGCCGAGGAGGTGCTGGAGATCACCCGGGCTACTCGCGCCCTA
>CANGZM010000066.1 GCA_947458155.1 Synechococcaceae cyanobacterium | reverse complement strand
GGCCAACATCAACCCATAGGCCCCCGCCACGCCGATCAAGGGTGCCCCCCGCACCACCATCGTGCTGATCGCCTCGGCCGCCTGCTCCACGGTGGCCAGGGATCTGGTTTCAAAGCGATGGGGTAACAGGGTCTGGTCGATCACCCCGACCGACCTTCCCCCCGCCTCCAGCCAGATTGTCCGCCAGGCCTTGCCGTCGATATTCATGGTCGGTGGCGGGGACGGGGCCCAACAGGAAACGCTGGCCAGAAGAGTATCCCGCCCCAAGATGGCCTTAGCTCCTGCCCCAAGGCCCATGGCCAGCACCTCGCCTGAACCAGTAGATGTGGTGGTGGTCGGCGCCGGCCTCTCGGGGCTGGTGGCGGCCCACCGGTTGCAGGGCCGGGGCCTGCGGGTGCGAGTGCTTGAGGCCCGAGATCGGGTCGGTGGTCGCCTGGTCAGTGCCACCACCGCCTCCGGTGCCACGGTGGATCTGGGGGGCCAGTGGGGCGGCGCCAGCCACCACCGCTTTGCCGCCCTTTTGCAGGAGCTGGGCCTGGCCACCTTCCCAAGCAATTACGACGGCCTCGGCCTCTTCCATTGGCAAGGCAAGGCCTGCAGTGCCCCCATGGCCAGTGACATGCGCCAAAGCTTCCTGTTTTTCGAGCCGGATGCCCTGCCCTTGGATCGGGCCGCCATCGACGCAGCCCGCCATCTCAAAGAGGACTTCGACGGCTTGGTGGCGCAGGTCCCACCGCTGGCCCCCTGGAGTCTGGATGCCGCCGAACTGCTTGATCGCCAGACAATCGCCAGCTGGATGGAGGCCCGCAGCGACCTCCCCATCGCCCAGCTGCCCCTGCGCTGGTTGGCCCTGGTGGGGGGATCAGGGGGCTTTGATCCGGCGGAGAGCTCGATCCTGCACCTGGCCTGGACCCAGGCCGTGGCACCCCAGGAAGAAAACCCGGAAAGTTGGTTGGTCCACGGCGGCATGGGCCAGGTGCCCCAGCGCCTGGCCCAACACCTGGGCGAATCGGTCGTGCAACAGCGCAACCCCGTCGTCGCCATCAGCCAGGACGCCAGCGGGGTGAGGGTGCAAGGGGCCGATGGCCGCTGCCATCAGGCCGCCGTGGCCATCGTGGCCATTCCGCCGCCGCTGCGCAGCGGCATTCGCTTCGAACCGGACCTGCCCCCAGAGCAGCGAGCCCTGCTGCAGCGCTCGCCGATGGGCTGCATGGCCAAGTGGCTGGCCGTTTACCCAAAACCCTTTTGGCGCGAATGGGGCCAGAACGGCCTGGCCCTTGGTGATCTGCCCTGGTTGGATTTGGTTGCCGACAGTTCGCCCCCCTGCGGCTCCCCGGCCATTTTGGCGGGCTTCGTGGCAGGCCCTCGGGCCATCCGCCTTGGCCAGCTTGCCCCCGCCCAAAGGCGGGCCGCCGTCCTGGCGGACCTGGAGGCCTGTTGGGGCCCGGAAGCGGCCCACCCCCTCGATTTAATCGAACAGGACTGGACCCAGGAGAGCTGGAGCACCGGTGCCTTCACCACCTACCTGAGCCCAGGGGCGTGGACTGGCTTTGGCTCAGCCTGGCGCCAAAGCCACGGCCGGGTGCTCTGGGCTGGCACCGAAATGGCAACCCACTGGCCCGGCTACGGCGAGGGAGCAATCCTGGCCGGCGAAGAGGCGGCCGATCAGGCCCTTATTCTGCTGGGCTGAATCAACCATGGGGCCTGGGCTACGGCAACCTTGGGGGCCTTGCTGAGCAACCCGAAATTGCCGCTGACCCTGGGCGCCCCCCGGGTCAGTCAGTTTTATCCCCAGTCTGAATGCGGCCCAGCGGCGCGTTCTTGATGCCCTTCTCGCCGATTGATGCCCGGGTTGGCGAACCGCTAGTGGAACGGCGCCGGGCCAGTAAGGCCAGCAACACGCCAGCCCCCCCAAGGCCCAAGGTGGCCAGCAGCGACGGCCATGGCGACCACTCTTGAGCGGATTTAGCCCCAGCCCCTGGAGACCTCGCCGCCGGTGCATCATCTGGCTGAACCCCAGGAGGCAAGGCACCAGGCGGCAGAGCGTCGGGAGGTATCGCCCCAGGCCCAGGTCTACCGGCACCGGGTGGCATGGCGCCAGGAGGCATAGCACCTGGAGGCATCATTCCCGGTGGCACAGCCCCTGGAGGGAGCATCCCAGGGGGAACGGCGCCAGGGGGAGGCATCATCCCCTCTGGCATGGGGCCTTGGGGTGGGCCGCCAAGGGAACCTGCCCCAGGGGCCATAGGCATGCCATTGGGCCCCTGCCTGAGCCGTTGTTGGGGCCGAGCGCCTGGCGGCCCCCCACCTGGACTGCTCTGCCCGCCCCTCCGCCTCGGATCCATCTGATAACCACCGGCTCCCTGGGGAGCCATCCCTGGAAGGAATGGATTGATTCCAGCTCCTGATCCCATCGGCGCCAAGGGATCCACCAGACCATTGGGACGGCTGTTTCCCGCTGCAGAACGAACAACGCCAACCGGAGGGCGGCCCGACGAGGTGAATGAGGGAGAGGGGGATGCAGCCGGCCTGGGACTCGTGGAACCCTCGGGCTGCCACAAAATCAAAGGTTCGACCAACACCTTGGGGCCCAAGCCGGCCGGTGCCGATCGGGCCGGTGGCGCTGCGACCCCCAAACCTTCGATCGGAACCGCTCCTGACTTTGGAGAAGGAGTAGCTGGGATTACACTAGGTGTCACCACCACCGACGCACCCCCCTTAGGGGACTGGGGTTGACGGGGTACTACACCTGTGACGGGAGCCGGCGGTGGTTTTGGTGAAGCTGTCTGGGCCAGGACCGGTGCAGCCAGCAAGGCCATCACCGCCGCAGCCCCAAGGGTGATCGGCTGGTTTTGGCCCATGGTTGCACTGAAGGTTTGCCTCAAGAACCTAGCCACCAAAGCTCCGAGTCACTCCCAACACGTCGCCGGCGGGCGGGGGCTGCCCAAGTCCATCAGGCGTGCTCCCTGAGGAAGCCGATGGCTCCTACCAGCTCATCGGTGAAATGGTCGATTTCCGCCTCCGTTGTGGTGAAGGCCAGACTGGCCCGGGCCGAGCCAGATAGACCGTAATAACGATGCAATGGCTGGGTGCAGTGGTGGCCGCTGCGAATGCAGATCCCAGCCGAATCCAGCAGGGAGGCGAGGTCATTGGCATGTAACCCCTCCACCGCAAAGGCCGCCAGGGCGCCGCGATCGGGCTGTTGTTCGGGGGTGGGGCCAAGTATTCGCAACCCCTCAATCGCCTGCAGCCTCGCAAAAAGCCTGCGGGTCAAGTGCTGCTCCCAGGCATGGATCCGATCCATTCCCAGGGCAGATAGATAGTCCAGGGCGGCCCCCATGCCGATCGCCTCGCCAATGGCCGGAGTGCCGGCCTCGAACTTATGGGGTAATTCGGCCCAAGTACACCGATCCAAAAATACGTCTTGGATCATCTCGCCACCGCCCAGAAACGGGGGCATTGACTCCAGCAGAGCCTCCCTGGCCCAGAGGAATCCCATGCCCGTTGGACCGCATAACTTGTGGGACGAACCCACCAAAAAATCACAGTCGAGCTGAGCAACCGAAAGGCTCTGGTGGGGCAGGCTCTGGCAGGCGTCCACCAAAATCAGGGCACCGGCGCTGTGGGCCAGTTCGGCGAGATGGGCCACCGGATTCAAGGCCCCGAGGGTATTGCTGACGTGCACCACGCTCACCAGCCGGGTGCGCTCGTTCAGCTTGCTGATCCAATCGTCAACATCCAGCTCGCCACTCTCTGTTACTCCGGCATGGCGAAGAACACAGCCGGTGCGCTGGGAAAGCAACTGCCAGGGGACGAGATTGCTGTGGTGCTCCATCAAAGTGAGCAATACCTCGTCGCCCTGCCGCAAAAAGGCGTCCCCCCAGCTGCGGGCCACCAGATTGATCGCCTCGCTGGCATTGCGGGTATAAACAATCTCGCGAGGACTGGTGGCACCGATGAAACGGGCTACCGACACCCGAGCCCCCTCAAAGGCCTCGGTAGCCCTCACACTCAGTTGGTGGGCCCCCCGGTGCACGTTGGCGTTATCGTGACCGTAGTAATGGCTGAGGGCATCTAGGACTTGGCGCGGCTTTTGGCTGGTGGCGGCGAAATCGAGATAAATAAGGGGCTCGCCAAGACAGGCGATCTGATCCAACAGCGGAAAATCAGGCCGCGTCATAACTGCCAGGTCTTCCACGGCGAGCGCTGGAGCATCTGGAGCAGCCCCGAGAGGGGAGGGAACCGCAGCGGCTGGCAGGGGCATCTGGGGCTCGATGGAACTAACCATGTTCATCGGGGCCGGGCCGAGCCCAGCAGGGCAGCGGCAGGGTCCCAACGGGATGCCGACTCCGGCAAACTGGCCAGAATCTCATCGCAAAACCCTGCCAGCAGTAAGCGCGCAGCCTGGTCGGCACCAAGGCCACGACTGCGGAGATAAAAGAGTTCTTCTTGCTGCAACCGGGTCACGGTGGCCCCGTGGGTACAGCGCACGTCATCGGCGACGATCTCCAGTTGGGGAATCGCGTCCACCCTGGCCCGGTCTGAGAGCAGCAGGTTGCGGCTCAACTGGGATGCATTAGTGCGCTGGGCCGCCTGGGGCACCTGCACCGCCCCATGGAAAACACTGCGCCCGGCGTCATCGACCACGGCTTTCTGTAGTTGGTCAAGCTGACCCTCCGGGCCTTCAAAACGCACAAGGCTATGGAGGTCGGCGATCTGCCGATCGCGCGCCACCTGCAAGCCCCGCAGCCGCGTGGCCGCGGCCCCCTGAACCTGGGTGATGGCGGGCTCTAGGCGCACCAAACCCCAACCGCCCGCAACAGTTGTCAGGTCCAGTTCGCTGGCGGGGGCCTGGGAGACAGCCAGGTGTGCGAGCAGACAACTCGCATCCGCGCCCTGGGCCAGGACGCCATGGCGCAACCGGGCCCGAGGTGAAAGCTGCGCTTCTACCACCACGGTGGTGAGACTGGGACCCGCAGCACGATGCACCTGCGACAATTCCAGACTGGCGTCCTCTTCCAACAACAAAAGCAGTCTCAGGGGCCGCACGCCGGTCCCACGACCGCAATCACTCACCAACTCTAGAGGCAAGGAAACCTGCCCCCGCACCCGCAAGGCCAACACCCGACCGGCAAGAGCAGCATTGAAGCGCACCAACCAGGAGTCTGCGGTGCCGGCAGCCTGAAGCACCGTTCCCAAAAGGGCCTCCTGGACACCGGTTTCCAATCGGGAAAGGCCTTCCGGCAGATCCACCCCAGCCAGAGGATCACGGTCACCGTCCCAGTACAGCCTTAGGGCCTCCCTGTCAGGGGGATGGTCCGCCTTGATCGCCGCTGCCGGCTCTGGCAACACCTGGGGGGGCACGGCGAACAGGGGGGCCAGGCTCGTGAACCGCCAGGCCTCCTGACGGGTGGAGGGCGGACCTGCGCGCCGGATATAGTCACGGGCTGCTGATCGATCCTGGTCCAAGCCCGCGGCGGATTCGCTAACGGCGGCGGTTAAGGATGGCTCAAATACCCGTAAAACAGACTCCAGCCAAGCCGCTGAGGCCGATCCGGGGGCCCTTACGGTCGACATTGCGAGGGATACCATTTCAGAACACCTCCAGGGGCGGAGCAATTGCATCGGCCAGATTTGAGGAATCAAGGCCCTCATCAACCCAGTCATAACCACGACGCTCGAGTTCCAGGGCAAGTTCCTTGCCGCCGGTGCGCAGGATGCGGCCAGCAGCCATGACGTGAACGTAATCAGGGGTTATTTCATCCAGCAGCCGCTGGTAATGGGTAATCAGCAGAATGCAGTTGTCGGGAGTGGCCAATTGATTGACGCCGGCCGAGACGATGCGCAGCGCATCGATATCGAGTCCAGAATCGGTCTCATCAAGGATGGCTACCAAGGGATCTAGTAGGGCCATCTGCAGAATTTCGTTGCGTTTTTTTTCGCCACCTGAAAAGCCCTCGTTAACACTGCGATCCAAGAAAGCCGGATCCATCTGAACCACCTTCAGGCGTTGACGAACCAGATCTTCAAAGGCGAAAGTGTCGAGATCTTCGGCCCCTTGGGCCACGCGGCGGGCATTGGTGGCTACTCTTAAAAACTCAAGGTTGCTCACCCCAGGAATCTCGACGGGATATTGGAAGCCCAGGAAAACACCTGCGCGGGCCCTCTCCTCAGGCGCCAGAGCCAGCAAATCCTCTCCCCTGTAGCGAACCGTTCCAGCTGTAACGGTGTAAGCCGGATGGCCTGCCAAGAGCTTGGAGAGAGTACTTTTGCCGCTGCCATTGCGACCCATAACGGCATGAATCTCGCCGGCCCGCAGGGTGAGATCGACGCCTTTGAGGATAGGTTGATCCCCCACCGTGGCGTGAAGATTGCAGATCTCAAGTAGTACGGGAGCGTCGGGTCGAATCACGGTAAGCAAAAACAGATCAAGAGCTGAACAAAGAAAAAGGCAGGCCCAACGATGCCAATGTTGTGGGCAAGGTCGTAAGCCCTACCCGACGGAGCCCTCAAGCTTTAGGGCAAGGAGTTTATCGGCTTCAGCCGCAAATTCCATGGGCAACTGGTTAAAGACATCGCGACAAAAACCACTCACCATCATTGAGACTGATTCCTCCAAGCCAATGCCGCGACTCTGGAGATAGAAGAGTTGATCTTCAGAAATGCGACAGGTACTGGCTTCGTGCTCGATACTGGCATCAGGCTGTTGGGATCTCAGGTAAGGGAAGGTATTAGCGGCGGCTTTATCGCCAATCAACATCGAATCACACTGACTGTAATTACGTGCTCCTACAGCCTTGGGACCGATCTGAACCAATCCACGATAACTATTACTGGAGCTGCCGGCACTTATGCCTTTACTGATAATGGTTGAGCGGGTGCCGGGAGCGACATGAATCATTTTTGTTCCGGTATCAGCCTGCTGGCGGTTATTCGTGAGGGCTACTGAATAGAATTCTCCACTGGAGTCTTCGCCCTGCAAGACGCAGCTGGGATATTTCCAAGTAATAGCCGACCCCGTCTCCACCTGGGTCCAACTGATGTGACTGCGAGCGCCACGGCACTGGCCACGCTTAGTGACAAAATTATAGATACCCCCGACACCTTTCTCGTCACCTGCATACCAATTTTGGACCGTAGAATACTTAATGTTAGCATCATCAAGTGCTACTAATTCCACTACAGCTGCATGGAGTTGATTGGTGTCGAACATCGGCGCGGTGCAGCCCTCAAGATAACTGACACTGGCGGCTTCTTCGGCGACAATCAATGTGCGTTCAAACTGACCCGTATCGCCTGAGTTTATCCGAAAATAGGTGGAAAGTTCCATGGGACAAGAGACGCCCTTGGGTATGAAAACAAACGAACCATCACTGAATACCGCCGAATTAAGAGCTGCAAAAAAGTTGTCATTACTTGGCACCACGGTGCCTAAATAACGCTCTATCAAGTCAGGATAGTCCTTGACCGCTTCACTGATAGAGCAAAAAATAACACCATGTTCAGCTAATTTTTCTCGATAGGTTGTAGCAATAGAAACACTGTCAAAAACCGCATCTACCGCAACATTGCTCAGGCGCTTCTGCTCGCTTAGAGGTATTCCCAATTTATCAAAAGTCTCCAACAGCTTCGGGTCAACCTCATCCAGACTGGCCTTCTTGGCTTGCTGCTTAGGAGCGGCATAATAAATCATCTCCTGATAATCAATCTGGCCATGGCCCAAAGCGGCCCAGTCTGGCTCTTCCATCTGCAGCCACTGGGCATAAGCCTTGAGCCGGAATTTCAGAAGAAAGTCAGGCTCCTGCTTTTTGGCTGAAATCAGACGCACCACGCCTTCATCGAGGCCCTTGGCGATCTTTTCAGTCTCTATATCGGTGACAAAGCCGTAGCGGTACGGCTGACTCACCAAATCTCCAACAGAAGCGGTGCTGGTCATGGTGGTGGTGGGGGGTCAACCGCTGGTCAGAGCCTTGACCTCAGCAAGGCTGATGGTCTGCTGATCACCGCGGAAAGGATTGTCTTCGGTAAGAAAAAGCATGCAATGGCATTCTTTGCGCTCACGCATGGGCACGCATGGGCAGTTCCAAAAGGCCTGGGCCACCTCGGCCTTTTTGTCCTCGTAATGGCGACAGGGACAGAGCGCACCGCCCAGCTCATCTTTGTTTCGGGCCAATCCCTCAAGCACGACAGCAGTGACGCCTGGATCACTGCAGAAAAAGGTGCCGGTGCGCTGGGCATAGGTTTCGGCAAAACGACGGATCACCTCCAAACTGTTATCGGTTCCACCCGTGCCTGTGGTGCTGCTGGGGTCCGTGGGAACAGAAGCGTTGGAAGCAGGCACGGCAAGCAAGAGCAAGGACAGGGCTGGGGCTGGGGCTGAAGGAACGGCAGAAATCAGCCGTTGTGACTTGCGAAACCCCATAGTTTCGTAAGTCCAAAGCTTAGGTCACAGGGGCGAGGGGCTGGGGCGTTCGCTTCATTAAGATCCATTGTGCTCCCTGGGGGAGGGGATCGGGGCCTAGGGGGCCTCCAACGAAGCGTCAAAATGCGTGGCATGGTGGTTAGGCAATGTGCCAGCCATGGAGCTCCAACCCCGCAACCGTTCCAGCGTCACCGCCGAGGCACCCCCCACCCGGGAAGCCGTCTTGGCTCTGCTGATGCGCCAAGGGGAGTGCACCGCCGCTGAACTCGCCGAGCAGCTTGCGGTTTCCGTGCAGGTAATGCGGCGCCACCTGCGTGGCCTTGAGGAAGATCAACTGGTCGAAGCCAGTAGCTCCCAAGTTGGTCCGGGCCGTCCGAGCAATCGCTGGAGGCTCACGGTGGCCGGGCATGGCCGCTTCCCCGATGGCAATGAGGCCTTTGCCTTGGGCCTGCTCACGTCCATGGCGGCCACCTTGCCCCCCGAAACCCAGGCAGTACTGCTGCAGCAGCAGGCCGTTGTCAAGGCGGCCACCTATCGCCACCGGATCGGTGAGGGGCCCCTGCAGCAGCGACTGCAGCGCCTGGCAGAACTGCGCTGCAGCGAGGGCTATGTCACCGATTTCCACCGCGAGCATTCCGACACCTTCCCCCCAGATAGCCCTAACCAAGCCTGGCTGATCAGCGAGCACCACTGCTCTGTGATGCGCATCGCGGAAGCATTCCCGGTGATCTGTGATCAGGAACTTTTGCTGATTCGTCAGACCTTTCCCGATTGTGAAGTCGAAAGGATCCACTGGCGACTGGAAGCTGGCCACGCCTGTGGCTTCCGGCTGATGCCCTTGGCCGACACCCCTGCGGCACCACCGACCTACTCGCAACCATAGTGCTAAGCATCGACGAACAGCACTGGATCGAAGGTCTCTCCCTGGACCCCAAGGAGGACCATCAGCTCCGACTGCTGGCCCACGGACTGCGAACTCTCCAGACCATCGCCTCTCGCCGTCATGGCGAATCACCGTCCAGCGCCACCATCGAATCCTGGGTCCTGGGACAGCCCCAGATCGCCGAAGATCCTGGTTTTACGCAAGCCTTTGTTCGGGAACTGGTCGGGCTTGGCGCCCTGTTAGATCGGTTCGCAACTAACCGATCCATAACGCCCCTGAGCCTCGAATTGGCCGATCTGCTGGTCTGGATCGAAGCGCACCGATCCCCTCGCCCAAACCTCGCTGAACCAGACCCTGGCTGCGATCATCGTGTTCGAATCTCCGCGCCATCCCCGTGACCGATTCACCGACTGATGCCCTGGCCTTCTTCCTGCAGAGCTGTGGGCGCTGGCGATCCCGCCGCAGCAGCCATCATCTGCTGCATCGCCGGGCCGAGTCGGGGAGTTCGTTCATTGAAGTGCTGGGCCTTGGGCCGGAAGACCCCCGTCTAATCGCTATCGCCACCCTGCACGGTCAAGATCCAACCGGGCTGGTCGGTGGCTGCCAGGTGCGTTGGAGCGGCTCAATGGCCTGGGACAAAGCCGGCGAAGCACACGAAGGTGAAAGCTTATTCGGATTGATACCCACCGATGACCTGGGTCGTGAGGGGCTATTGCTGAGGGATCGGGGATACGCGGAAACGGCACCGGTCGCCGGGCGCTTTGCCATGGACGCCAACGACGAGCTGCTGCTGACTACGGATTACGAAACGATGAGCAGCGTCGAGCGCTTCAGCTTTCTTGGCCCCAACGTGCGACTGCGGAGCAGCACCGTCGAAGGGCTTTCCAACACCGCCTCCTTCTGCATCGAAACCCGCCTGGTCGGGGGCGAAGCTGGGGAGAGCCCCCTGGCCAGCTCCGACCCGGGGACAGGCGGAGCGGTTACAGGTCCCACGACGGCCCCATCCAAAGCCAAGCGACCCCTCTCACCCCTGGGTTGGTGATCGCGACCAAAGCCCTTAGCTTCCAACGTTACGGTCTGTGAGTCATGCGGTCCCTAGCCGAGACAGGTGGGGGGGATGCGCTTCTACTATCCTTGTCACGGATGCCTGACCCCGCGTGGCTCTTCCCCTCCTCAACTACGCCCCCACCACCAAAAACTCCAGGGTGACTGCCTTTCGGGTGGGCTCTGACGAGGATCCCAAGGCAGCGTCCTTGGAAAAATCCCTGGACCGGGAAGATCAGAATTTCGTGATCGAGTCGGCCTATCGCCAAATCTTCTTCCACGCCTTCAAGGTGGATCGGGATCGCACCCTGGAAAGCCAACTACGTGATGGCCAGATTACCGTCCGTGATTTCATCCGATCCCTTTGCCTTTCAGATACTTTCAACCGTAGTTTCTACAATCTCAACAGCAATTACAAGGTTGCTCGTCACCTTGTCGAGAAGCTGCTAGGGCGTACCGTGCATGGCAAGTCCGAAGAAATTGCTTGGTCCGCCGTGCTGATGACTCGGGGCGTCAAGGGCATGGTTGATGACATTCTCAATTCAGAAGAATATCTTGATAATTTTGGCTATGACACAGTTCCTTATCACCGCAATCGGGTCGTAGGCTCTCGCCAGATCGGGGAAACTCCTTTCAACATAACCTCACCCCGTTACGACGCTTACCATCGAGGAGTACTTGGTTTCCCTCAGATCGTCTATACCGGAACGGCCAAGGCCTATCCACCTCGCGCACAGCAACGGCGAGGCGGCTATCCAGAGGATTACCTCACCTGGGTGCGTTCCCTGCCAGCAATGCGCGGCGTAGGAGCTCCTGCGGGCAACACATCTATGGATTATCTCTCCAAAGTCCCTTATCGCAGCATCGGCCGCTGACACGCCAATTTCAAACCATCCCAAACGCCACGGAAGCTTTCGTGGCGTTTTTTTGCGTCCCAGTCGCCCGAAAGGCCCGGGGCGAGGGTCAGTGGATGCTGACGGCCAAACCCCACAGTCAGCAGAAGGGCAGCGATCAGTCCAGACTGGGATTCAGCCAATCTCATTGCTGTGAACGATCTCTCCTCGTTGGCCATGCTGACGCTGCACCAGTTGCGTCTAATCGCCAAAGAGGTTGGGGTGAACCTCCACAGCCTTAAATCCAAGCAAGAGCTGCTGGAATCCATTGTCTCCACTCCTGACCTGCCTGACCTGGGACCCATCATCACGGCCGCATTGGCCTTGGAGGCCCAGCTAGAAGACACCGCCCCGCCTGAGCCGGAAACCCGGGTCGTCTTCCTCCCCCGCGATCCCCAGTGGGCTTACGTGTTCTGGGAAATTGCCGACAGCGATCGGCAGCTCGCCCTGGAAGCCGGGGCTTCCCAACTAGCCCTACGCGTCGCCGATGTCACCGGCCTCC
>CANGZM010000065.1 GCA_947458155.1 Synechococcaceae cyanobacterium | reverse complement strand
CGGCAGCTTCCCCCCCCTCAACGCCCTGATGCTGCCGGCCATGCCGGCCCTGCTGGTCCAGAACCTGGGCTCGATGGGGGGCATGAATCTGGGGGGCTTGCTGCTGTTCGTGCTGCTCTTCGCCGCGGTGGTACGCAATCCCAAAGTGCCGTACACCATTCGCTTCAACACCCTGCAGGCCCTGATGCTGGACATCCTGCTGGTGGTGATTGGTCTGGTGTTTCAGTTGCTGCAATCGTTGCTGGGGGGCGGCCTGCTGTTTCGAACCCTGGCCAACACCGTCTTCCTGGGGACCCTCCTGATCCTGCTGTTCACCGTTGTTCAGGTTCTACGGGGCAAAGAGGCGGACCTTCCCACCCTGTCGGAAGCGGTTCGCATGCAACTTTGAGTCAAAGACTGGAGGTCGCACGCTGGGGTAGCTTGCTTGATCCGTCGGTGGGGTCCGTCCCCCCCGCCCCTGACCTGCTCTGAAGGCGCCCATGACGCAGCCCTACTACGAGACCATGTACATCCTCAGTCCGGACATTCCGGAAGAAGAGGTTGAAACCCACGTCAACAAATATCGCGACCTTGTCACCGAAGCCGGTGCCGAGGTCCTCGATACCCAAATGCGGGGCAAGCGCCGCTTGGCCTATCCGATCGCCAAGCATCGCGAAGGCATCTATGTGCAGCTGAACCACAACGGAGACGGCCAACAAGTCGCCACCCTCGAGCGCGCCATGCGCCTCTCCGAGGACGTGATCCGCTACCTCACCGTCAAGCAGGACGGCCCCATGCCTCCACCCCGGGTGCTGCCCAGCCAGGCTGAAACCACCCCTGTCGATGCAACCGCTGCCGAAACGGAAGCCGACTGACCGTCTTTTCGCCAAAAAGACACCAAAATCACGCTCAAGCCCGGCACCCCAAGATGCCGGGCTTGCTTTTGGGTGAGCCGCCTGGAAAGCAGGCGTCCACCCATACGAAAAAGACCGCAATTCTTGCCATAAGATGATTGGCCTTGCGTGGCAAAACAGTGGACCGCGATCGGCTGCAGCCCTCCCGATCCGCTCCGCCGGACCCGCCCCTAGGCGAACAGGCCCAGCCGCGTCCCTTTGGCCTGGCTGATCGTTCAGGGGTTAATCCTGCCTTCACCCCGCATGCCGAAACCCTGCGCAGTGCGGATCGACCCCTGAGGGTGGTGCCCGCGCCCCCGTCTCCGGTGCCGCCAGGGAAAGCACCACCCCTGCCTGGGCGAGGGGCCAGCGGCACCGGCCAACCCTCCCCGGAGCGTTTGCGCCGCGAATTGGAGGTGACCCGCGAAGAGATTCGGCATTTGCATGAGATGACCCTGGAACTGCCGGAGATCTTCGAGAACAAATTTCGCCAAAGGCTGCGCGAAACCCGGCAGCAGCAGCGACTAATGCTGGAGGAAAACGCCTACTTGAAACGAAAGCTGCTTGAACTGGGTCCGGCAACAGGCCCCAGGCTCCGGCCACGCCTGCTGCTGCAGCCCGCCCAAACAGAGCCGGTCAACCCCCTGGAACGCCAGGCACGGCCTGGTCTGATGCGATCCCTGCGCCAAGCTTGGTTGGAGCTAGCGGGAGGCCGAGCCAGGGCAACTCTTAAGGGTGACGGGCCGACCAGAGACGGGTTGGCAGACCCCAAACATAAATAAATCCTTCGGCTGCCCGATGGTCAAAGCGATCGTCACTGCCATAGGTGGCCATGGCGTCGACATACAGACTGTCACTGGGGCTGGAGCGACCAATGACCACCGCGTTGCCCTTATGCAGACGGACCCGCACATTGCCGTTCACCGTGGCTTGGGTGCGGTCGATGAAGGCATCGAGGGCCTGTTTGAGGGGACCGAACCAAAGACCCTGATAGACCAGATCGGCCCAGGCCATCTCCACCTGGCGCTTATAACGCTGAACATCCGCAGCCAGGGTGAGGCTCTCCAGGTCTTGATGGGCACGAATCAATAACAACAGCCCTGGAGTTTCGTAAATCTCGCGGCTCTTAATGCCAACCACCCGATTCTCGATCATGTCGAGGCGGCCAAAGCCATGGCGACCGGCCAGGGCATTGGCGCGACGAATCAGCTCAACCGGTGCCAACCGCTCCCCATTGATGGCGACGGGCAGGCCCTGCTCAAAGCCGATGTCCACATCTTCTGGCGCCTCGGGAGCCGCAGCCACTGAAACGGTCATGGCGTAGATCTCCTCGGGCGGCTCCACCTGGGGATCCTCGAGCGAACCGGCCTCAATGCTGCGACCCAGCAGATTGAGGTCGATGGAATAGGGGGACTTCTTGCTCACCGGCGCCGGAATGCCCCAGCGTTCCCCGTAGGCAATGGTCTCTTCGCGACTCATGCCCCATTCCCGGGCGGGAGCGAGCACCTTGAGCTCGGGCGCCAGGGCACCGATCGCCACATCGAAGCGCACCTGGTCATTTCCCTTACCGGTACAGCCATGGGCCACGGCATCGGCGCCCACCTCCCGGGCCACCTGCACCAGGCGTCTGGCGATCAGCGGTCGAGCCAGGGCGGTTGACAAGGGATAGCGACCCTCATAGAGGGCATTGGCCCGAATGGCTGGAAACGCAAACTCGCTGATGAAGGGTTCGATCAGATCTTCCACCCTGGACTCACTGGCGCCGGCATCCAGGGCCTTGAGACGGATCGGCTCGAGTTCATCGCCCTGGCCGAGATCGGCGGCCAAGGTGATCACCTCTTCGACCCCCCACTCCCGCTTGAGATAGGGAATGCAAACACTGGTGTCGACGCCGCCGGAATAGGCCAGCACCACGCGCCTGGCCCGGGGGGTTGGGCCTGCCTCCGGTTGCGCCTGCCCGCTGAATCCCATCAGTGCCGCTCCTGCTGTGAATGGATGGATTGTGGTCCGCCCGAGGATTCTCCCCCCTCGCCGCCTGGGGGCAAGGTCCAGCGAGCCGCCAGCCAGAGGGCCATGGCGGCGGGAGGCCCTAAAACCAGCAGCCAGACCAACCAGGGTGTGATCACCAGGGGCTGGGGCCAATGCCTGCCGGCGGCCACCAGCAGGGCGCTGAATCCCAGGGCCAGGAACCATAGCCAGGCAACCTGGCGCCACTTGGGATCATGCATCAAGGAGGGGTGGGCGGTGCTGAAGAGTAAGGTGGTGGGTCGATCCACGCCCATAGGCCAAGGCCGCCATCTTGATGGACAGCAGAACTGTTTGTCGGGACCGCGGGCTTGCCAGTGGGCCTCCAGAGCGACGGCATGAGCATTCTTGACACCATCAATCCATCGCTGACGCGCTACAGGCGTGATGAGCCAGCGCCCGTGCTGCCGCTCCGCGACGAGCCGGACCTGCTCAGCCTGCTGGAGGCCAGCGGTCGATTGGTGGCCGACGAAGAAACCGCCAGCACCGATGTCAGTACGGTGGAAGAAGAAGAACTCTCGGCGCTGATGGGCGAAAAAGAGGAGTACATCCAGACGGATGAGCAGCCCGAGGAAGCCTGGGAAGACTGACCCCTCCTCTAGCGCCCCAACCCCCATGGCCCCCATCAACGGCAAGCTGACCGCCGCTCTTCTCGGTGGCCTCCTACTGCTGGCTTGCCTGGCCAGTGACGGTTTCCTGGCCAACTCCATGCTCACCTTGCCCTTTGTGGTGGCCACCCTGGTGAGTTCCGGAGTCCTGGCCTGGGGCGTACCGAAACTGCGCAGCCTCAAGCTCGGCCAAGTGATCCGTGAGGACGGCCCCCAGGGTCATCTCAACAAAGCTGGGACCCCAACGATGGGCGGCTTGCTGGTCGTTCCGGTTGGGCTGTTAATCGGGGGTTGGACGAGCGCCGGAGATCCGCGCCTGCTGGCGGTCGCCGCCGTCACCCTCGCCTTCATGGCGATCGGAGCCATTGATGACTGGCGCAGCCTGACCAAGCGCCGCAATACTGGGCTCAGCCCCCGCGGCAAGCTGGTGCTGCAGGCCCTCGCCGCAGCTCTTTTTCTGGTTTGGGCCTGGCAGGGCAACTGGCTGGGTGCAGGGCTGCCCGGAGATGTGGGACTGCCCTTCGGCCGACTCCTGCCCCTTGGCCTGCTGATCTGGCCGCTGGGGTTGTTTGTGTTCATGGCCGAAAGCAACGCCACCAACCTCACCGACGGCCTTGATGGCCTAGCGGCCGGTTGCGGGGCCGTGGTCTTCACCGGCATGGCCCTGCAACTGATGCTGCGGGGCAACGGGGGCGACCCTTCGCTGGCGGCCTTCTGCGTGGCGATGGCGGGGTGCTGGGTGGGCTTTTTGAGCCAAAACCGCCATCCGGCCAGGGTGTTCATGGGGGATACGGGTTCCCTCGCCATGGGGGCGGCCCTCTCGGCCGTCGCCTTGCTGAGCGACAGCCTCTGGCCGTTGCTGCTGATGGGGGGAGTGTTCTTGGCCGAATCCCTTTCGGTGATCCTCCAGGTGTGGGTCTACAAAGCCACCAAGGGTGCCGACGGCAAGGGCCGGCGGATCTTTCGCATGGCTCCCCTGCACCACCACTTTGAGTTGGGCGGATTGAGCGAACAGGGGGTAGTTCTGAGTTTCTGGGGGGCCAGCGCCCTTTTGGTGTTGTTGGGACTCGTACTGCGACCGTGAGCCTGTGGCTGCGGTCCAGCGACATGCCGCCGCGTTGACCGCCCTTGTGTTCCAGGGACCACTCCTGCCAGCCTGGAAGCCATCCCCGAATCTGGCCGATGGCTTATTTCACCTGGAGAGAAGCGGGTCTCACCTCTGACTGCGCCAGTCTCGACGCCATGGCGGCCCGCTTTGAAGAAGCGGCAGCCCTAATGCGGCGCATGGCGGCGGAAGGTTTCCAATTGGAACCTGCGGCAAACGGATCTCACATCACCCACCCCGATCCGGCGGTGTTTGAGGCCTATGGCTTCGTCAGCGAGGAATCCCCGGAGCGTCAGCTGACGATGTTGCCCTGAGGCCAAGGGGTAGTCCTAACGGCGCAGATAACCGAGCACCCAAACCAGCACAAAGACCAGCGACGACAAACCCAGGTACACCAGGGTCCAGCGCTGCAGGCTCTCGATCGTGAGGTCGAAGGGCAGGTCAATGGCATCGCCGGCGGTGCGAAAGGCCAGGGGCCCGACCAGATGCGGCACCCCAAAGAACATCAGGGGGAAGCGAACGGTCACCGCAGGGGGCAGCGTGGGTCGCAGGCAGGTTAGGCAGCGGAGGTGGGGCCCAGGCCACCCGTCCAGACAGGATGGGTATCGGTTTTCGGAGAGCGGCCCCATGGCCCCAGCCCATCCCCCACGCTTGCCTCGCACCTTGATGCTGCTGGGCAGCGGCGAGCTGGGCAAGGAAGTGGCGATCGCCGCCCAGCGACTGGGATGCCGGGTGATAGCGGTGGACCGCTATGCCGGCGCCCCGGCCATGGCCGTGGCCCATGCGGTCGAGGTGATCTCGATGACCGATCCGGAGGCGCTCAAGGCGGTTGTGCGGCGTCACCGCCCCGATCTGGTGATTCCGGAGATCGAGGCCCTGGCGGTTGATGCCCTGATCGAGCTGGAGGCCGAGGGCATCACGGTTATCCCCACCGCCCGGGCGACAGCGATCACGATGAACCGCGACCGGATCCGCGACCTGGCGGCAGCGGAACTGGGCCTGCGCACTGCCCGCTATGCCTACGCCGACAGCGCCGCAAGCCTGGCCGCCGCCGCCGCCCCCTTGGGCTGGCCCGTGGTCGTCAAGCCGGTGATGAGCTCCTCTGGCAAGGGGCAAAGCGTGGTGAATGGCCCCGACGAAGTGGCGCTGGCCTGGGCCGCGGCCCAGGCAGGGGCCCGGGGCAGCGGCAGCCGCGTGATCGTCGAGGAGTTTCTGCGCTTCTCCCTGGAGATCACCCTGCTGACGGTGCGTCAGTGGGATGGACCCACCCTGTTTTGTCCGCCGATTGGCCACCTCCAGGAGCGGGGCGATTACCAATGCAGCTGGCAACCGGCCGCCATGGGAGCAGCCCAGCTGCAGGCCGCCCAGGCGATGGCCCGCCAAGTGACGGACCACCTGGGTGGGGCTGGCCTGTTTGGGGTGGAGTTCTTTCTCTGTGGACCCCAAGGATCCGAAGAAGTGGTGTTCTCCGAGCTCTCGCCCCGGCCCCACGACACGGGATTGGTCACCCTCATCGGCCAGAACCTGAGCGAATTCGAGCTGCACGTCAGGGCGGTGCTGGGTCTACCGATTCCCGCCATCCGCTGCCTGGGTCCCGCAGCCAGCCGGGTGGTGCTGGCCAGCGAAAGCCACGACCAGGTCAGCTACAGCGGTGTAGCTGACGCCCTGGTGAATCCGGACACCCAGCTGTTGCTTTTCGGCAAACCAGACGCCAGGCCGAACCGGCGCATGGGTGTGGCCCTCGCCCTGGGGGCCGACGAGGCAGAGGCCCGCCGCAAAGCCGATGGGGCCGCCGCCTGTGTCCGTATCGGCCCCGGCTGACAACGGCGGATTGGACCTGGTTCCCTGTTGGCCTGGTTCCCTGTGGGCAGGAGCCTTGTGGTGCCTTTGAGATTGCGGCACCATGAGTCACACGTGTTTCGCCTATCTGTGCTGAAGAGACCCAGGGAGGACAAGGAACCCCTGGGAGCGGTTAGCACCCTTATGCCCCGTCGCCGGCCCCGTCGCCGCAAGTTGCCCTGGCTGACCTTCCTGCTTGGCGTGTCCCTGGGGTACGGACTGGCCAAACCTGCCGCCTTCGCCCAGCTCTCGGCCAGCCTGGGCGAGGGCGCTGTTCTGTTGCAGCCACTCTTCGATCCCCTCGGGGTGGGCCGGCGCCAGGTGCTGGTGCTGGGCACGGACAAGGTGGGCGATAACACCGATGTCATGTTCAGCGTGCGAGTTCAAGACGGAGTGACCCGCATCGTCCAACTGCCCCGCGACACCTACATCACCTCGGGGCGTCTCGGCGTCGTCAAAGCCAATGCCCTCTACAGCCAGGCCGGCATCGCCGAGACCAAGCGGGAAATGGGCCGCCTGCTGGGGGTGCCCATCGATCGCTACATCAAGGTGAATCTGGACGCGGTGGCCCGGGTCGGGGATGCCTTGGGAGGAGTGGAGGTGGAGGTCCCCAAACGGATGGTTTATGTCGATCGCAGCCAAAACCTGAGCATTGATCTCTACCCCGGTCGCCAGGTGCTCATGGGCGACGACCTGCTGGGCTTCCTACGCTTCCGCCACGATGAGGCCGGCGACCTGGGACGCATGGAACGGCAACGGCTCGTGCTCAATGAGGTCTTCCGCAAACTGACCAAACCCACCAGCTTGGCCCAGCTGCCCGCCCTGATCAAAATCGCCGGGCAGGACATCCACACCGACCTCTCGCCGGTGGAGATCACCCAGTTGGCGGCCCGTCTGGGCCGCACCCGCCTGAATACCGAGCGCCTGGCGGGGCGCCTTTACTGGGAAGACAGCCTCAGCTACTGGATGCCCGATTCCAACAAAGAGCATCCGGCCGAAAACGACGGCCTACCTCCGCGTTGAAGGCCAGGAATCAGGCAGCAACCTCCTGCGGCGGATGCTGGGCCAGCACCTGCTTGAGATATCTGCCCGTGTGACTGGCGGGATGCTCGGCAACCTCTTCTGGGGTTCCCGTCACCACAATCTCGCCACCCTTATCGCCCCCTTCGGGACCCAGATCAATCAACCAGTCAGCGCAGCGAATCACATCAAGATTGTGCTCAATCACCAGGATTGAATTGCCCTTGTCCACCAGCCGTTGCATCACCTCCATCAACTTGTGCACGTCATAGAAGCTGAGGCCGGTGGTGGGTTCGTCAATTAGATAGAGGGTTTTGCCGGTGGCGCGCTTGGAGAGCTCGGTGGCCAGCTTCACCCGCTGGGCCTCACCCCCGGAGAGGGTGGGGGCGGGTTGGCCAAGCTTGATGTAGCCCAGGCCCACATCCACTAAAGTGCGCAGCCGATCGGCGGCCTGGGGAATGGCGGCAAACTCCTCGGCGGCCTGCTCGACCGTCATCTCGAGCACATCGGCGATGGTGTGGCCGCGATAGGTCACCTGCAGGGTCTCGCGGTTATAACGAGCACCCTTACAAACGTCGCACTGCACATAGACGTCTGGCAGAAAATTCATCTCGATGACATTGACACCCTGTCCCCCACAGGCCTCGCAACGCCCCCCTTTGACATTGAAACTGAACTGCCCCACCTGATAACCCCGGGCCTTGGCCTCCACCGTGGCGGCAAACACCTGGCGAATCGGATCGAAGGCGCCGGTGTAGGTGGCTGGATTGGAGCGGGGCGTGCGCCCGATCGGGCTCTGGTCAATGACGATCACCTTGTCGATCGCCTTGATACCCCGCAGCTCCTCCAGGCCGGCAGGGAAAGGCACCTTGAGTCCAAGCTGGTGTTCCAGGGCCGGGTGCAACAACTCATTCACCAGGGTGCTCTTACCGCTGCCACTCACCCCGGTCACCGCCACCAGGCGCCCCAGGGGAATATCAACATCGATGCCGCGAAGGTTATTGCGGTTGCAATTAATGAGCCGTAGCCGCCGGCTGCCCGCCTCCCGGCGACTGGCGGGGGTGGGGATGGCGCGGCGGCCACTGAGATAGGCGCCGGTAAGGGAGTCTTCGGCCTCGAGCAGGTTCTGCAGCGACCCCTCGGCAACGATGTGGCCGCCGTGGACGCCGGCGCCAGGGCCAATATCGACGAGATAATCGGCGGCACGGATGGTGTCCTCGTCGTGTTCGACAACTATCAAAGTGTTGCCCAGGTCGCGCAGCTTGGTGAGGGTGGCAAGCAAGCGGTCGTTATCCCTCTGGTGCAGGCCGATGCTGGGTTCATCCAGCACGTACAAGACTCCAGTCAGGCCGGCGCCGATCTGGGTGGCGAGGCGAATGCGTTGGGCCTCACCGCCCGAGAGGGTCATGGCGGGCCGATCCAGGCTGAGGTAATCCAGGCCCACGTCCAGCAGAAAACGCAAGCGCATGCGAATTTCACGCAGCACCAGATCGCCGATCTGGATCTGGCGCTCCGTCAGGAGGGGGGTGGACCCGGATGCGGAGCCGACCCCCATCAGAGCTTCGACGCAGGCAAGGGTTTCGGCCACACTGACCGCCGTTAACTGGTGAATGGCATAGGGACCCACCTTGACCGCGAGGGCCTCAGGCCGCAGCCGCAATCCCTGGCAACTGGAGCAGGGCACCAGATCTTGAAATTTCTCCAGCTTCTGGCGTACCGCCTCGCCGCCAGCATCCTTTAGCTGGCGCTCCAGAATGGGGAGAATGCCCTCAAAGGGGCGGGTATAACTCTGGCCTTTGCGATAGCGGCTGTCGGCCTGAATGGCGATGGGTTCTTCGCTGCCATGCAGCAACATCTGCCGCTGGCTATCAGTGAGCTCCTTCCAGGGGGTTTTAAGTTCGAAACCACAGGCCTCGCCCACGGAAAAAAGCAAAGAGAAGTAGTAGCTGTTCTCCTTATCGCTCCAGGGGGCTACGGCCGCATATACGGGTAGGGAGGGGTCGGGCACCACCCTTTCCACAGTGAAGCGGCGCAGGTGGCCGATGCCGTGGCAATCGGGACAGGCGCCGTAGGGACTGTTGAACGAAAACAGCCTTGGCGACAGTTCCTCAATCACGGCGCCGTGGACAGGGCAGGCAAAATTTTCGGAATAGAGGCGCTCCCGCTCCTGGCCCTCCGGCAGGGATTCCCCCTCCCGGGGCACCACTTCCACCAGGGCTAGTCCCTCACCGCGCTTGAGGGCGGTCCGCAGGGAATCGGTGAGCCGCTCGGTGATGCCCTCGCGCGCCACCAGGCGGTCAACAACCACCTCGATGTTGTGGGCATGGTTTTTATCTAGTTCGATGTTGTCGGCCAGCTCCCGCACCTCCCCGTTGATGCGCACCCGGGCGAATCCCTCCGCCACCAGCCCCGACAACAGCTTGACGTGGGTGCCCTTTTTGCCACGCACCACCGGGGCCAGCAGCTGGAAGCGGGTGCCCTCGGGCAGGGTGATGATCTGGTCCACCATCTGGTCGATGGTCTCGGGCCGAATCGGACGCTCGCACTGGGGGCAGTGGGGTTCGCCGGCGCGGCCAAACAGCAGCCGCAGATAGTCTTGAATTTCGGTGACGGTGCCGACGGTGGACCGGGGGTTGTGGCTGGTGGATTTTTGGTCGATGGAGATGGCCGGCGACAGGCCCTCGATGGCATCAACATCGGGTTTGTCCACCTGGCCCAGAAACTGGCGGGCATAGGCGGACAAACTCTCCACGTAGCGCCGTTGGCCCTCGGCAAAGATGGTGTCGAAGGCCAGGGAGCTCTTGCCGCTGCCGCTAACGCCGGTGAACACCACCAACTTGTTGCGCGGAATCGTCAGATCGATGTTGCGCAGGTTGTGCTGACGGGCACCCCGCACCCGGATCACGTTGTCCAGGCTGCCGCCATTGAGGGTTTGGAGAGCGGCCTTCTCGACCACGGTGGCCTGATGGGATCGCAGAGGCTGGCCCTTGCCGGCAGCAGTGGTGGCGCGGGGCATGAAGAGCCTTCGGCAGCCGCAGATTCTAGGGAGGGAGGGTGTGACACGTTGCGGAGCCAGGCTCCAGATCCCATCGAGCTGGGCGCTGAAGGTAAATCACAAAACCGCGAAGGTTTGCCAACTTGATCCAGCCCCTCCCAAATCGACTAGGATGTACACGGAATTGATAATCAATTAAGAAAGCCAATGGATTCCAAGATGACAACCATTGAAGACCCAAGGATTTAAATGCTTGTCAGCGTGATCACTCCCACCAGGCTGTCCCCAGATCGGCTGGACATGTTGGTGGAACTTAATCAAAGCCTGCGGCGTAATCATTGCGACGTTGAACACGTCATCGTCGTCGATGGCAGCAACCAGGACGCAATTCCCCACCAGATCCGCGAGCAAGCCACCATCATTGGTTCCCCCCGATCCATCGGCCAAGCCGCCTGCCGCAATCTTGGCCTGGTCGTCGCCCGCGGCGCCTGGATAACCAGCGCAGACGACGATGACTTACTGCCTCCCCATTCAATCGACCAACGCCTGCAAGCCATTGCGGATCAACCAAACGCACTTTGGGCTGCCGGATATATAAAAGAAAAATCAGACGCAGAACCGCAGATTATGGCGGCAGGCCCCTGCGCTCCGGGTGATGTATGGCGTGCCTGGCCAACGCCCAACCACGACATTCCCCTTGGACCTACCTGCCTGTTGGTGGAAACCAATTTACTTAAGCGGGTCGGCGGCTGGATGGGCCTGTCCCAAGGGGAAGACCTAGGCATGATGATGGCAGTGACCTGTACGGCACCAGGTATTTTGATTGATTCTTGTGTTTATCACTATCGAATGCATGGGAACCAAATTACAAAATCCCCCTGGTTTAGTGATTTGGAACTCCTCTCACGCACCTGCGCCTGGCAGCGGGGCGAGCAAATCGTTTGCCAATCCAGCAGTGCCGTCAACCGGATGTCAGACATGCTCGCCATGGCATCGGGTCGCCAGACCGGCTGAGGGGGCCTTCCCCAGCCTGGGTCTTTGATTTTGGTTGGGTTGGAACTGCCCTTAGATCGAATCCACCTGGGGCCAAGCCGAGCAGCCGGCCAACAGCTCCTGGCTCACCTGCCAGAGGCGCTGGCAATTGTTGGTATCGAGAGCCGCGGCCGCGACGGGCACCGGCTTGGGCCAGCCCCCCATCCCCCCGAAACCATCGGGGCCGTAATGACCAGCCGGCAAAGCTTCTGGGGCCGTGGCTGCATAAAGCTGGGGCAGGGCCCCCATGGCGGCGCTCTGAAACAGGGGGTCCATGAGTCGATAGGCAATGGGTTCAAACCAGGAACCACTGGCGGCCACCGAGGAGGGCTGCAGGGAGGTGCGGGCCAAGCCGGGATGGGCTGCCAGGGCATTGATGCCGGCATTG
>CANGZM010000064.1 GCA_947458155.1 Synechococcaceae cyanobacterium | reverse complement strand
TGCTGAGCACCAAGGGGTAGCGGCTGAGATCAAACTGCTCGATCGCTAGCGGCAGCAGGGGCAGGTATTGCTGAACATGGCTAGCCCCCCAGGGCAAATGCTGAACAAAACTGGTTCTGATGGCCCTTCCCGCCAGCCAAGGATCCAAGTGTTGGCTCGCCCCTGCCACAATGGCAAAAAGATCAGGCCGTTGGCCCGCCGCCGCGAGAAAATCGTCCATCTGTTGCACCACCAGCTCGGCTCCCCCGTAGGAACGGGGGCTGAACCATTCGTGGACGAGGGCGACAGGGCCTGGCAGGGGCGTGAGGGCGGTCACAGGAGCCGGGCTTTCCATCACGAAAATTCTCAGCTGATTGCATTGGGGACGGACCCTGCCGAAGCTAGGGGCACGATCGAGGGGGCATCAGCCAAACCGGCATGGCGATCCAAGAGCTCCTCGAAGATGAGTTAAAGGAACCATCGATTGGTTCCACGGCGCGGTTCCGCTGGCACGCCACCTCGGTGGGGATCGCCGCCCTGTGGAGCGACAAGGAGGCCCCACCCTCACCCCCCTATGAGATGGCCCTGAAGGAGGGATTGGAAGTGGGATTGGATTTGAGTCGCGAAGAAAGGGAATTTCATCAGATCGAATCGGGCTTGGTGCTGTTGTTCCATTCCTGAGGAGGGCTCTTGATTTCAGCTGCTGAGGTCGGCAAAATTTATGGCTGACTAGAGCGACAAGCTGCGGCAAGGGTTCTATCCTTATCTGACCATCTCTGCCTTGGGTTCCTGTTTGTTGCCTCCCCCATCGGTAAGCCTAGACATTCTGCGGGTCGGTGGTCGTCCGTTCTGGGCTGATGCCTGCCTTGCTTTTGCGATCATTCTGGTCCGCTACCTGTTGGTGGCAGGTATCAGCGGCTGGTTGCTCAATCTGTTGGCTGTCCCTACGGATGATAAAGGCCAGCAAGGATTCGGCCATGACCTGGCCCTATCCGTTGGTTCAGCCGTGATCTTCGCCCTGACGACGGCGCTGATCATGCAGTGGCATGGGTCCGGAGGCACCCTTCTTTATGGAGATCCGGCTCGCTATGGCCTCTGGTACCTGGGCTTCAGTTACTTCTTAGTGCTGTTACTTCAGGATGCCTGCTTCTACGTAACCCATAGACTGTTTCACCTACCATTTTTTTATCGATGGTGCCATCTTGGCCACCATCGCTCCAAGCGACCAACCCCTTGGACCTCCTTTGCGTTTGATCCGATCGAGGCGGTAATCCAGGGACTTTTTCTGATCGCGATTGTGTTGTTAGTACCGCTGCATTACATCACCCTGCTCGCTGTACTCACTACCATGAGTATCTGGGCCGTGGTTAATCATCTAGGACTCGAACGCTTGCCTGCCAAATTTCCGCATCACTGGCTAGGCCGTTGGCTGATTGGTCCAGCCCATCACGGTCTGCACCACCAACGCCAGTCCCTGCATTTCGGCTTATATTTTACTTTCTGGGATCGCCTCTGCGGCACCGAAGCCCCCAATTATCCGGGTCTTAACTGGCCGGCCACCCCTGGGACTGAACCCTCACCTTGAAAGGCGGGGGATGGCTGGATCCTGTTACCCAGCGCGGTCCTGGCCAATCGGACCTCAACCACGCTTTTCAGGTTCAGTCCCGCAGATGACGGGTCCACGAGGCTGGCGAGAAGTGGTGACCTTCCGCTTCGGCGATCACGGTGACAGCGGCCGCATCAGTGGCTGCATCTACCTTGGCCTTGAGAGCCGGGTCGGCATTGACCTTGAGCAGAAAGGCCTGGAGCTGGGGCTTCGACATCGGGACTCATGGGTGGGGCCCTCCAGTCCTAACCAGGCTGGCGAACAACGGTGAAGGCGACGTAGGGTGTAGGCTGATACAGGTTCAAAGATTTCTCTTCAGGGAGCTGACAACTTTCTTCAGGGCTTTCGGCGGATCGGGTTCATAGTTTCTTTTCCAGGTTCATGACAATTTACGTGGGCAACCTCTCCTTTGACGCCGAGGAGCAGGACGTCCAGCAGCTCTTCGGCGAGTACGGCAAAGTCAACAAATGCAGCCTTCCCCTTGACCGTGAAACCGGTCGCAAGCGGGGCTTCGCCTTTGTCGAAATGGCCAGCGAAGCTGAGGAAGCCAAGGCCATCGCCGATTTACAGAACGTCGAATGGATGGGTCGCGCCATCCGTGTCAACAAGGCTGAGCCCCGTCCCGAACGGGGCGGTGGTGGTGGTGGTGGTGGCTACGGTGGTGGTGGCGGTGGCTACGGCGGTGGTGGTGGTGGTGGTGGCGGCAACCGCAACCGCTGGTGATATTTTGGAGGGCTTGTCTTTTTGACAGCCCTCCTTATTTGCATCGTTCAAGTTAACTACCCATCCCCTACCCATAAGTAGGGAAATTGAATTTCGACTCAACCGTCTCCGATTTTGCCGCCGGGGCCGGTTTTTATATGTTTGGGATTTTTTAACCATTGCGCCCTTGATCGCTCCGGCAATGGGCAAAATAACCGCTTGAAACAAAGCCATTATGTAAAGCAAACTTTACCTAAAACCAACAAGGAGTTGTCGCGACCCAGGCGAAAACCAGAGAAAACAAGCAGAATTTCCCAGCCACACCAGTCTTGGGCCAAAGTTGTTACATGAACGCGCAGACAGTGAACGGCCCCTACCGAGTCCGCGAAGCGGTACGCAATGAGAAAATCGTTCCAGCGGACGTTCCTGCCTTCCACTTCCGCACCAGTGTCGCCGCCCACAGCTATGCTCGCCAACTGGCTTCAGAGCAGGGGCGACAGATGGTGATCGAGAAACTGGCCCCCAGTGGCTGCTGGTTGCAGCTGACCACCTTGGGCTGAGGATGGTTCATCAACCAAACTGAGTTCAGGTCAAGCTTGGTCCATCTCAGGGACTTGTTTTTGCTGTTCACATTCGCGCCGGAACAACCAAAAAAGATATTCCGGAGACTTATAACGTCTCGGCAAACTGTGGTGCAAAATCGCCAATCGATCCCAACAGACGGTACGTTCAATTTGTTTCTGCGTACAGCCTTCGCGCAATAGCAGCCTCAGGGCTTTGCAATACATCGGATATTTGGCTTCGAGTTCACCGATCGTTAAAACCGGCGCCGAATCATTGGTCATAGGTGACTTGCGGGGAGGGTAAGCACGTGGCGCAACCTTGCGGGCGAAGGTCAGGTCGCCGCAGGGATCTAGTCATTCGCCGTGGTGCCTCCTGGGCCACGAGGTTGGGGGGCGGATGGGATGGCCGAGATCAAGCACTTCTGCCAGCTCCGCAACTCCACCCTAGGCCCGCCCAGCGTTGGATTGCAAAAGTGAGGCAGCAAGATCCTCCCCATCGCTTGAAGAGAGCGCTGGATTCACCAACCGGCAGGCCCTGCGGGCTACGGCGGCGGCATGACCCCGCTCGATTGGACCCTGCTGGGGACTGATCTCCCCATGGCGACAATCAACGACGATCCGTTCACGCTGACCGCGCTGATCTTCGATGCGCAGGTGCAATTGCCAATCCATCTGGCTGCTGCGGCTGAACAAATCACCGCATACGGGACCCACACACAGGCCCGGGGCTGCCTGGGCAGCGGCAACGCCCAGAACCCAGGCAGCGACCACAGCCATCAACGCCAGCACGATTCCCCCCCGGTGGGCTCGCGGCGCGGCGGGACTCAAGGATTGGCCTCCAAGGTGACGGGGGCAACCGGCGCCTCCAGGGAACTGGCGCCTGGGTTGGAATCGGCATCCTCCTCGCGGAGCTCCTGCGGGTGGAACCATTCCCATACCTGGCGTGCCAGGGCGGGACCAAGCCCAGGGGCCAGGGCCAGGGTCTCGGGACTGGCGAGTTGGATGGCATCCACCGAATGGAAGTGGGCCAAAAGATCCTTGACCCGTTTGGGGCCAAGGCCGGGGATGTCGCCAAGGCGTGAGCGACGCATCCGCTCGCCCCGCTGCTGGCGGTGGAAGCTAACAGCAAAACGGTGGGCCTCATCCCTGAGGCGCCGCAACAACATCACCCCCAGCTGCTCCGGCTCACTGTCCAGGGGCTGGCTGGCGCCGGGTAGAAAAATTTCTTCGCGCTGCTTGGCAAGGGAACACACCACCAGGTCTTCCTGCAGGTTGAGTTCGCGCAGGGCTTCCATCACGGCGGAGAGCTGGCCCTTGCCGCCGTCGATCATGACCACATCCGGCCAGTCATTGAGGCCGCCCGTGTGCAAGGTGCTGTTGGCAGCCCGGCGCAGAGCTATCAGATCCGCCCCCTCGGCCTTGGCCTGGGCCCAGCGCCGGAAACGGCGCCGCATGATCTCGGCCATCGCCATGAAGTCATCGGAGTGACCCGAGCGGATGCTGCTGCTCTGAATCTTGTATTTGCGGTAGTGCTGCTTGGCCGGCAGGCCATCAATAAAGACCACCTGGGAGGCGACGGCGTCACTGCCCTGGATATGGCTGATGTCAAAGCCCTCAATACGACGGGGGGGCACCGGCAGTTCCAGTAACTGGGCGAGGTCCTCGGTTGCCAACAGCTGCTGTTCGGCGCCGCGCTGGGCTCGCACCAGCTCAAAACCGGCATTGCGTTCCACCAGCTCCACCAAATCCGCCTTTTGCTGGCGCTGGGGCACCGTCAACTTCACCTTGCGGCCACGCCTCTCCCCCAGCCACTCCTGAATCAGGGCCTGCTGGGGCAGGGGGTATTGCAAAAGCAGTTCGGGCGGTATTTCCACTGGCTCCACCTGGCTGTAGTGCTCTTCGATCACCCGCTGCAGGATGCGGCCCCGATCCGCCAGCTCGCCGCTGTCAGCAGCGGCATCGGCGGTATATCCAAGACGGCCTACCAGCCGCCCGGCCCGCATCTGGAACAACTGGACGGCCGCCAGCCTGTCATCGGCGGCCAGGGCGACCACGTCATGGCTGACTGAACTGTCCCCCAGGCTCATCTTTTGGTCGGCGGTGAGGGCATCAAGGCCCTGCAACTGGTCCCGCAGGCCGGCGGCCGATTCGAAATCAAGCCGGTCGGCGCAGCGCTGCATTTGTTCCTGCAAAAGGGTGAGTAATTCATCATTGCGGCCCTGAAATACCATCGCCACTTTGCGCAGGCTTTGGTGATAATCCTCAGAAGAAATCTTCTGCTGGCAAACCCCGGGACAACGGCCGATGTCGTAGTTAAGACAGGTTCGGTCGCGATAGAGGGGCTGGGGTCGCTGCCGCAGGGGGAACACCCGTTTGACCAAGGTGAGGGTACGGCGTAACAGGCCGACATCCACGTAGGGGCCGTAGAAACGATCGAGGGGACTGCGCTGACGACGACGACGGGTAATGAAGATACGTGGGTATGGCTCACTCCAGGTGATACAGAGATAGGGATATTTCTTATCGTCTTTCAGCAACACATTGAAGTGAGGCTGGTGATTCTTGATCAGGTTCGCCTCCAAGGCCAAGGCTTCCGCCTCGCTGTCGGTGACGATGAATTCGATCTCACAGATCTGCCGCACCATCAAGCTGATGCGGGGACTATGACCACCGGATTCCTGGAAATAAGAGCGCACACGGTTGCGCAGCACCTTGGCCTTGCCAATATAAAGAATTGCGTCTTCGCTATCGCGCATCAGATAGCAGCCCGGCTCGGCGGGAATTTCCCGCAGCCGGGCTGCTAGCCGCTCGCTCTGCAGCAGCAGGGGCCGGCTGGCGGGTACGGCAATGACAGGGCCTTCCTTCACCCCCCGTACTGCCAGCCGGTGCCCGCCAGTTCGAGGGGGTTGCCATCGTGATGCAGCACCGCACTCTTGACTTCGGCCACAAAAACGGTGTGATCACCGTGGGCCACCTGACCCACCAAGGTGCATTCCAGGCCGCCAAGGGCGTCATTGAGGATCGGCAGACCGAGGGGGCCAAGGCTGAAGGGAGCCGCATCAAAGCGGCCGCCCACGGCCTGTTGGGGCTTGAAGAACACGGCTGCCAGATCTTTCTGGGTTTCAGCTAGCACATTGAGGGAGAAGCGGCCGGTGCGCTGGATGATGCCATTGCTGGTGGAGTCCGCCCGCACCGCCATCACCACCAACGGGGGCTCGAAGGAGCCCTGGGTCACCCAACTGGCTGTGAAGCCATTCACCTGGTCGCCCTCAGCCACACCGCAAATGAAAACCCCGTGTGGAATCTTGCGCAGCAGGGTCTTCTTGGCGGCGGCGTCGAGGGTCACGGTGTTGGCCATGGGTGGGCGGGGCCAGACAGGCCCAGGGGATCAAAGATGAGTCTAGGAAGGTGTCCCGACACCAACGACCGGTTTGCATGCGTGTTCTCTATCCAGGCAGTTTCGATCCGATCACCCTGGGCCACCTGGACCTGATCGAGCGCAGTGACCGTCTTTTCGGGGGGGTGGTAGTGGCAGTGTTGCAGAACCCAGGCAAGCAACCCTGCTTCCCCCTGGATCGCCGTTTGGAGCAAATCCGCGAGGCCACGGCCCATCTCAGCGGCGTGGAGGTGGCCAGTTTTGACGGCTTGACAGTGCAATACGCCCGACATTGTCAGGCCCAAGTGATTTTGCGGGGCCTGCGGGCCCTGAGCGACTTCGAATTCGAACTGCAGATCGCCCACACCAACCAAAGCCTCGAACCCGAAGTCGAGACCCTGTTTCTGGCCACCGCCACCCGGCACAGCTTTCTGAGCAGCTCGGTGGTTAAGGAAGTGGCCCGCTTCGGTGGGGACGTGAGCCATATGGTGCCCCCAGGAGTGGCGCGGGACCTGATGAGGCTCTTTAATCGTTCCATTCCCCACGGTTGACATGGCAGAGGTCCGCATCACGGTTCTTGATCAACTGGACCAGATCGAGGATCTAGTCCTTGAGGGCAGCCGGATTCCCTTCAGTGGCGGAAGACTGGTGAATGAGCAAGAAGCCATTGAGCTGGTGGATGCCCTGCGGGAGGCCTTACCCAGCCAGCTGGCTCAAGCCGAGGAACTGCTTCTCCAAAGGGAGTCCTTCATCGAGAAAGCCCGTCAGCAGGCCGATGAAATCCTGGCCCAGGCCCGGCGCGAGCGGGAGCAGCTGATCAGCAGCGCCACCATCCGTCAGGAAGCCGAGAAGCAGGCCACCGAATTGCGGGAACAGGCCCGCCAACAGTGCGAGCAAATTCTGCTGCAGGGTCGTCAGCAGACTGCCCTTGCTGAGCAGGAGCACCAGAGCCGCATGGCCCAGATGGAGCAGCAGTTTGCCCTGCGCCGCCAGCAACTGGAGCAGGAGTCCCAGACCAGGCGCCAGCAACTGGAACAGGAGGCCACGGAGCGCAACCGCCAGTTGGTGGAACAACACGAACGGGGCCGTCACCAGGCCATGCAAGAACTCGAAACGATTCGCCTGGAAGGGTTGCGCATTCACCGGGACAGCCAGGCCGAAGCAGAACGCCTGCACCAGGACGCCCTGCAATTCCGCCAGCAGACCCAGCAGCAATGTGATGGCCTGGTGGCACGCAGCCGTCAGGAATCCGCCAGCGTGCAGGAAGGGGCCAACCGCTACGCCGAACAGGTGCTGAGCGAACTGGAAACCCGTCTGCAGGAGCTGAGCCAGGTGGTGCTGGCCGGTCGTCAGGAGCTGGGACGCATCCAAACCCAAGATGTGGTCGCCACCACCGGGCTGCTGCCAGGCGACAACCAACCCCTCCTGGAGGGCAGTGGCGTCACCCGGGCCCGTCGGGCTGCGGCCCGTCTTGGCCGCTCGGCCGGCCGTCGCATGGCCAGTTGAGGCCTAGGGCTCCCGATACCACCCAGCACAGGGCGGCTGGTACTGGCTGGCTCCCCTAGTCCCAGCGCTGGCCCAAAAGAAAAGTCTCCACTGGCGCCGGCCCCGCCAGCTTGATTTCGTTGCCCGGCTTGAGGGGACCCTCCAGCAGGGTGGCCCTGGCAATTTCGCTACCTTCCGCCAGGGCCGGCTGATCAGGGTCGAAAGCGGTCGGATGGGTGGTGCTGCTGGAAAAACCCCGATAAATCAACAATTCAAAGAGTTCGCCGCCAGGCAAATTACCCTCGAGGCGCAGCACCCGATCTGGCCGCTCCCGGCTAAGGGCCTCAAGCACGGCCAGCAGGGCGGCAATGGGCACAGGCGATGGGGAGGAGGTGCTGTTCAAAATTCACCCGCCACCCGGCCCAGGCGCGGCAGACGCACCACAAGCCATTGCAACAGCCCCACTCCATAGGCCACCAGTCCAAGGAAGCCGAGGAAACTGGCCACCCCCTGGCTCCAGCTGCCCCCAAAGACAAAACCAATCACCACCTCGAGCACTCCATGCAACCCCTGCGGGGCCTCCAACCACACCTGGCAGAAGGGTCGATCCAGGGCTCCATTTAGGCAGGGAAGGGCTGTGGCGGCAAAGACGGCACTGGCGAGCCCGTAGGCCGTCAGACCCCAGCGCCAGATCCGCAACGTCAGGGGCAGCGCCCGCCAGGGGGGCATATCGGCCAGCTCCTCGTTCAAATCGACCCAGAACCACAACGCCGCCACCATCAACAAGGGAGCCAGCACCAGCAACGGATAGGCCACCGCCTTGCCGGCGCTGAGCAGCAGCACCGCTACCAGCCACAGACTGGCTACCTTCCAGTAAAGGTCGAGCAAGCGCAGCATGGCCTTTTCACGACGCAGGGCGGCCCAGATCAGCAGCACCAAAGGAAGGGCCAGGGCGAACAACACACCCAGGCGCACATCCATCCAAAGCAGGGAGCGATAGAGCTGAGGCGGCACAGACGCACGGTTCGGTTAGGCGCCATTATCCGTACACCCCTCGGGCGATAGGGTCCGGCCATGGCTGCGCTTCCTCCCTTTCCCTGGCTTCCCCGGCGGGACCCCGGTGCCTGGTGTCGCACCGCCCTCGGGCGGGATGTGTCCCTGCAAGGGGCGGTGGATGAGGTGGCCCGCCAATTGGCCGGCTGTGGCCAGGCGGATCTGGCCGTCGTCTTCGCCGCCGCGGACTATGCCAGTGACCTGCCCAGGCTCATGCCCTTGCTACGGCAGAAACTCCATGCCAACAAATGGCTGGGTTGCTGCGGTGCGGGAGTGGTGGGCACCGCCGCCGGGGAGGTCCCCCATGAGATTGAACGCCAACCGGCTCTCAGCGTCATGCTGCTGCGCCTGCCCGGAGTCCGGCTGCATCTTTTTTCGATCGACACCGGGGAGCTTCCGGATCTAGATGGACCCGCCGAGGCCTGGCATGCCGCCGTCGGTGTCTCTCCCAACATGGCCAACTCCATGCTTTTGCTGGTGGATCCCACCAGCGAGGGCATCAATGACCTGATCAGTGGCCTGGATTACGCCTATCCCCAAACCATCAAGTTGGGCGGCATCGCCGGCCAGCACAGTGCACCGCATGGCTCGTTGCTGTTGGACGACGGCGTGCGCAGCGGCGCCATCGGCTGCCTGATCGGTGGCGCCTGGCGGCTGGACCCAGTGCTGGCCCAGGGCTGCCGGCCCATTGGCCCGGTGATGGAGGTGGAACAGGCCCAACGCAACGTGGTGTTGCAGGTGAGCAGCGAGGGCCAACGCCAGCGCAGCCCCGTCGAGGCGCTGCAGGCGATCCTCACCCACCTCAGTCCCAAAGAGCGGGAACAGGTGCGCCACTCGCTGTTCCTGGGGGTGGGCCGCAACGACTTCAGCCTCAGTCCCACCTTGGTGGAGCCCTCCACCTTCCTGGTGCGCAATCTGCTGGGGGTTGATCCGCGCAATGGGGCGGTCGCGGTAGCTGAGCGCATGCGGGTCGGCCAGAAAGTGCAGTTCCAATTGCGGGATGCTGCCGCCTCCCGCGACGAAGCCCGTCAATTGTTGGCCCGCCAAGCCGATCGTCAGGCCGCCCCCCTGGCGGCCTTGTTGTTTGCCTGCCTGGGCCGGGGCGAGGGTCTCTACGGAGAGGCCGATGGCGATGTGGGCCTCTGCCGCGCAGCCTTCGCCCAGCTGCCGATCGCCGGCCTGTTCTGCAATGGTGAAATCGGTCCGCTAGGGGCAGGCGAGAGCACCCACCTGCATGGTTACACCGCTAGCTGGGCTTTTTTGGTGCCCAACCCAGCCGGGGTGCTGCCTGATTTGGCTGAGCCCCCTGGCCGCGCCCTGGATGGCTGAAGGTGCGCCAACACGTCAACCCCCTCAGCGTTATCTACCAACAGCCCCTGGCGCTGCCGAGCCCCGCAGAGCTGTTCGCCGAGCCCTGCCTCCCCCTGCATCTGGATATCGGCGCAGCGCGGGGACGTTTTTTGCTGGCGATGGCCGAACACTGCCCCAATCGCAACCACTTGGGCATTGAAATCCGTCGCCCCTTAGTGGTCGCCGCCGAAGCCGACCGGCAGGCCGCCGGCCTCCCCAACCTCCGCTATCTCTTTGGCAACGCCAGCCTCAACCTGGTGGAGTGGCTGCAGGATCTGCCTGCGGGACTATTGCAATTGGTGACCCTGCAATTCCCGGACCCCTGGTTCAAGAGTCGCCACCACAAGCGGCGGGTGCTGCAACCGGCGTTGCTGCGCTCCCTCGCCCTGGCCATGCCGCCAGGGAGCACCTTGCTGATGCAGAGCGATGTGCTGGCGGTGATCAAACCGATGGTGGCCCAAGTTGAGGCCAGCGGTTGCTTTGAGCGCCCGTGCAGCGATCCTTTCCCCTGGCTGGAGACCAACCCGCTGGCGGTCCCCACGGAACGGGAACGGCTTGTGCTGGCCCAGGGTCTGCCCGTGTACCGGGTGCGCTACCACCGCCACCACGGCCCCGTTGCCGCGTTAGCGGATCCACAAGCCGCCCATAATCCCAGCGTCGAGACCAAGGCCTGATGCCACCAGTCACCGCCACAACGCCCTTAATCCTGCGCTGGCAGGGGCTACTGGCCGAGGCACGCTCGGGTCGTCTGAGCTCCCAGCTGCCCCTGGTGGCGGGGGTAATGCTTTGCGCCCTGATGGGCTGGTTGCCCCAGATCACCCGGGGTGGACTCACCTTGATGATCACGGCCTGCGGCTTGCTGTGGTTGGTCTGGTCCCTCCGCACCCGGCCAGGGGGCCTCAACGCCATCAACGGCTGGCTGCTGGCGGTGCTTGCCGTGGCGGTGTTGGCCACGGGATTTTCGCCGGTGCCCCTGGCGGCCTTCCAGGGGCTGATGAAACTGGTCAGCTACCTGGGGGTCTATGCACTGATGCGCCAGCTGCTGGATCAGGCCCCCGTCTGGTGGGACCGCATCGTGGCGGCGATCCTGGCGGGGGAATTGCTCACCAGCGTGCTCGGCATTCGCCAGCTTTACGGCGATGCCGGGGCCCTGGCCCGCTGGTCCGATAACAATTCCGTGGCCGAGGGCACGGTTCGCATCTACAGCAGCCTCGATAACCCGAACCTTTTGGGGGGCTATTTGCTGCCGATCCTGCCCCTGGCGGTCGTGGCCCTGCTGCGCTGGCAGGGGCTGCCCCGCCGGCTGTTCGCCCTGGCCTCCCTGGTGCTGGGCCTCGTGGCCCTCGTACTTACCTACAGCCGCGGCGCCTGGATGGGCATGGTGGCTTCACTGGCGGTGCTGGGCCTGCTGCTGATGGTGCGCTACACCAGGGCCTGGCCGCCGTTCTGGCGGCGGACCCTGCCGCTGCTGCTGCTGGTAATCGCCAGCCTGGTGCTTGTGGTGCTGGTCACCCAGGTCGAACCTTTGCGGGTGCGGGTCATGAGTCTGGTAGCAGGCAGGGAAGACAGCTCCAACAACTTCCGCATCAATGTCTGGAGCTCCGTACTTCAGATGATCCGCGACCGCCCCTGGCTGGGCATTGGGCCCGGCAACAACGCCTTCAACCTGATTTATCCGATCTACCAACAGCCCAAATTCAACGCCCTCAGCGCCTATTCGATCCCCCTGGAGTTGCTGGTGGAGGCCGGCATCCCCGGGCTGCTGGTGGGCCTGGGCTTGCTCGGGAGCGCCTTGAAGGTGGGTCTGGGCCAATGGGCTTCCACCAGTCGGCTGGCCCT
>CANGZM010000063.1 GCA_947458155.1 Synechococcaceae cyanobacterium | reverse complement strand
GATCGGCCGCTCCAGGCGGCCCAACCGGGCTAGCGACAGGGTGCCGGTCTCCTCGGAGACCACGACACAAAGACAGCGTTCATGGCGCTCAGTGAGGCCGAGAGCCGCCAAGTGGCGGGTGCCGTAGCGATGAATTCCCTGGCGCGAGAGGGGCAGGATCACACCGGCGGCGATGATGCGATTTTTCTGAACCAACACAGCCCCATCGTGCAGGGGGGTATCAGCGGCAAACAGATTGAGTAGAAGATCGACCGAGAGTTTGGCGTCGAGGGGTATGCCGGGGTTCAGGAAATCCTCGGGACGCAGATCACTGCCCAGGTCAAGAACCACCAGGGCCCCCCGGCGTGCCTGGGAAAGGCGTCCAGCCGCATCCGTGATCACATGGACCGAGCCAGAAACCAATTGGTCCCGGCTCCTGTCGGCCCAAAGCACACCCAAACGCCCGGTGCCCAACAATTCCATCAGTCGGCGCAACTCGCCCTGCCAGAGAATCGCCAGGGCCAGACTACATGCCAGCACAAGGGCATCGAGCAATTTGCTGGTCAGCGGCAGGGGCACGAACCGCTGGATCAGCCAGGCCAATGACACCAAGAACAAATAGCCACGCAGTAGCCAAAGGGTCCGTGATTCACCTATGCGGCCCAATAACAGGACCACAAATAGGGAGGCAAACAGAAGGTCTAGGAGAAAAAGGAGCAGATCGTTGTGCTGCTGCCAGATCACGTCAAACACCCAGGGCAGTCAACAAGCCCCTCTTACTTTTTAGTTTAGCTTGCTGAGGCGATGGGGAAGAACGTCATAGCGCAGTAAATCGACCGGCTCTTCCCGCTTCTGCACCACATCGGCCATGCCGCCATGCACCAGCACGGTGGCGGGGCGGGGAATGCGGTTGTAGTTCGATCCCATCGAAGCGTTGTAGGCACCGGTGGCGAACACCGCGACCACATCGCCGGTTGTGGTCTCGGGCAGGGCCAGGTCCCTTAGCAGCACATCTCCCGATTCGCAGTGCTTGCCCGCCAGGGTGATGGGCTGGGTGGCCGGGGCGGTCGGGCGATCGGCCAACACGGCCGTGTAGCGCGATTGATAGGTGATGGGGCGCGGGTTGTCACTCATGCCGCCATCAATTGCCAGATAGGTGCGCAGGCCGGGGATCGATTTACGGCTGCCGACCCTGTAAAGGGTGACTCCGGCAGTGGCGACCAGGGAGCGGCCGGGTTCGCAGAGCAACCGTGGCAAGGCCAGACCCCTCTCGGCACAGGCGCTGGTCACCGCCGTGGCCACATCGGCCACCCATTGCTGGATCGACGGGGGGTCGTCGGAGCTGACGTAACGGATACCGAGGCCCCCGCCCACATTGAGATCGGAGCAGGAATGGCCCAGGGAGCGGGCCAGGGCCAGGGCGTCGGCCAGGACACCGGCCAGGTCACGGTGGGGCTGCAATTCAAAAATCTGAGAGCCGATGTGGGCATGGAGCCCATCCAGCCAGGCCCAGGAACAGCCAGCCAGGTGGCGCAGCACGGACTCCAGTTGGTCGGGATCAAAGCCGAATTTGCTGTCCAGATGACCGGTGCGGATGTACTCGTGGGTATGGCATTCGATCCCAGGGGTGAAACGCAGCATCAAGCGCACGGGGCCGGGGTGGGCCGGGGCGATGGCGCTGAGCAGTTCAAGATCGTGCCAGTTGTCAACCACCACGGTGACGCCGTAGCTCAGGGCCAGCTCCAGTTCCTGCCGGGACTTGTTGTTGCCATGCAACACGATGCGATCGGGGGGCATGCCCCCTTGCAGGGCTGTCATCAGTTCGCCGGCGGAGACCGCATCCAGCCCCAATCCCTCGGAGGCCACCAGGGCCGTGATCGCCAGGGAGCTGTTGGCTTTGGAGGCATAGAGAGCCAGGGAGGGACCGGCATAGGCTTCTTCAAGGGCCTCGCGATAGGCCCGGCAGGCCGCCCGCAAGGTGGCTTCATCCAGCACGTAGAGAGGCGTGCCGTAGTCCCGGGCCAAGTCGCTCAGCAGGCATCCCCCCACCAGCAGCCGCTCCTGGGAATCAAGGCAGGCACTGATCGGTGCCAGGTTGCGATTGGGACTGCTCGCATCGACCTCACTTTCATAGGGACGACCCGAGGCGGTTGCCCCCCCCTCCGGCCCCGTTGCCTCAGGGGCACGGAGCGTCTGCGCAGCGGCTGAGGGCACAGGCGGAACCATGACGCTTTAAGGGGGTAGAAAAATTGAACTTGATGGTAGGCAGGCCCCTGGCCGGCGGCTGATGATGGCTGAACCGGCAGCGGTGATTTGCTGATTGAATCCTGCGACCTGGGCTGTGACGATCTGCAGGCATGTTTGAGCCTGGACCGGCTCAGCCTCGGCGGCCTATGGACAGCGCAGCAATGGCATACCGAGCTGGTAGAACCGACGCGACCGGTGGTGGGCTTACGCCAGCAGGGGGAGTTGTTGGCGCTGGCCTGCGGTTGGTTGGTGCTTGACGAACTGCACATCACGGCGGTGGCGGTGGCGCCCGAACGTCGTCGCCAGGGTCTTGGCCGCCAGGTTTTGGCGCTCCTGCTCAAGCGGGGGCAAGGGTTGGGGGCGATCCGAGCCACGCTGGAAGTGGGACGGGCCAATGTCGAGGCTCGGGCCCTCTATGGCTGCTTTGGTTTTCAAGAAGCGGGAGTCCGTCGCGCTTACTACCGAAATGGCGAAGATGCTCTGATCCAATGGCTCAATCTGGCAAAGACAACAGGGTGGGGAAACCCGTAGTTGTCTATGTCATAAGCGGGTGAAATCCGCATCTCCATTGATGGCGTAGTTGCCAAGATCCTTTGCGCCACAAAGGAATTTCCCGTATTCAGCTGGTGAACCCCAATCACCCCTTAGATCCTGATAGGTTGGGTTGACGTGCCCTGGCTCACGCCCATGTTCGAGCGGTTTACCGAGAAGGCCATCAAGGTGATCATGCTGGCCCAAGAAGAAGCCAGACGGCTGGGCCACAACTTTGTGGGCACTGAGCAAATTCTGCTCGGTCTGATCGGCGAGGGCACTGGCGTCGCGGCCAAGGTGCTCAAATCCATGGGCGTCAACCTCAAGGACGCCCGCGTCGAAGTGGAAAAGATCATCGGCCGAGGATCGGGCTTCGTTGCCGTTGAGATTCCTTTCACCCCAAGGGCAAAACGGGTTCTGGAGCTCTCTTTGGAGGAAGCACGTCAACTTGGCCACAACTACATCGGCACCGAACACCTGCTGCTCGGCTTGATCAGGGAAGGGGAGGGGGTGGCGGCCCGGGTTCTGGAGAACCTCGGTGTCGATCTTGCAAAGGTGCGCACCCAGGTGATTCGCATGCTGGGTGAAACCGCCGAAGTCGCTTCAGGCGGCGGCGGCAAGGGATCGACCAAAACGCCGACTCTAGACGAGTTTGGCAGCAACCTTACCCAGATGGCCGCCGAGTCCAAACTTGATCCGGTGGTGGGGCGCCAGAACGAGATTGAGCGAGTGATCCAAATTCTCGGTCGTCGCACCAAGAACAACCCCGTTCTGATCGGCGAACCTGGAGTCGGCAAGACGGCTATTGCCGAAGGCCTGGCCCAGCGCATCACCCTCGGCGAAGTGCCGGACATCCTTGAGGACAAGCGAGTCCTGACATTGGATATTGGTTTGTTGGTGGCTGGCACCAAATATCGGGGCGAATTCGAAGAGCGCCTTAAGAAGATCATGGAAGAAATTAGAACTGCCGGCAATGTGATTCTTGTCATTGATGAGGTCCATACCCTCATCGGTGCCGGTGCCGCCGAAGGGGCAATTGATGCCGCCAATATACTCAAACCTGCCCTCGCCCGTGGTGAACTTCAATGTATTGGCGCCACCACTCTTGACGAGTACCGCAAGCACATTGAGCGCGATGCGGCCCTAGAGCGCCGCTTCCAACCAGTAATGGTGGGTGAACCCTCAGTTGTAGATACGATCGAAATTCTGCGTGGCCTTAGGGAGCGTTACGAGCAGCACCATCGCCTCAAGATCTCCGACGAGGCCCTAATTGCCGCCGCCACCTTGGGGGATCGCTACATCAGTGATCGCTTCCTTCCTGATAAGGCCATCGATCTGATCGATGAAGCCGGTAGCCGGGTGCGGTTGATGAATTCCAAGCTGCCGCCTGCCGCCAAAGAAGTGGACCGTCAATTGCGTGACGTCCAAAAACAGAAAGAAGAAGCAGTTCGCGATCAGAACTACACTAAAGCTGGAGAACTTCGCGACAAAGAGGTCGAACTTCGCGACCAGATACGCGGCATTCTTCAAGCCAGGCGGGATGATGAACCTTCGACTGCGGAGGCTGCCGCTGCCGATGGCGATGTCGAACCGATTTTCAATCAGGTCCAAGCAGCCCTGTCCCCAGAAGAGCGCACCCCGGTGGTTACGGAGGAGGACATTGCCCATATCGTCGCATCCTGGACAGGGGTGCCTGTTCAGAAGCTCACCGAAAGCGAATCGGTGAAGTTGCTCAACATGGAGGAAACTCTCCATCAGCGGCTGATCGGTCAAGACGAAGCGGTCAAGGCGGTTTCCCGGGCGATTCGTCGGGCACGGGTAGGTTTGAAAAATCCCAACCGACCCATCGCCAGCTTTATCTTCTCCGGACCCACCGGAGTGGGTAAAACCGAGTTGACCAAAGCGTTAGCGGCCTATTTCTTCGGCAGCGAAGATTCCATGATTCGCCTCGACATGAGTGAATTTATGGAGCGCCATACCGTCAGTAAGTTGATTGGTTCACCTCCGGGTTATGTAGGCTTCAATGAAGGCGGGCAACTCACTGAAGCGGTGCGACGTCGTCCCTACACCGTGGTGCTCTTTGATGAAATCGAGAAAGCTCACCCAGACGTTTTCAATCTGCTGTTGCAGTTGCTTGAAGACGGTCGCCTTACCGATTCCAAGGGCCGAACGGTTGATTTCAAAAATACCCTCATCATCATGACCTCGAACATTGGTTCAAAAGTCATTGAGAAGGGCGGCGGTGGCTTGGGCTTCGAATTTTCTGGTGGCGCCCAGGAAGAAACTCAATACAATCGCATTCGTTCATTAGTCAACGAAGAACTCAAGCAGTATTTCCGCCCTGAGTTCCTCAATCGCTTGGACGAAATCATTGTCTTCCGCCAGCTCACCCGCGATGAGGTCAAGCTGATTGCTGAAATCATGTTGCGTGAAGTCTTTGGTCGCATGGCCGAGAAAGGCATCAACCTTTCCGTTACCGATGCCTTCAAAGAACGGCTAGTAGAAGAGGGTTACAACCCCAGTTATGGCGCCAGACCCCTGCGTCGTGCCGTGATGCGTCTACTGGAAGATTCCTTGGCGGAGGAATTCCTTTCCGGTCGTATCGGCGAAGGCGATTCAGCCGTCGTCGACATCAACGAGGCCAAGCAGGTGGTGATCCTCAAGCAGGGCGAATTGGCCCCAGCCGCCCTGCCCGAACTCGCCGGTGCCGGCACCTGAATCCCCAGCGGTGAGTTCCTCTCCAACCGGGCCAGCTTGCCCTTCAAGCGTGACTCACCAAATCCTGGCCCCCCGCCTAGTGGTTCGGGGACCAGGAGCATGGCGGGATTCACTTGATGACATCCGAGCCCTGAGCCGCAGGCCCTTACTGCTTGGGCGCAGTACCGCCACGGCCCCCCTGCGCCAGCAGTGCATCACTGATCTGGCCGGCCATGGTGTCAAAGCCACCCAGGTGGAACTCGTCTTCGACTGTTGCGGCGAAGACCTGGACCGGCTTATCACCAACCAGTCCAGCCTGGAACCTTTTGATGCTGTAGTGGCCATAGGTGGTGGCAAGGTGATGGACGGGGGCAAATTATTGGCCCATCGCCTGGGCCTGCCCTGCGTGACGGTGCCCACCAGCGCAGCCACCTGCGCCGGATGGACGGCCCTGGCCAACCTGTATTCCCCCCAGGGTGCATTTCGGCGAGACGTGGTTCTACCCAGCTGCCCCGAGCTGCTTGTTTTTGACCACGACCTGGTACGCACCGCGCCGCCCCGAACCCTGGCCAGTGGCATTGCTGATGCAATGGCCAAGTGGTACGAGGCTTCCGTCAGCAGTGCTTCCAGTGACGATGGGCTGGTGCAGCAGGCCCTGCAGGTGGCTCGAACGCTGCGGGATCAGTTATTGCTCGATGGCGAAGCCGCCATGGCCGACCCCCACTCAGCAGCCTGGGTGCGGGTGGCCGAAGGCTGTGCCCTGACCGCCGGCTTGGTGGGAGGTCTGGGTGGCGCCCGCTGCCGCACGGTGGCGGCCCATGCAATCCACAACGGCCTGACCCAACTCCCGGCCAGCGCTGGCCATCTCCATGGTGAGAAAGTCGGTTTTGGGGTCCTGGCCCAACTGCGCCTCGAAGAAATGCTGGCGGGTCACCCCTTGGCGGGCCAGGCCCGCCGCCAGTTGCTGACATTCTTCCAGGCCCTGCAACTGCCCGTGGACTTGGCGGAACTGGGATTGGCCCAGACCTGCCTCCAAGACCTGCAGCTGGTCTGCGACCACGCCTGTCAGGAAGGATCCGACCTGCATCTGCTGCCGTTTCCGGTCCAGCCCACCGATCTGATGGCCGCCTTGGTGAGCACAACCGCCGAGGTCCTTTGGCCCTGAGCGGCTTGCCCAAGCTGCCTACCCCAGGCGCTGATCCTGCCGCTACCGATCCCTTGGTAGCGGCCTCTCAGGCGCTGGTGGAGGCTGCCGCCCGCTCCCTGATCGACCCCCAGGCCCGGGCACTGGCCAGCTCGGTGCAGTGGTGGCAGGGCCCACTCGCGGCCTCTGGCGCAGCGGGCTTGCAGACGCCGGTGGCGGTGTTGGGCCAGGGACCCACCGTGCTGTTGCTGCATGGCTTTGACAGCTCGTTTCTGGAGTTCCGGCGCCTGGCGCCCCTGCTGGCCAGCGATCACCGCCTGGTAATTCCAGACCTGCATGGTTTTGGCTTTTGCCCCCGTCCTGCGGGTGCGGACTACGACCCGGAGGCGGTGCTGCGCCACCTGGAGGCCCTGCTGCCACGCCTCGGCCCAGGAGTGGGTGTAATTGGGGCCTCCATGGGTGGCTCGGTGGCGGTGGAATTGGCCCGGCGTCACCCCGAAGCGATTGCCCGCTTACTGCTCTTGGCCCCGGCAGGGTTGACGGGGCGCCCGATGCCGGTGCCTCCCCTGCTGGACGCCTTGGGGGTGCGATTCCTGGCGCGGCCGGGGGTGCGCCAGGGGTTGTGCCGCAGTGCCTTCGCCGATCCCGACAGCGCTGTCGGCCCCGCCGAGCTGGAGATCGCTTCTGTGCACCTGCCAACCCCAGGTTGGGCCGAGGCCCTGCGCCGCTTTGCCCGCTCCGGCGGCTTTGCCGGTTGTGGCGCCCCCCTGCCGGCCCAGCCCCTGGCCGTGCTCTGGGGAAAGGACGATCGGATCCTGAGAGCGCCCCAGAAACGCGCTGCCCAGGCGCTGTTGGGAAACCGCATCGAGGAGTTGGAGGCCTGTGGCCACTTGCCCCATCTCGACCAGCCCGCCACGGTGGCCGCCGCCTGGCGCAAGCGCAACCTGGGCGAACAGGGGCTCTGAGCACAGCGGTGGGCTCTGATCACCCAGGATGGAACGATCCTTGCAGGCCTTGCCTTGCCCCCCTTTGGCGTTCGGATCCACGGGCTGCTGCAGCGGCTCAAGTCGCTTGTTGTAGCAGGGTTGTTGCTCCTATTCCAGACGCTGGCCGGGGCGCCGGCCCAGGCCTCCCTGCTGCATCTGGCCGGCCCGGTGCCCGCCAATCTCGGGCTGGAGCAGAACCACCTGGCGCCCTGTGGTTCCCCAGCCCACTGCGCCAGCGCCCGCTGGCCCCTGACCCAAGCGGGCACCAGCCTTGAGCAACTGGTGCCCGTGATTTTGGGCCTCGAGGGGGTGGAGGTGGTCGATACCCGGGCGGGATACCTGCACGCCACGGCCAGCAGCCGCTTGTTTGGCTTTGTCGATGACCTGGAAATTCACACCCTCCCCGCCAGCCACGAGCTGGAGGTGCGCTCGGCCTCCAGGTTGGGAGATTCCGATCTGGGGGTCAATACCAGGAGGCTGGAACGTCTGCATCGGGCCCTACTGGACGCCCATGTGGTGGCGGCAACGCCAGAGTGAGCCAACCCTTGCTTGGCACTTTGCTGTGGCTACCCCCTCCCCCCTGGCGCCAGACCCCAGGGTTCCAGCCAACTGGAACCAGCCCACCGCTGCAGATCGCCGCTTCGCCCTAGCCTGGGCAGCCCCCTGGCTGGCGGCCTTGTTGAACGTGCTGCCGGGCCTGGGGGCGGGTTATCTCTACCAACGACGCTGGCGGCCCTATTGGATCACCAGTGCGATCAGCACCTCTTGGTTTGCCCTGGGAGCTTGGCTTGCCCAGAACCGGGGTGCCACCCAGGAGTCCGACCGCTGGGTCGGCCTGGCGGGCCTGGTGCTTTTGGCCCTGGTCACGGCGGCGGAAGCCTTTCTGGCGGGCCGCCGGGCGCGGATGGATTAGAGAATGCACCAAGCGCCAGATAGTTGCTACCAATGAGTTCGGGTTCTTCCCTCCCGCCCGATTGGGCTGCGACCAATGTTGGGGGGGAGCGTTCTGGTGGTGGGCCGCTTCTGGCCCTGCTGGCGCGGGCCCTGGAACTCTGGTTAAGGCAGCAATGTCAACAGATCGACAGCCTTGAGATCCAGCTGGAGGGATCCGCCGCCCGGTTGCTCAAAGGGCAGCTGGAGGCGGCCCGATTGCGGGCCCGGCGGGTGGTTTTTCAGGATCTGCGCTTCGAATCGGTCGAACTGCGGGGCGAGTCCATTCGTCTGCGGCCGGGGGCGGCCCTGCGGGGCCAGGGCAGCCTGCTGCGGGAGCCCTTTCGGGTAAGGGGTCAGCTTTATCTCAACAGCGAGGACCTGAACCGCTCCCTTGGCTCGGCCCAATGGCGCCAACTGGGCGACAACCTGGTGGAGGCCCTGCTGGGAGTTTCCCCCTTGATGCGGGTTCGCATCCTGGACAGGCGCCTGATCTTGAGCGCCCCCAGCACCGGCCAGGACCGGCCCATTGAGGTAGCAGCGACCCTGGCGGCATCCGGGGGCACCGTCGTGCTTCAGACCCAGGCGCAGGGACCGATCTACCGGTTGCCGATGGATCCGGCGATTCACATTGAGCGGGCCGAGTTGGAGGCCGGCATGTTGCTGTTGGAGGGCGAGGCCCTGGTGCGGCCCTGACCGCCCTTGGGGGTGGTGTATAGGGGGCTGGATTGATCCCCGTCAGGGCCGCTGCAGCAGGGGCAGGGCGAGGGTGACGAGGGAATAGACCACCGCCGGCACGAATAGATAACTATCGATGCGGTCCAAGATGCCGCCGTGGCCTGGGATGGCGTCACCGGAATCCTTGAGGCCCGCGTCCCGTTTCATCATCGATTCGGTGAGGTCCCCCACCAGGGCGAACAGGGCCACCACAATCCCCAGACCCCCACCTAACAGCCAGCCCAGCCTCCAGCCCAGCAGCAGGCCGCCACAGGCCCCCACCAGGGCCGCACAGCCCACGCCCCCCAGGGCCCCCTCCACGGTTTTGCCGGGGGAAATGGGGGAGAGGGGCCGGCTTCCCCAACGCCTGCCGATCACATAAGAGCCGATGTCGGTGGCCACAATCAGGAAACAAGCCAACAGGGTGAGCGCCAGCCCCGAGGTCCAGGGCAGGTTCAGACCCGGCATCGTGCCGGTCAGATTGGGGGCCAGGGCCGGATCGCTGAGGTCGCGCAGTTTGATCCAGTGGCTGGGCAGAAAACCCAGGTAGAAGAGGCCAAAGATGGAGGCGGCGATGTCGGCGATGGTGCCCGTCCGGGGCTGCAACATCAGCCAACCGCAGATAACGGCGCCGGAAGCGGGCAGTACCGCCGTTGCCACGTCCCCCACGCTCGCCCCCGACGAGGTGGCGCTGTGGGACAGCCAGCCACCGGCGGCGGCTTCGGTGCTGAACAACAACAACTGCACGGCCACCAGGGTGGTGCGGGCCGCCGGCCGGATTCCCTTGAACTGGGCCATGCGGAAAAACTCCAACAGTCCCAGGTGCACGATCACCCCCACGGCCAAAGTGAAAAACCAGCCCCCCAACACCACCACCAGGACGCCGATACCTCCAGCCGCCCAGCCGCTGGCCAGGCGGGCCAGGGAGGTGCGGGTGCGGGGCTGGGGAAGCGGCGGCAAGACGGGCTCGGGATGGACTAACGCTCGGCGGCAATCAGAAAAAGAGGCTCGGCGGCGGCCAACTTGGCCTGGCTGCCGCGCCGTTGCATGCGATGCACGGTGGCTTGCACCACCTGTACATCAAGGGCTCCCAACTGACTCAGGGTATCGGTGGCATCAACCAGGCCCTCCAGGCTGACGGTGCTGATCACCAGGCGACCGCTGGGGCGCAGTTGCTGCCAGACCGCCAACAGCACATCCCCCAGGGGGCGGCCGACTTCGAGCAAAACCCGATCGGGGTGCGGTGGTAACTGGTTGAGGTCGGCCGGGGCTTGGCCGGCATGGATGTGGAGGTTGGTGATGCCAAAGCGCAGGCGATTGCGTTCGAGCAGTTCGATCGCTTCAGGATCCCGTTCGAGGGTGTGAACGGCACCGGTGCTGAGCAGCCGGGCGATTTCCAGGGCCAGGGCCCCCGTGCCTCCCCCAATATCCCAGACAAGGGAATCGGCCCTTGGCCTGAGGTGGGCCAGCAACATCACCCGCAGCTCCATGGGGGTTGGGCTGAAGCCCGGAGCATCTTCAAAGACACCATCGGGTAGACCCGGGGTGACGAAATCCCAGCGATATTCGTCGGGCAGGGGGATTAAAGCGGGGCAACCACCCACAAAGTATCAGCGATCTGGCCAGGCCACTGATGCCGTTGATCCAGCAACCAGCGGGTCCGCTCCCAATCCAGCCGCTCGCCGGGAATCAGCAGGGGGATACCAGGCGGGTAGGGAACCAGCGGGCGGGCCGCAATCGCCCCCGTGGCCTCCTGCAAGGGAAGCTCAACGGCCTGGGCCCGCCAAGCGACCCCCAGGGGCAGAGCGAGGCTGGCGACCAGGGGTAACGGCGGCACCGCAAAGGGGGGGAAGGGCGCACCGCCCAAGGCGGCACGCAAGGCCAGGAGCTGGCGGCCCAGACGTCGGTCGAGCCCGAGGGGGGGGCGCAGGCCGAGGCAGAAGGTGAGGCTGCCCGGCTCGGGCAGCTCGGCGATTACGCCCCGTTCCAGCAGCCAGGCGTCGGCCTCCAGGCCATTGATGCCCATGGGGGCGGTGGCCAGCACCAGCCGCAGGGGATCGTCGTTGCGGACAAAGGGCAAATCCAGCGCTTCCAGCCGTTGGCGCAGCTCCAAGGCGCGCCGTTTGGCCCGGCGGCGACGGCGCTGCCCCGCGGCCGAAAGGCATTCGTCGAGGGCGGTGGCGCAGGAGGCCAGCAGTAGGGCGCTAGGGCTTGAGGTCTGCAGCCAGAGCAGGGAGCGCTCGAGGACCTGGTGATCAATGCGGGGACCCTGGGCCAGCAGAACGGCGCTCTGGGCAAGGCCGCTGGCGGCCTTCTGCAACGACAGCACCACCAGATCGGCCCCGGCGGCCAGGGCGGAGCCATCGCCATGGGCCTGGTCCACAAGCACCGGTAGCCCCCTCGCACCGCCAGCGCTGCCATGGGCGAGGGCCACCAGGGCCGCCAAATCAGCCCCCCGCCCCTGGTAAGTGGGATCGACCAGCACCAAGGCGGCGACGGGACCCTGGCTAAGGGCGGCTCTCAGCACCTGGCCGAGGTGCTCGGGCGGGGGCGGCAGCCAATGGCCGCTGATGGGATCCAAGGGCAGCCCGTAAAGCAGCGGCTCCAGGTCGCCGAGCACGCAGGCATGGAGCAGGGAGCGGTGCAGATTGCGGGGCAACAGCACCCGCGAGCCGGGCGGACATAGCCCCAGCAGGGCCGCCTGCAGCAGCCCCGAGGCGCCATTTACCCCGAACCAACAGGCATCGGCCCCCAGGGCCTTGGCGGCCCGCCGCTGGGCTTCGGCCACGGCTCCTTGGCTTTCGAGGGGACCACCGAAAGCCGGCAGTTCGGGCAG